>JABWAU010000154.1 GCA_013360875.1 Anaerolineales bacterium | reverse complement strand
GTCCGATGTGCACATGGTCACTTTTCCGGCGGACGCGCGCGCGCAAAAATCACCCGCTGCCTGGGACCCGGACGATACGCTGGTCACAGTCCTGGAGGACAACCAGGGGAACCCACTCGGGCTCATCAGTGTGGATCTGCCCCGCGATGGGATGCGTCCGGACCTCGCCGCCATCGAAGCGCTGGAGGCTTTTGCTTCGCAGGCTTCGCTCGTGATCATGGGAAGCGCCCGCGTTTCCGAACTGCTCGCCCAGGTAGATTCCCTGTCCTCCGGCATCGAGCGGCAACAACGCCTGCTTGCCAACACGCAAAACGACCTGCCTGTCCTGCTTCGCAAAGACCTCGACCAGACCATTGCCATACAGAACCTTGACCAGCGTTCGCAACGCGTCCGCGCCGGACTTGCCATTACCGAGTCGGTAAGCCGCCAGTTGGACGCTTCCTCCGCGCTGCTGGCGTTGGCGCGTGAAACGCTCACCCAGTTGGGCATGGCGGTCGCGCTCGTGGCTGAGATGACCGCGGAGGGTCCGCGCCTGGCGCACGTTTTGGGAAGCGTCCCGCGCGCAACCAACCCGGATGCGCTGTTCGGTCAGAGGAACCCGCTTCGGGCGACGTTGCAGAGCGGCGAAGCCATCCTGATCTCGACCCTGGACGAAAACCTCGAATGGCGCGACACGCCGTTGTTGACCGCCCTGCGCGCAAAATCGTTGATCTGCCTGCCGATCAGGATTGATAAACGAACGGTCGCGGCGATGATGGCGGTCAGCCCCGAACCGATGCCCGCCTTTACCGCTGAAGACCTTCAGGTCTATCACCAGATCGCGCGGCAAACGTCTGTCATCCTGCAAAACATTTCCCTGCTCAATGAAACGCGCCGCCGCCTGCAGGAAGTCAATCTCCTGCTTGATTTTAGCCGCCAGCTGCGCGGTCTCGATTCTGATCGTATCGTCAGAGCGTTGCTGGAAAGCGCGCGCAAGGCGTTGAACACGGCGCACGCCGGGGTGGTTCTAATCTGGGACGAGCATACCGGACAATTACTACCCCAAGCCGTTTCCGGTTACGCGGACAATGATGCGATGAGACGCATCACGTACCATGCGGGCGAATCCCTGCCCGGACAGGCTTTCGAAGCAAACCATCCCATGCGCGTGGATGAAGTGCAATTTGCGCGCGATTACACCTTCTCGACGGAAAACCAACTGCTCTATCGCCAGGGGACCGGCGGACGACTTCCGGTTTCGAGCCTGCTGATCCCGATCCAATCCGGCGATCAACGCGTCGGCGTCGTCGTCCTGGATAACTTCAACACGACAGCCGCCTTCCGCGAGGAGGATGAAACCCTGCTCCTTTCGCTCGCCCAGCAAGTGGGCTTGTCCCTCCAGAACGTCCGCCTGGTTCAGACCACACAGGAACGCGCGAAACAACTCGAAGCGCTCACCTCCGCCGCGACGAACCTGACCTCCAATCTGAAAAGCACCGAACTGGTGGAAACCCTGCTCGATCAATTGGAGCCTGTCCTTCCCTACGATACGGCGACCTTGTGGGTTCGCGAAAAGGATCGCCTGACCGTCGCCGCGGCGCGCGGCTTCCCCGATTCGGAACCGCGCCTGGGCTTGACCCTCGCGGTGGAGGACAGCATTTTATTCAAGGAAATGATCCGCACCGGGCAGGGGATTCTGGTCGGCGACGTGCGGCAGGACCCGCGCTTCCCGACGCTCGAAGCACCGCGCCTTTCCTGGCTGGGGTTGCCGCTTCTTTCCAAGAACGAAGTGATCGGCGTACTGGCTCTCGAAAAATGGCAGGCGTATTTTTACACGCGCGAACACGTGCAGGTCGGCATGACCTTCGCAAGCCAGTCGGCGGTCGCTTTGGAAAACGCAAGGCTCTTCGAGGATAGCCTGAACCGCGCTGCGGAACTGGATGAACGCTCGCAGCGTCTGGCTCTGCTCAACCGTTTCTCATCCACATTGGGCGGGCTGCTGGATGAGGACAAAATCCTTCAACTGACCGCGCAGGAATTGCAGGCGGCTTTGAACGCTCCTCGCGTTTCCGTCGTTTCCTTTTCGCGCGGGGCGGCGATCTGGAAATATTCGAATCCAAAACCGTTCAGAAAACTGCCCCAGACTTTGCCCGACGCGCCCATCTTCCACCGCCTGCACGAATCGCTCGGTGTATTTGCGACCGATGCCGTAAACGCCGAACCCGACCTGACCCCCCTGAGGGGATTTTTAGGGGAGGGGGCACAATCGCTCCTTATCCTGCCTCTTGTCAGCGGCGCGAATTTGCAGGCATTGATGTTCATCCACCAGAACGAGGGGATCCGTTTCAGCCTGCCCGAGATCGAATTGGCGCGCACGTTGACCAACCAGGCGTCCATCGCGCTCGAAAACGCGCGGCTGTATCAATCCACTCTTTCGACGGCGGAACGCTTCGCGATCCTGAACCAGGTGAGTTACCAGGTTGGCGCGAACCTCGACCCCGAACAGATCTACGTTGCCGTTCACAATGCCGTAAAGAAATTGATGATGGTGGATTCCTTTGTCATCAGCCTGCTGGATGAAGAGACGAACGAGATCGAAGGTGTTTACCTCGTGGACGATGACAGGCGCGCGCCCGTCACCCGCATCCCGCGTGACCAGGGTTTGAGCGGCCGCGTCATCGCCACGAACCGGCCTTTGCTGCTTCATGGCGTCGAAGCTGTGGACAAGGCGGGCGGCGTAATATATGGAAGGATGGAAACGCCCCATTCCATCCTTGCCGTGCCTATGCTTCTCGGCGGGCGGGCGATCGGCATGCTTTCCGCGCAGAGTTATCAACCGAACGTCCATTACACGGAAGACGACCTGCAAATCCTAAGCACACTTGCGAACCAAGCGATCGTCGCCATCCAGAATGGACGCCTGCTCAAGGAAACCCAGCGCCTCGCGCAGGAACTCGAACAACGCGTGATCGAGCGCACGGCGGAATTGCAACGCGAACAGCAAAACACGGAAACCCTGCTTCGCATCCTGACAGAAGTATCCTCCAGCCTGGACCTGGATCGCGCCTTGAACCGCACGCTGGCGCTGCTCAATGATGCCATCGGGGCGGAACAAGGCACCATCATGTTGCGCGGCGCGGAGGACAACATGCTCCACTACCGCGCCGGATATGGCTATCTTTCCGATAAGATCACCGGCGAAAGGCGCGGCTTCAGACTCAAGATCGGCGAAGGACTCGCTGGATGGGTGGTGGCAAACCGCGAGGAGGTCCTGATCGGCGACCTGTTGAAAGATCCGCGCTGGGTGACCACGCCCTCGTCCTCGCGCGAACATCGAAGTGCCATTGTCGTTCCCCTCCTGGTGGCTGAAGATGTCATCGGCGTTCTGATGGTGTTCCACCGCAAGGTCAACTTCTTCAGCGCCGAACGGTTGAACATGGTCAAAGCCATTGCCGGGCAGGTCTCGGTTGCCATCAATAACGCGCACCTCTACGAATTGATCCGTGACCAGGCTGAACGTCTCGGCGCCATGCTCCGTCGTGAGCAGGAGGAAGCCAGTCGCTCGCAAGCCATTCTCGAAGCAGTGGCGGACGGCGTCCTCGTAACGGGACCGAACAACCGCATCACCTTCGTGAACCCTTCCGTCGAAGATATCCTCGACGTGGAAGCGGGGCGCCTGATCGGACAACCGCTCGACGTTTTTGCCGGTCTCTTTGGCAAGGCGGCTGGTTCATGGATGCAGACGATCCGCATGTGGTCGGAATCACCTTCGAAATATCAAAAAGGCGAAACGTACGCGGAACAATTGGACCTTCAAAATGGGCGCATTGCGCTCGTGCATCTTGCGCCGGTCATCCTGCAAGACGACTTTTTGGGTACGGTGTCCATTTTCCGCGACATCACGCATGAGGTCGAAGTGGACAGGCTCAAATCCGAGTTCGTCGCAACGGTCAGCCACGAACTACGCACGCCGATGACCTCCATCCGCGGTTACACGGACGTCCTGTTGATGGGAGCGGCGGGCGCGTTGAACGAGAATCAGGCACACTTCCTGAACATCATCAAGAACAACACAGAGCGCCTGACCATCCTCGTGAACGATCTGTTGGATGTCTCCCGCATCGAATCCGGACAGGTGACACTTTCGCCTCAGGCGCTCGACCTGCGCGAAGTGGCCGAGGACGTGATCGAGGACGTGTTGCGCCGTTCGCAGGAGGAAAACAAACCGATGGCGCTTTCGCTGGACGCGCCCCGAAAACTGCCGCCCGTGTTCGCCGACGCCGAACGCGTGCGTCAAGTGTTGAGCAACCTGGTTTTCAACGCGTATCACTACACCCCCGAAAACGGCACGATCATTGTGCATATCCGTCCATTGAGCAGCGGAACGCACGTTCAGGTGGATGTGGAGGACAACGGCGTGGGCATTGCGATGGACGACCAGGAACGCATCTTCGAACGTTTTTACCGGGGCGAACATCCCCTGGTTTTATCCACCCCTGGAACGGGTCTGGGCTTGTCCATCGTTAAACAGATCGTCGAAATGCACAGGGGAAAAATCTGGATGAAGAGCAGCGGGATCCCCGGAGAGGGAAGCACCTTCTCCTTCACCCTGCCTGTCTATGAAAAAGATTGAGGCTTGAATGGCAAAGATATTGATCGCGGAAGACGAACGGGATATTCGGGATTTAGTGGCTTTCACCCTGCGGTTTGCGGGCCATGAAGTGTTCGCCGCGACCAACGGAGAGGAGGCGGTGGAAATGGCTCCCAGGGTCAACCCAGATCTGGTCTTGATGGACGTTCGCATGCCGCGCATGACCGGTTACGATGCTTGCAGACTGATGAAGGCAAATCCAGACTTGAAAGATATCCCTGTGGTGTTCCTTTCCGCCAAAGGACAGGAAAGCGAGATCCAGCAGGGCTTGGACGCGGGCGCGGAAGATTACCTGCTCAAACCGTTTGCCCCCGACCAGTTGACGTTACGTGTGAAAACCATTCTTGCAAAATTTGGAAAGTGACGATTGAGCGCGATTCTCCTCGACGGTTCCATTGTGCATTACGAGGTGCTGGGACGCGGACGCCCGGTCATCTTCCTGCATGGCTGGGTCGGTTCATGGAAGTATTGGATCTCATCCATGCAAGTCACCTCGACCTCCTTCCGCGCCTATGCGCTCGACCTTTGGGGCTTTGGAGACACCGCCCATAATGAGTTGAAATATTCGCTGGACGAACAGGTGAAACTGCTCGATTCCTTTCTGAACGAATTGGGGATCGGCAAGATCGCCATTGTGGGTCACGGATTGGGCGCGCTCGTGGGAATGAAGTTCGCCATCCGCTTCAGACAGAGTTTGGATCGGTTGATGGCGGTCAACTGTCCCTTAAGTTTTGACGCGGTCAATCCCAGGCTGCGGATGAATACGCCTCAGGAATTGACCGATTGGCTGTCGAACCGTTCACCGGAAGCGTCCACTGCCCTGTCCGACGCAGCCAAGGCGGACGCAAGGGCGGTGGCGGCTTCCATGACAGGCTTGCAGTCGGACAATTTGTTTGGCGCATTCCGCGAACAGGACGTTCCCTGTCTGTTGGTTTATGGCGAGAAGGACCAGGCGATCACCATCCCAACCTACGAGGCAGCCACATCCACCTTTACCCACCAGATCATCCTCGAAGGTTCGGGTCACTTCCCGATGCTTGACGAGGCGATCAAATTCAACCGCCTGCTTACGGACTTTCTCGCGCTCGATTCCGGCGCAAGTCCCGGCGAATTGCAGACGAAGGAGGAATGGAAGCGCCGCGTGCGCTGATCTTCCCATTCGAATGCGCCGCGTCGGTCGCTGCGCAGGGGTGAAAATCATTTCGACGCCAACCCCCAATCGAATTGTCATGCTTGACTTGCATGGTGAATCCTGCTAAACTTGCGCCCTGCTCCCTCCCGCGCGGGAGCAATTTAATTGCCGCTCTCACTTCCCCATTAGGTACGGCTTTGGTATAATCGCCCTGCTTAATTGGGTACTGCCGACGTAGCTCAATCGGCAGAGCACCCGCCTTGTAAGCGGGCGGTTACGAGTTCGATTCTCGTCGTCGGCTCTACAAGTCATGTGTTGAAGCAATATTTCGATGCGTGATTAACAACCAAATATTTTACCCGGGCGGTTACCCAAGTGGCCAAAGGGGACTGACTGTAAATCAGTTGTCAGAAGACTTCGGAGGTTCGAATCCTTCACCGCCCACTACCGCGACGCGCGGAACAGCACGCGATCGCCCACATAGCTCAGTCGGTAGAGCACACCCTTGGTAAGGGTGAGGTCACGGGTTCGAATCCCGTTGTGGGCTCAGTTGCTGAAATCAAGATCTATGTCTGTAAAGGAGAAATAGGCATGGCGAAGGAAAAATTTGACAGGAGCAAGCCGCACTTGAACGTGGGAACGATGGGGCATATAGATCACGGGAAGACGACGCTGACGGCGGCGATCACGAAAGTGAGCCAGATGCTGGGGCAGGCGGAATTCAAAGCCTACGACCAGATTGACAATGCGCCGGAAGAGAAGGCGCGGGGCATCACGATCAACATAGCGCACGTGGAATACCAGACGGCGAAGCGGCACTATGCGCACGTGGATATGCCGGGGCATCGCGACTACATCAAGAACATGATCACGGGAGCGGCGCAGGTGGACGGGGCGATCCTGGTGGTGGCGGCGCCAGACGGGCCGATGCCGCAGACGCGCGAGCACGTGTTGCTGGCGCGACAGGTGGAAGTGCCTTCGATCGTGGTGTTTCTGAACAAAGTGGATCAGATGAACGACCCGGAGCTGCTGGAGTTGGTGGAGTTGGAGCTGCGCGAGCTGCTGAATTCGTACGGATTTCCAGGCGACACGACGCCGATCGTGAGGGGGAGCGCCAAGGCAGCGTTGGACAGCCCGAGCACGGATCCGAATGCGCCGGAATACGAGTGCATCCGCGAATTGCTGCGGGTGATAGACGAGTACATTCCGGAGCCGAAGCGTGAGACGGACAAACCGTTCATGATGAGCGTGGAAGATGTGTTCTCGATCAAGGGGAGGGGGACGGTGGTGACGGGACGCATGGATCGTGGGATCGTGAAGGTTGGCGATGCGGCGGAGATCGTGGGTTTGCGCGAGAAGAGCATGAACACGGTGGTGACGGGGGTGGAGATGTTCCACAAGCAGTTGGACGAGGGGATGGCCGGCGATAACTTGGGGTTGTTGTTGAGGGGCATCGAGCGGACGGACGTGGAGCGCGGGATGGTGGTTGCCAAACCCGGTAGCATCACGCCGCACAAGAAGTTCCTGGCGGAGGTGTACGTGCTGAAGAAGGAGGAGGGTGGGCGGCACAAAGCGTTCTTCAGCGGATACAGGCCGCAGTTCTACGTGCGGACGATGGACGTGACGGGGAACATCACCCTGCCGGAGGGAGTGGAGATGGTGATGCCCGGGGACAACGTCAACCTGACGGTGGAGTTGATCGTGCCGGTGGCGTTGGAGCAAGGCTCGAA
>JABWAU010000033.1 GCA_013360875.1 Anaerolineales bacterium | reverse complement strand
CGCGATCTCCGGCACGCCGCTCAACGCCCAATCGGGCATGTTCGCATACATCGTAAAGCCGCTCGCGCCCAGTCCCACGCCGGTCAGAGGATACGATCGAAACGAATCCAACGCGGCGATCACGTAAGCGAGGCGCGGACCGAGATACGCGTCAATGGCATAATCCCACAAACTCTCCGCGGACGAATTCCACAACGCGGCGATGTACCCCTTGTCCGCGAGAAAGACTCCCGCGCCGATCGCCGCGCCGATGATGACCAAACTGAGGGCGATCCGACTCCCCGCGGCTTGCATCCTCCTCCATTGACCTTTATCCACTTCCCGGCGGAATCCCGTCCGATACCAATCCAAGACATCCTTCATCACTCCCGAACCCGCCACAAAGAAAGTAAGTATCACCGCGCCCACCGTGATGAACAACCCGCCGCGCGAGTAGGTGAGTAGGAGGATGGCTAGTCCTCCCAGCAAAAGGATTCCTTCAATCCATTTGAATTTCGATAACCGATACCGCGTCAACAGGGAAGCGAACAACCAGGGAAGATACAACACCGCCAGTTGACCCGCCAGCCACGAGGGTTCGTAAGCAAAACCCGCGATACGCCTGTTCCGTGGAAGACCGCGTATCGAAAAGAGGTTCTGTATCTCGTTCAATTCGCCGCGCAGACCCATTTGCAGTCCAACCGCCTGAACACTTCCCCATGCAATGTGCAGGACCAATCCTACCAGCAGCCATTTCAACGAGAATTTGAGATCGTCTTCGTTACGGTTCATCCACACTGCGGAGACAAAAAATGATAAACCGATGACGAGCGTGATCCAGGCGCGCAGGGCGCGGTCCCAGAATCCCACGCCGCGCAGTTCGATGGGAGCCAGCAATGAGCCGAACGCGGTGGAGAGGAGAGCCGTCAGCGTGAAGGCAAGCAGGATGGTCAGGGTCCCGTTCCAGGGGCGCGTGAGGCGTTTCGTCCAAATCCGATAGAGCAAGACCGGCATCAGCAGTCCCAGCGGGTAGAGCGCCAGCGGGCGGACGAACGTCCCCGCGCCCATGAACGGCATGAAGCGAAAACTGGTGACCGGCAATGTCACAAGTACAAGCGCCCAAAGCCAGCGCGCCAGCGAATCGAGATTCAGTTTACGCACGCCTGCCCGTTCCAAAGAAAAGAATGAACAACGCGCTGAGCGTCGTGAAGATGACCGCCGCGGCAAAAATGTAGTTTGCCAGACTGACTCGCCTTTGCGGATTCAGGTCGTTGATCTGCGCGGGAGAAATTTGCAGCTCGGGCGTGATGCCCAGCGATTTCGTTTCGAGTTCACTGACGCGCAATAAAAGTTCTTCATCGGCCGGGTTTGATGCGAGCGCATTGCGCGCCGCGTCCAATGCGACGGCGGTTTCGATTCCGTCGCGGACTTCGGCAACGAACGTCTCCGCCCAAACAGATGCCAGCCGTTCGGCGCGGGCAGGATCGGGATCGTTGGCGTAAAAATGCCAGCCGCCGTCCGCCGGTTCGCTCAATTCCAAAACGTCCGAACGCAAATCGGATACGGTCACGTCCCCAACTTCATCGGCAACTTTCGCAAGCGTTGTATCCGACCAGGCGACCTCCTCCAGTTTGCGCGCTTCGCGTTCGAGGTAATAGAACAACTCGCGGTCCGAGTCCACGAGCCATGCTTGCTCCATGTTGAAATCCACCACTACGGTTGCGCGGGCGCGGAAATCCGTCGGGGAGACGAAATACGTCAACCCACCAAGCAGCGCGCCAACCAGACCGCTCAAAACCCAGAAGCGCCACGCCTGCAAAAGTTGAATCAGATCGTCAATGGATGGAGGGGCAAAGAGTCGTTTTTTCACGAGGTTACCTGCTTTGTTTTGTTGCTTTTGTAATCGGCGTGAGAGAACGCCGATTACGCGCGGTCACTGTGTTGCCGCATCTGGAGTCTCCGCCGCCAGTTGAGCAGTGGAGCGATGACCATCCGCACGTAATACTTTGCCACGATGACCGAGAGCCAGTTCCCGCCGTCCCTGCGATGGATGCGGATCATCTCGGGCCAGCAGCGGTCGTCGGCGGCAATGGTCTTGCCGCTGGAATGTAAACGGAAGTTCGCCCAAAGTTGCGGTGTGTAATGAATCGCCGCGCGCGCCGCGATGCGAACCCACAGATCGTAATCCATCGCAAAGTAAAACGAAGGGTCGAGCGGACCGACCTCGCGCCACAAACTCGCGCGGAAGAACGAAGCCTGCTGCGGAATGTGGACGTATCCGCGCCGGAGCCGCGCGTAGTCGGTCTGGCGCGCCGCGAATTTGCCGATCACACGTCCATTTTCGTCAATGAAGTTGGCGTCGCCGTAGACCAGCCCAACGTCGGGATGCTCCTGCAAATATTTCACCGCCGCCGAGACCGCGCCGGGCTCATACGTGTCGTCCGAGTTGATCCATGCGAGGATGTCTCCCTGCGCCCGCGCAAAACCCTTGTTGATGGCGTCGGTCTGCCCCTTGTCCGGTTCGGAGACCCAGTAGTCAACCTTATGGAATCCGACAGCTTGCTGTCGGTCTTCCAAACCCTCCGCATATTTTTTGATAATCTCCACGCTCCCATCGGTCGAGCCGCCGTCCACGATGAAGTACTCGATGCGCGGGTAATCCTGTTCCAGCACGGAACGGACCGTCGCTTCGAGGAAGCGCGCCTGGTTGAAGGATGGGGTGACGATGGAAACCAATGGATGTGCGTTCATCGAAATCGGTCAAATCATACCATTTACTTTTCCAACCGCCGCGTCAGATCGAAGATGACAAAACCCTCTCCCTCCGCATGGATCGGATAATTCCCGCGCAGGATTTCCTCCAAACCCGGCTGGCGGGCTAATTCCTCGAAATCGGTGACGAGAAAATACGCCTTGTTGGAGGTCAGCCTGTCGAAGCGGCTTGCCGTATCCTCATCGCTTTGCGCGCCGAAAAACTCGCCCCGCGCTTCGGGCCAAACCGTGACTCTCTGCCAGCCCCAATACACCAGCGGGTAGCCGTAATCCTGCGTCACCGCGATCACGGACGGCTGGTGATCGAGCGCCTCGCCCACCGACGCCCAGAACGCTGCCTGCGGACGATAATCCACGGACAGCAATTCGACGCGCGTCTGCCAGGAGGTCATCACCGCGATGAACAATAACATGAAACGGATGAATGTCCGCATCAAACCAGACCCCGAAGCCTGCTCCGTCAACGCCCGGACCGTCACCCCGCCCAAAGCCCCCAGCGGCAGCGCCGCGATCGGAACGAGCGGCAGGCTGTAATAATCGTGGCTTGAAATGTGGTAGCCGAAGAACATTCCGAAGAACGCGTAGCCCGCCCACAAGGCGGTCACGAAGATCCGGTTTTGCCGCGTGCGAAGGAAGAACAAACCCAGCAACGCCAGCGCCAGACCGAGATGCCCGAGGACCAACGCGATCTTGCCCTCCCAGCGCAGGTAGAAGAACAGGTTGCTCCACAGTTCCGGGAAGAAACGTCCTTTGAACTGCGATCCCAGATAACCGGCAACGTAAACGCCATAGACGACGTACGCCGCGCCGGGCAGAACCGTCAATGCTGACATGACCCATACTTGAGGGTGGCGCAGCGCCTCCCTGAACGAAAAGCGGGCAAGGACCGCGCCGATAAATCCTCCCGCAATAAAAAACGCGGCTGTCAATTTGACGAAGATGGCAAGTCCGCCGGCGATCCCAGCCAGTATTGCCCACGTCCACGCGGGCTGGCGACTCCAACGCATCGCCGCCCACCAGCCGATCAGAATCAACAGCACCATCAAGGGATCGGGCTGAAAGGATCGGCTGGCAAAAACTCCGTAGGGCAGGAGCAAGTAAAAGGTCAGGGAAAGAAGCGCCTCGTCCAGCGTCAGCAGTTCGCGCGCGAGCAGGAACAAAAATATCCCGCCGACGATCCAGAACAGCGAGGAATAGATTCGCGCGATCCAAATATATTCGCCGAACACGCGATAAGAGGCGGCGACCAAACCGTCAATCACGGGCGGCTCGATGACCGCTTCGGCGTCGAAGGCGCGCAATGCAACTTCGCGCTGCCATTCGGCGATGCCGGGCGCGGTCTGGTAATAGATGCCGCGCGCTTTGATGGCGGAGAACAACTGGCGGGTGGGATGAAAATCGAGCGGCAGGTCGGTCAGGTCGGTCAGGCGGACGCCCAGCCCCAACCCGAACAAAAGCGCCAGCACGAATGCCAGCGCCCAACGGTTCGGAGCGATAAAGGATTTGCCGTCCATGCTCAGAGATTTTACCTCCGCCCATTTGATTCCGAAAGCGCGCGCTTTTGCGCCCTTTGTTTGCGCCAGCGGTTGTAATGCTTTTGCAGGACGCCCAACCCGAACAGGCTCAGAAATGCAAAGACGATCCGCTTCCACTCCACCAGCGCGGTGGACGGATGGGTGAGGAAACTCCGCGCATAGGACTTGAACGACTCCCGGGCTTTTCCCGCGTCGAGAAGATACCTCCCATTTATCCGCAGCGCGGCGGCGCGTGACTGACGGCTGACTCGACCCAACGCGCCTGATACACGCGAATCACGCTCCGCCCACTCCAGAATACGAAACGCCTCCTCCCCAAACCTCGCCGCCTGCGCAATATTTTTTGCGGACTCGTGAAAACGTCCCGCCGCCCACTGTTCAGGGACATAGACCATTGGCGCGTGAGATGCCATGCGGATCCACAAATGGTGATCGAGGAGGAAGTGGAAGGACGGGTCAAGGAAACCAGCCTTCAACAAAATATCCCGGCGCATGAAGACGGCGGGCTGACCAAGGATGTGGAAGGTGAGCAGGTCTTCGAGGCTCCATTGGGCGTAACGGGGGAAGTGGATGAATTCGCCTTTTTCGTCCACAGCGACCGTGTCTCCATAGACCAGCCCCGCTTCGGGGTGCGCTTCGAATGCGCGCACTGCCGATGCAACCGCGCCGGGGAAATAGAAATCATCCGAGTTCAGCCAGGCGATGATCCCGCCTGTTGCGCGCGCCAGTCCCTTGTTGATGGCTTCGGCTTGACCATTGTCCTTTTCGGAGACCCAGTACGCCAGGCGGTCGGCATACTTCCGAATGATGTCCGCCGAACCGTCGGTGGAAGCGCCGTCAATGACGATGTACTCGATGCGCGGATAATCCTGCTCGAGGACGGAGCGAAGCGTCTGCTCGAGGTAGGGTGCCTGATTGTAGGAGGGGGTGATGATGGAGACGAGGGGAGGTTTGGGTGACAGAGGTAGGTTCACGGGAGGAAAGAGTCGAAGGTCGAAAGTCGAAGGTCAATACAATCCAAAATCGTAAATCTAAAATAGGCTTTTGTATTCCACCTTGGGGAAGATCGTCAACTTACCTCCGACGGTGGCGTCCAACACTTCGCGTCCCGCCTTGCGATAGGCTTCGCGGGCGAGGGTGTAACCGATTTCGGAGGTGTCGAGGTCGGGCAGTTGCCAGCGAAAGCCCTTGCCGAAGTAGCGCGGGTCGAAGTGATTGGGATCGTCGCCTGTTGAAACAACGGTCTTGTTGGCTTCGCCCTTCGAGGTGAAGTTATGGTCCACGCCGATGAGGATGACCTGCTCGAATCCCATGTAGAACGCGAGTTGCAGGGCGACGTTGGTGACCGTGGCGCCTTCCCAGATGCGGCGGGTCATATCGTAGGCGAACTGCGGGCCGGTATAGGTGGTGTAGAGAAAAATCATATCTTCGGGCATGCGCTGGAAATGACGGTTGGCATGCCAGGCGATGAACTTGGGAATCGGCAGGGCGGCAATCTCCTCGGCGCATTGCTCGATGACCAGGTTATTGATGGAGACGAAGTAGGTGGTGGTAAACCCAAGTTCAGGAAAGAGCAGGTAAATGCGGTTCATCCCGAAGGTAAACTCGTTTTTGAGTCTGCTCAGGTCGGTCTGTTTTAGACTGGGACCGTTGCCAATGATGAAACAGCGTTCGCCGCGATGGACGTTGTAATACTCTACCATGCGCGCGCGGCTTTTCCTCCGCCAGGGATGCAGGTACGCATCCGGCACTTGCGGGAGGCGGCGGATGGCATCGTAGGAATTTTTGAAGGCTTGCAGGACCGGGTCGGGAAGGACGGACTTGAGGATCTGCTTCATGCGGGGAGAAATTCCTTGCGAGCCGCGAGGAGGGCGATCAATGCGGCAAAGTTCAGCAGCACAAAAAGCAGATCCACAGTGCCAAATTGATCGAAGACCGTCAGGAAGATATTGAGGGCAAGCACCAAAACCGAGATGTGGAAAGCGAACCTCATTCTTCTGTCCAAAAGCCATACGCAAAACACGATGGCTATTGCATCGCCAAACATGGCAAGCGCATAGAACACGTACAGGAATGTCCGATCCGGATTCGCGCCGATCCGCATGAGAGAACCGATCCCGAACACGGCGAGGACTGCCACTGTGAAGAGGAGGAAATAACGCGTCAATCGAAAGGTTGAGAGTTTCATTTTGATTTTTCCTTTGTTCCCGACAACCGGGACAATATCATTCCGTGCTGAGTCTCGCGGTCGCCCCCCCATCCACGATCAACGCCTGACCCGTCATAAACGACGACTGTTCGTTATCCGCCAAAAAGTAGATTGCGTGAGCGATCTCTTCGGGCTTGCCGACCTTTCCGCTGACAGTCTTGCGCGCGAGGTTATCGAGTCGTTCCTGCACGTCGCCGCCGCCTACGTGCCCGCGTCCGAGTCCCGCGCGCAGCATGGGCGTATCCACTGCGCCGGGCAGGATGGCGTTGACGCGGATGTTATCCGGCGCGAACTCGATTGCCATGGCGCGCGTCAACGCAAGAAGTCCGCCCTTTGAGGCGGCGTACGCGGCGATATTCGCCGACGTTTGGATCGCGTGCACGGACGATATGTTCACGATCGCTCCGCCTCCGGCGGCTTTTAGAAGCGGATGAGCCAGTTTTGCGCCGAGAAAAACCGAGCGCAAGTTGGATGCCATGACCGCGTCCCATTCTTCCACACTCGTTTCGATGATCGGCTTGGCGACTTGCATCGCGGCGTTGTTGATTAACGCATCCAAGGACCTGGTGAATCCATTTACCTTCTCGAAGATGGCTTCCATTTCCTCGCCGCGTGAAATGTCGGACTTGATGAACAATCCGCTCTTTGGGAACTCGTTCCCAAAATCAGCGCGATCCACGCCAATGACATGCCAGTCGTTTCCGGCAAAAAGCGCAACTGTTGCCCGTCCGATCCCTCCCGCCGCGCCTGTGATTAAAATGGTTTTTGATTCTTTCATCCTTCCTCTTTCAGATCACACAACGCACAACACGCAACACGCAACACGCATTACGCAGTACGCAAATCTTCCAATCCTTTGCCGTCCATCCCCAATCCCTCAACCAAATTCCTAATCGTATTCCAATGCACGCGCTCCCACGCGGCGGGACTGGAGTTGGCGTTATGCGGGGCAAGCAGGACGTTATCCATCTTCAATAACGGACTATCCAGCGGAAGAGGTTCCACCTCGAAGACATCCAATGCGGCTCCCGCGAGACGTTCAGCCTGCAACGCGGCGACCAAACTTTTCTCCTCGACAATGGGTCCGCGGGCAGTGTTGATGAGGATCGCCGTTGGCTTCATCAAGGCAAAGGTCCCGGCGTTCATGAGGTGGTGGGAGGTCGGGTTGAGGTCGCAGTTGATCGAGACAAAATCGGAATTCTTCAACAGGTTCTCAAGTGAGGTCATTTCGATTCCGGTCTCGGAGATGAAGACATGATCAATATCCACGATGTCTGTGCCGTAGACTTTCATGCCAAAGGCGCGGGCACGACGCGTGACGGCTTTGCCAATATTGCCCACGCCGACAACTCCAAGCGTGAATTCGCTCAATGTCTTACCGGGAATCTTTTTCCATTTGCCGGATTTCATCTCCCGATCCATCCACGGGTGGCGGCGGGCAAAGGCGAGCATGTATCCCAGCACGGTGTCTGCAACGGGGGTGGTGAAGGCGTTCGGGGTTCGTCCAATGCTTATCGAATGTCGGGAGCAGGCTTCGGCGTCGATCGAGTCGATTCCCGTCCCCCATTTGGAGATCACCTTGAGGCGCGGGGAACAGGCTTCGATGACGCGCGCGGTGTAGCGGTCATCGCCGCAGATCGTCCCATCGAACTGACCGGCGTATTTCAACAGGTCGTCTTCCTCCAGGCGTTCTTTCACTTCGGGGATGATGAGTTCGATACCGTATTTGTCGAAGACGGGTTTGAAGCGATCCACAAATGGGATCATGTAGGGGGCGGTGAAAAGGACAGTGGGCATTATTTGTTTTCCATTCTCATGCGCATGAGGATGTTTGCAATTTGAAAGTCGGACTCTTCATCAATATCCACGGCTTCGAGGCGGGGGATCTCGAACATCAACGGCGCATCGCCGATGCGATGACGCTTGGCAATGAGTTTTTCGCGCGTGAAAATATAGATGCAGGAATTCTCTTCATACATGGGAGGCAGATCCTGGGTCTGGATGAGTTCGCGTGGATTATGGTTGATGGCATTTCCATCCTTGTCGTAAAAGCGCGTCTGCCAGCGCGTGACGGAGAAGAGGGAATCAACTTTTGGGTAGTTCGTAATGAGTGATTGAATGGCGCGCGAGATTGTGTCAGATTTCAAAAGAGGATTGGTGCTGTGCGTCTGCAGATAAAAATCGGCGGGATATTGTTCCGTGTCATACATCAGGATCTCGTTCATGGGGATGTCATCCGCGCGCAAACGTTCGGGACGGTTGATGATCTTCACCTGCGGAAAATGTTCGCGCAATCCGCTCATCACGGGATCGGAGTCTGTATCCACGACGATTTCGTTGATCTCAGGGACAGCAAGCAGCGTTTCTATGATGTGCTGATAAAGCGGTTTCCCGGCAAGGTCGCGGTAGTTCTTGCCTGGCACGCGCTGGCTGTGATGCCGCATGGGGACGAGGGCGGTGAGTTTCATTATGATTTGATTATACCGAATTGCCCCAATGTAAAAGATGTTGATTAGCCAACCATCACTTCAGCCACTCAAAAGTCAGAGGCTTCATAAAGCACTTTTCCCTTGAATGACATGATTACCGGCATGTCCACATACGAATCCTGGGTGGGATTGCCATAGGCATACGAAGCAAACAGGATGATCTTTTGAGGTTTGAACTGTCTGGCGACTTTTCGGGCAAATGCCGAGATTGTCCGTCTGGAAATCCTTTCCATATCGTCCATTGTACCGGATGGATTTGGCAAGCGCTCATGGCAGTGTCGCGTAGATCGCTTCCACGCCGTAATAGCGGACGGCGCAGTTATTGACCCAATAGCCCGGTCCGCGCGCGTCCATAAAATCCCGAATGCCGCCCACAGAGGCTCCGTCAATCCCGCGCACGTGGATTTCCAAAATCCCCTGCTCTTTCGATTGCCTGATCTCCAGGTCCCTTTCATCCCAAACCATAGCCCTTTCGGCGTACAAGGGTATCTTTCCGGCATCCAGCGCCACGGAATACGCGCCATGCGCGTAAAACAGAATGAGAACGACAGCCAGAACACGGTCTGTGCGCTGCCAGTGGACGTGTTGCCTGAGGGAAAAACCGGCGAGAAAAGCGATCAATCCGTAACCCAGGATGAATAAGAACTGGGCGATGATCCTCGCCCGTAACGCCGGGAGCGAACTTTCGATGTATACGCTGGGGGCAAAACTTGCCGCGACCAATGCAAACGTAAACACGGCAATCGCAGAGACCGCGAGGAGGGATGTCCCTGCTTTTGGGCGTTTCGCCGTGAGCGAAGCCGATAGCGCACCGACCAGTAACAGGGTCCCGAAAATGATCGTGTGAGTCAGCGGCATATCCAGCGCGTTGAGGGCGAGGAACTCGTAGGTATGGTAGAACAACAGGCGGGGAAACTCCGTAAGGCCGGGAGGCGCCTCATATAACCCAAGCCGATAATCGGTGGTGGGCGACGCGATCAAAACCGCCATCGCCGAGACCGAAGCCAGCAGGGCGACGACCGCGAACGGGAGCGTGGCTCTTGCCCATTCCCTCCGCCTGAACATGAGACAGGCAATCACATACACCGCCAATACCGCGGTCAACGCGGCGTTGCCCGCCTCCGAAAACCCTCCGCCAAGAAACGCGAGAACGCCTGTGAGGGTCGCGAGAGGAAAAACACGCGCTTCCCGCACGGCAGGAGACAGGACCAGTGCAAACACCCACACTCCGAACACCACCGGCGCGGTGTAAGGAAGGAGCCCCGACCTCCAGTAGAGGCTCTGATACAGATGCGGGGCTAGGTGGATGGAGTAATAAACGATAATCGCCGTTACAAGCAGTATGGTTATTTTGGGGAAGCGGAGGTCCGTCAATGCGTTGATATGACCAAGCAGGCGGTACATACCCCATACCCAAAACAGGATGGCGAACCCGGTCATCGCCTGGACCCCGAACACGCCCCCGAAATTCAACAACCCGGAGAACAACGTCAACGAGAACCTGTTCGACGCGTACGTTGTGATGTGGGTATACCCCTTCACGGTTCCCCAAAAACCAAGCCTTTCGAGGTCGGCGTTGTAACACCAATCATCCGCCCAGTAACGGTTGTAATAGCCCAGGTATGCGACCAACGCAAGACCGGACAAAAACAGGATCAGCCCGATCGCCTCTGCAAACGTGTTCCGGCTGCTAAATAATCGGCTCATTTTTCATCGCATTTCCGCGGAAACCGTCAGGACTGATATCGAATCGGTTCCACATCCCTCTGCTTTTCGTCTTTTCTCTTCCTCTCCCTCGCGTAATAGAACGTCTCGCGCAACTGCGGCGTGACGAGGCTGGTCTCACGGTGTCCCATACGCGTGCCGTGAAATTGCATAAAGCGGAACCAAAGTATCGAAGCGAGATTCCTCCACAGCACGCGCTCGCGGGCGGCGTGCCACAGGTCACTGATAATGTTCGTGATCGTCATGCGGACAAAATCATAGATGCTGAAATTCGCCTCGGGGTAGATTTTCCGCAGCGCCATCGCCTCGCGGCGGTAACGGTTGTAAACCCCGCGCGGCGATTCATCGTGGACGTGGATGATCTCCGCCTCGGGGACGTACGCGATCCCATATCCCTGCTCCTTCGCCCACTTTCCCCACGCCACGTCTTCGAGTCCCGTTAGCGTTTCGTCGTAGGGATGCCGCTCCCACAGGCTCCTTCGGATGGCGGCGTTGGCGTTGTTGCAAAACGCGGTCGGCTGATCAAGGCTGCCCGTATCGGGATACCACTGATGATAGATTTGTTGTTCCGAATACTTCGCGGAATTGGGTCCGCGCTGTTTGCCGTAGGTCAATGCGATTCGTTCATCCTCGAACGGACGAAGCAGACTCTCGATCCAATCGGGGTAGACGGGATACACGTGCGCGCTGGCGATGACGACGAAATCACGCGTCGCTTCGCGGACCCCGAAATTGAGCGACCGCCCAAACGTAAACTCCGCTGACGGAATGTGGACGACCCGCGCTCCAAAAGATTCCGCGATCGCAACGGTTCCATCGGTCGAGCCGGAATCGACGAGGATGATCTCCATGTCGCGGATCGTCTGCTGACGAATCCCCTCGAGCAGACGACCGATGTGTTTCTCTTCGTTATAGGCGCGGATGACGATGGAGCAGTTACCAGTCATTATCCTTCTCGTAACCCAATCTTATCAATAAATCACCCGCCGCGTCCTTGAAGATCTTTTTGTGCTCCTCTGTGAAATGCCTCCTCCATTCGCCCGTCTTCCCGGAGCGGAAGGTCGGGGACTTTGCCGGGTTGATGGCAGATTCGAGGGAATCAAGGATCAGTTGTCGGGGAGTCTGAAGCGGGACGCGGGCGAGGAAGTGATCCATGATGCGCGTCAGAGTCCGGACCCGGTCATTGATCAGATCTTCGAAGTGAATCGCCAACACTTCGGGCTGATCCAGCCAATCCACGTAGGGAGCAAAGCGTTCGGCGATGTTTGGGAATTCCACCTCCGCATCGGGTCTGCCCAAAATGCTGACCTTGAGCCGCGCATCGAAATCGGGCAGGGACCGATAATAGGCATGGTGCACGTGGCGCGATTCCATCTTGGTGACGTAGAAGACGTGCGAGACGACCACATCGCGCGGATCTCGAAAAATGAAATAAGAAATGAATTTTTGCGAGGTGACACGGGCAACTGCATCAGGTCGGGCAAACAAATGCGCGGACGCCACGTCACGCGGACGAAGCGAATCGAGCCAGCGAATTGCCTGTTCAGGCTCGCGCTTGACCCCGCTTTCACCCTCGTATTCGGCGTAAAAGGAATGCAGGCGTTTGGAGTATGGCGCGACCTTCGCAAAGCCGAGCAAAATCTGATCGAGCAGATGCGTTCCGCTTTTGGGGAAGGAAATGCCCAGCAAAGCAGGCAGGTTCGCAGACTGGGATGCAAAGCGTAGGCGCTGAGCCAGTTTTTCGGTTTGGTAGACGAGGAAACGGATGGCTGATTTGATGGGCATGTTGCTCTTGATATTGGAGGGATTCTCTTCTATACTCAAGTCGCTAACGAACAATAGCCTCAACATTATAAAACATCCATTCTCATGCACAATATCCCGAAAACCATGCAGGCGGATACCGTCAGGCAATTCGCTTTTCTACAGCGATTGTCAATCTCGCGCGAGCGAAGCGCAAGGGCAATTACGGGACTTGATGAAAAACTGATTTGCGCGGAGCCGATTGCGCGGAACTGGACGGTCAAGGATATGCTTGGACGCGTTGTCACCTGGGACGATGAATTCAAGCATGCGACTCGGCGCATCCTGGGATGTGATAAACCGCCCAAACCGTCGCTTGAGGCGCGGGAGATTGACTGGAACGAGTGGAATACAATAAGGGCCGCCGAGAAAGGCAAGTGAACCTGGAAACGCATCCGATCCGACCTGGGTCGTGATCATTCGGAAGCAGTCGAACTGATCGCCAGTTTGCAGTCGAAGGAGCGATGTTCAGGATCAATTCCATGGCCAAGGGATCAAATGAAAATAACTATCTTCAACACCCCCGTTCTCAGTTTTATTTTTCACGTCCTAGCGCGTATCGTCATGCGCCTCGCCGGATGGCGCGTGGACGGGAAACTCCCCGATATTCCGAAATATATTCTGATCGGCGCGCCGCACACCTCTAACTGGGATTTCGTCCTGTTTCTCGGCGTGGTCTTCGCCCTGCGGGCGAACGTCCGCTTCATGGGCAAGGCGGAGTTGTTCCGTTTCCCGGTCGGCTGGTTTTTCCGTTATTGCGGCGGGATTCCCGTGGACCGTAAAAAATCCACCGGTTTGGTGGAGCAAATGGTGAAGATATGCAACGAATCCGACCGCTTCATTCTGACCATCACCCCCGAAGGAACGCGTCATCACGTGACGGAATGGAAGCGCGGGTTTTATCACATCGCCAAAACGGCCGGGATTCCCATTGTGATGGCGCAGGTGGACGGTAAACGTAAAACCGTCCACATTCTCAAGGATGCGTTTCATCCCACCGAGGATATGGAAGCGGATATGAGGGCGATCAAGGGGTCGTTCGAAGGGATAGTAGGGATCAAGCCGAGGAGGAAATATATAACGCTGGAGCGTTGAGAATTCGTCTTATAAAGAACCACGCCGGTTGATCTGTTCGATTGCCCAAGCCGCGTGTTCGCGGATCAAGGGTTCCTCGTCGTTCGACGCGTTTTGTAAAACCGGGAGGACGTGCAGGTCTCCGGTGTTGCCCAGCGCGACCGCCACATTCCGCAGATAGCCGCGTCGCTTGGCGCGTTGAACGGGACTCCGCTTGAAGCGTTGGTTAAACGCTCGGGGTGTTAGAGTCAATTCCTCGGTCAGGGAATGAGGCGGGTTTTCGGACGCAGCCAGGGCATCATCGAAGGCGGGGTCGCCTTCGGAGGCGAAGCGATTCCACGGACAAACCATCTGGCAGACATCGCATCCAAAAACCCAACCGCCCATTTTGCCGCGCAGTTCAACGGGGATGTCGTCCCTGAGTTCGATGGTGAGATATGAAATGCAGCGCGTCGCGTCGAGCGTGCGATCGGGAAGAATACATTGCGTGGGACACGCTTCGATGCAACGCGTGCAAGCGCCGCAGTGGTCGGTGACGAAAGGCGGGTCGGGTTCGAGTTCGAGGTCGAGCAGGATCTCGGAGAGGAAAAGATACGAGCCTTGTTTCGGGTGGATGAGACAGGTGTTTTTGCCGATCCATCCGATGCCGGCGCGCTGGGCAAGATCACGTTCGAGGACGGGGCCGGTATCCGTGTACCAGCGGTTCTTTACCGGACCTCCGACCTGCTCCTCGATGAATTGAACGAGTTCCTTCATCCGCGCGGGGAGGATATCGTGGTAGTCTGCGCCGCGCGCGTAGGCGGCGATATGCGCTTCGACCTCACCCCCCTCCTTTCCCGGAGAGGGAGGTGGATATGGCGTTGCCAATACCAAAATGGATTTGCATTCGGGGAGGATTCGTTTTGGGTCGGCGCGGCGCGCGCGGGAACGTTCGGCGGCAAGGTAATCCATTTTGCCGTGACGACCTTGCGCGAGCCAGTTTTCGAATGTGGAGTAATGCGGGGGCGGGTCGGGAAGCGTCACGCCAGTCAGGATAAATCCCAACTGGCGCGCTTTGTCTTTGATGTTCTGTTTGAGATCGCGGGTCACTGATCTATTGCACGATGATCTTCACGAAAACCACTTGAGGAAAGGTAACTCCCTGCGGGTTCCGCATCGTCCATGCGCTCAGGTATTCGCCGGCCTGGCTGGGGGCTGTGAATTGGACAGAGACATCCACCTCCTGCCCTGGTTGGACGACCTCCGTCATCGCAATGAATTGACCGGACATGGGGACGGAATACCCCGCGTAGGCGAGAACGTATCCCGCGCCCCACGGACACGCGCCGGTATTCCTTACGCGCCACGTCTTGACGAAATCCTGCCCGGGCGACATGATGGTTCCGTCCGGGACGGTCACGTCGGCGACGTAGATCAGGCTGTCGCAAAGTTCGACCTGCGTCCCCTCCGCGTTCGTGACCACGGCGATCACCGGCGATGTTGCGGTGGGGGTGGCTTCGGGTTCCTCCGTTGCGGCGGTTTCGGTTTCGGTCGGAGGCGGCGGGGTGGGGGTGAACGCTGCGGCGGTTAGGGTGAATCTCGCCTCCACTGTGCTGGCGGCGGAAGTACGTACGGCGGCAACGTCAACCGTCGGTTCTGTGGGCGCGGCTGACCCGCCACAGGCGGAGAGGAGCAAGCCACAAAGGAGCGGGAGCGCGAGGAATTTGAGTTTCATGGGATCTCCTTTCCGTTCGATACTACTTGCACTTTTCTGTGACTTCCACGTAAACGGATAGAATCGTTCCAAAATAGTAGCCGCTGTCGCTACGCATGCGCCAGTGTCCCTCGTATTTACCGGGGGTGCAGGGGGTCGTCAGCCAGATGCCGATGTTGATGGCTTGCCCTCCTGCGACAAAATCGCTGCTCTTTTTGAATTCGAAATTCTGCGGATCCAGGTCCGGTGAACTGCCGCCGATGTAAACGAGGGTAAAACCTTCATCCCATGTGCAGTTGCCGGTATTGCGAAGTTTCCAGATCTTTTGAAAATCATAACCGGGCGGCAAAATCGAGCCGTCTGGAATGGTGATATCGCCCTCGAAGGCGCTGTTATTGCACGCGTCTCCAAGCGCCTGTGTCGCGGCGGAGGGCGATGCGGGGGCAATTTGGGTAAAGCCCGGCAGCGGCGTTGTGACGGCGCCGGGTGTGGTGTTGAATGAAATGGTCGGCAGGGCGCTGGCGTCCGCAGTGGGCAGGGCGAATGTAGGCAGATCCTGAGGCGTGTTGGTTGCAGGAGGGGTGTTTGTCGGCGCGGCAAGGGCGGTCTGCGTGAATTGCGCGGAGAGTTGGGCGACCGTCGTCCCGACGATGGCGGTGTTGATGGCGTTCACGTCCAGCGTGGGGGATGGCTCCGCGCCAACGTTGCACGAGGCAAGTATCAGGGCGGCGGTCAGCGACATAAGCAGGATGCGCCGCGGAAATTTCCGAAAGAACATGATGGTTACCTCCATTCAGGTCATTTCACGGGTGGATTGGAAACGCGTTCCCAATCTCATTATACTGCAAGGCAGTATGCAAGGCAGTATGCAAGGCAGTATGCAAGGCAGTATGCAAGGCAGTAGGGTGACTTACGGGATGCGCCCGCTTCACGGCACTGTGGTCGGGGTTTCGGTGGGTGTTTCGGTCGAGGTTTCGGTGGCGGTTGCCGTTGCGGTTGCAGTGGAGGTCGGGGTGGCGGTAAAGGTCGAGGTCGGCGTGGCAGTTACGGTCGGGGAAAGAGTACGGGTGGGCGTCGCAGTGGGAGGCTGGGAACTTTGTTTCGTAATGCGCGGCATGACCCACAATCCGTAATCCTCGTGCGAGGAGCCGTTGGCTAGAATCGTCAAAATGAACCTGACCTTTTTTCCGCTCAGGAAGTTCAAGTCAATGTCAACGGGGTAATACTTCCCTTCGTAGATTTCATTCCATTGACCGAGCAGTTTCACCGGGTCGCTTCCGATCTGGTATTCGAGTTTGAAGATCATGTTGCAGTCGTTGGCTTGATATAGGCAGCCGATCAACGCCCTGAAGCGGTCTCCCGACTGGATGTTGATGGCGGCGTATTTTCCCGTGATCGCGCCGTGGTTGATCATTTGTGGATGCGTCAACAGTCCGATGCCGCGCACGGCGCCATCCTCCATTTGAGGGGCGTTCATCAATACGGCAAATCCGTCTGTGGAGCCTTGCGCGCCCGGGCACGGCAGTTGTTTCTCTGCATTCCGCCAGACGGCGTCGCAGAGGTTCGCCGCCAGGTCATATCCCGTGACCGTGTAACCGGCGACGGTCACGTCCACATAGATGCTGGATTCGCCGCTTGACCCAAACCCGAACAGGACGTCGGATGCGTTGCGAAGTTTCCAGTAGCCTCGATAGCGCCCGTCCTGTGTCGGCGAGGTGAGTTGAATGGATATATCCACGCTTCTTCCCGGGGCGACGCCTGTCGGCAAAGCGACAACGTTGCTCGCCCCGAACTTTTCGCCGCTCACGAATACCAGGTCGTAGGCGGTCGTCCACGCGCATGTGCCGACGTTCTTCACGCGCCATGTCTTTGTGAAGGTTTGCCCGCGTCCGATGACCGAACCGTCGGGATAGGTGACGTCCGCGACGAACGCCGCCGCGTCGCATTTTGTGATGGTCTGCAGGGGCGGCACCAGCGTAAACGTGGGGAAACTTGTCGGGCTGTTGGTTGGCACGAATAGAGTGGGGGTGGGGGAGGAGGGCTCCACAGGCTGGGTCACACCGGCTTGCGTGGACATGGCGTTCAACGTTTGCGCGGCGGCAGTGTAGAGGGAATCAAGCGTCGCCGCGGGCTGGGGCGTCGCGGGCGCAAAAAGACCGCAAGCAAGCGTGACCCCCAGCGTCACAGTCAATATCAGGACGATCCTGGAATTCTTTCCAGACATTCAAACCTCCGATTCAGCGTAACGAGACTTTCAAGTCGCAATCGAAAGGCGACATAAATGTCACACTACCTTATAAAACCATTCGCTAGGACGCTCCGGACGGTTCGTATGTTCCATGAAAAAAGCCGAAGTGTTGGCTTCGGCTTTTGAACTCTACGGGCAGGTGTTCAGGATCGGCACTCGTTCATATTCCTGGTGTTGCGGCTCGGTGACGATCAATTGAATCCAGCGCGGGTTTTGCGTGGCGCCCCTGCCGATCATCCATTCGCGTTCGATGGTGCGGCTTTCCGCCTTGGTGAACTCAAGCCAGCGAATGCCGCTCTCGTTCCCGTCGCTTTGGTCCCAGTAATAACCGATGGTGAGCGGACCGTTCGAGGTGATTGTGGCGTAGACTGTGTAACGAACGTTGACCGGGCATCCCGAGGCGGGATCGCGCACCAGTTCGAGCGCCACGTCCGTGATTCCATAGCGGAGTTTGGAGCTCGATGACACTTCGACCCGCACGTAGAAGGAGGTGTTCAACGGACCCACGCCGAAGTCCGCGCCCCAGGGTGTCTTCAAACGCCAAAAGCCCGTGTAGGTTCCATCGGTGGCTGGGGCTTGCAGGTAGACGGATATTTCCAGGGTGTCGCCGGGTTGGACGACCTCGGTCAACGCGTAGGAGGAAAGACCTCCCATGCGCTCCCCGTTCCAGAAGACGAGGCTGTAGGAGGTGTTCCAAACGCAGTCGCCGGTGTTGAGGAACGTCCACGTTTTCCAGAAGTATTCGCCGGGCGCGAATAACACGTCATCGGGCGGGCTCTCGCTGACCAGGCTGGCGGAGGCGACGCATCCGGGGTTGGAAACCGCCTGCCCGGGCGTGTTGGTAGGCTCCGGCTCGGGCGTTGTGGTGGCTTGGAGGGCAGGGGCAGCCGTAAGGGTGGGAAGAGCCGAAACTTTTGTCAACGAATCCCGCGCCTGTACGGTCTGCGCGACGGCGGTGGCGATTTTCGATTCAGTTTCGGTTTGCGCCGTTCCCCCGCAGGAGGCGGCGAGAAGGGCAAGGCAGACCAGTAGTGGAATTGTTTTGAGAGTTTGTAAACGCATTAACTACCTTTCTCTATTTCGTATGTAACGCTCGATGCTTGATTATACCGTTCATAAAAAACGCCCGACCGGGTGGGTTGGGCGTTTGCTCATCGTTACGGCAGCGCTATTTGGGGCCTGACCCAGACAGCCCAGTCCTGAGCGGATGAGCCGTTCGCCGAAACCTGCAAGATGAATTCGACCGTTTTGCCTTTGAGGGAGGTCAGATCCACGTCAATGGATTTCATAATGCCGTCGCAGGTCTTGGTCCATTCGCCGAGGGAGGTGATCGGACCGCCGCCTTCTCTGTAATTCAGTTGGAATTTCACATTGCCTGCGCCGCATGTGCCATCGGCGAGCGCGAGGAACCCGATCTTTGCCGTGAAACGCTCGCCCTGAACGACGGTGTACGAGGAGAACCGCCCCGAGATAAAACCGTTGTCCACGAATTGCGGGTGCGTTTCGAGGATTTTTGTGGTGGTGGTTCCGTCCTCGAGTTTCTGGTTGTCCTTGTACATGGCAAAGCCCTTATCGTCCGTATCGGGTCCGCCGAAGGTAAGATTGCCGGCGCCACTCGTCCAGACCGCGCTGGAGGCTCTTGTGTAGAAGTCGTACCCCGAACTGCTGACGCCAACCTTGATGTCCACAAAGAAAGACCTGCCCTGTGTTCCGCCAAGGATCGGGATAAAAACCCCCGAGGCGTTGCGGATGCGCCAGTAGCCGCGATAGGAACCATTCGTCGCGGGGGCGGTCAGGTTGACGGAGATATCCACTTCCTGGCCCGGTCCCACCGTTCCGATGGCGATGGGCGAGGCGCCGTTCATGGCGTCGCCGCTATCGAATACCAGCGAATAGCCGGACCAGGTGCAGGTGCCTGCATTCCTGATCCGCCAGGTTTTCGTGAACGTCTCACCGGGAGCGAAAGTCGTTCCATCGGGAATGGTGACGTCCTTGACGAATTGCCCCACATCGCAGGTCGGTGTGGCGGAGGCGACCGACGTATTTGTGACAGGCGGGAACGTGGGCAGGGTGACAGCCGTGTTCGTCGGCTGCGGCGGCGGCAGGGTCGGTGTGTTGAAAGGGGCGGGGGTGGGGGTCTGGTTCAATTGCGCCTGCACGGTCAACGCCGCCTGTGTGAAGATGGCGTTGGGCTCCTCCGTCTGCGGCGAGCGCGAGGGCAGGTTGCAGGAGGCGAGTACAAGCGCCAGGAATACGCTCAAAACGAAAAAATTACGCGCGACTTTGAACATGATGCTCTTCTCCTCGAAACGATGGGTCAATTTTACATCATGGAGGACGCACTTGCACTATTCTTTGTTCCTAGACCCGCATCGAGAGATGAAGAAACGGGAGCCAGATTCCCGACTCCCGTCCGCTTCCTTCCTGACTTATGCTGCTCCAAGAACCCCCAGCCTTTTCCAAACCCGATCCTTCGTTCCCGTTATTTCTCGTACGGCTGGCCGTCGGCGGCGGGAGGAATGGCGCGTCCCACAACGCCCGTCAGGACGATCATCGTCACAATGTAGGGCGCCATGAGCAGGAACTCCGAAGGAATCGGCACGCGCAGGATCTGCAGTCTCACCTGGAGCGAGTCGGCGAAGCCAAAGATCAAAGACGAAGCGAATGCGCCGATGGGATTCCATTTTCCGAAGATCATCGCGGCGAGACCGATGAATCCCTTACCGGCTGTCATGATCTCGTCGAAACGTCCCACGGAGCCGATGGTGAAATACGCGCCGCCCAAGCCCGCGATCATGCCGCCGAGAATGACGTTTACATAACGAACGAGATAAACGTTCACGCCGAGCGTATCCGCCGCCTTGGGGTGTTCTCCGACCGCGCGCGTCCGCAATCCCCAGGGCGTATAGAACAGGACGATGTGCAGGGCTACGATCAACAACATCGTCAGATAAATGACGATGTTGTTCTCGAACAACATGGGACCCAGAATGGGGATTTTCGAAAGGACGGGAATGGAGACGACGGGAAAAACGCCGGAATTGTTCAACAAATCCGTGTTCTTTTCAAGAAAGCGCGAACTTACAAACGAGGTAAGTCCGGTGCCAAATATGTTGATGGCGACGCCGCTGACGATCTGGTCCACCTTGAAACGGATGACGAGATAGGCGTGCAGGGCGGCGACCAGACCGCCAAGCAGGATCGCAAAGAACAACCCCAGGTACAAATTGCCCGTGAGGCTGGCTGTCACCACAGCCGCCTGTGCGGAGATCAACATGATGCCCTCGATGCCGATGTTGATGACCGCCGACCGTTCGCTGACGACGCCGCAAAGCGCGGCGAGCGCGATGGGCGTGGCGCGTACCAGCGAACTGCTCAACATGCCGGTCAGGTTGAAGGACTTTCCCTGAGCCGCCCAGGTAAGGAAGGCGACGATAAAGGTGGCGCCAATGATGGCAATCAGCGCGCCCGTTGCCTTGACTCCGCGCGCCAGTTGGAACGCGCCGAAGAAGATGGCGATTCCCGCCATGAGGTAAACGGTCAACTGCGAAGGGACCACGAGGTCGGAAATCGGGATCGCCTGCGAGCCTGCCAGGTTGAGCCCGAAGGTGGTCTCCAAACCGGATTGCGTGTTCAAGCCGAAGAAAAAGTAGATGAACAAGCCCATCGCCAGCAGGACGATGCCGTAGGTGACGCGGGCGCGGTTTACCAGTGCTGTATTGGCTGTTGCGTTCAGTGTTGTCATCTGGTCTCTCCTTTATTTTATTTGCCCCAGCCGCGCGTCAACACGGTTTCTTCAACCTTGACGCTCTTAAGCCGGTACAGCCAGCGGATGATGGCAGGCGCGGCGATGAAGATGATCACCAATCCCTGGATGATGGAGATAATATCAATCGGCACGCCAGCCATGGATTGCATACGCGTCGCGCCGCTGCGCAGAAAACCGAACAACAAGGCAGCCAGCACCACTCCGAACGGGTGACTCTTGCCAAGCAATGCCAGCGCAATCGCGTCGAAGCCATAACCTGCCGAAAATCCCTGACCGACCCAGTGGTCCACGCCCAGCACTTGGGAGGCGCCCGCCAAGCCAGCCAGCCCGCCTGCCAGCGCCATCACCAGCACAAAGTTGCGGATGATATTCATGCCGGCGTATCTGGCGGCATCGGGGTTGGCGCCCACCGAACGGATCTCGAAACCGAGCGTGGTCTTGAAGAGAAACCAGTACAAAACGTAGGCGACGATAAGCGCAAGAATGAAGCCCCAATTCAGGCGCAGGGGATCGGGGAAGAAGCGGGGCAATTCCGCGGTGTGTTCGATGTTGGGTGTCACCGGTCGAAAGCCGGAGGCTTTCATGGGTCCGTTCAACAGCCAGTCGCTTAATCGGAAGGCGATCCAGTTCATCATGATGGTATTGACTACCTCGTGCGCGCCGAAGCGCGCCTTGAGGTATCCAGGCACTATGCCCCAGAGCGCGCCGCCCGCCGCGCCCGCCAGGAGGGCAAGCGGCAGGTGAATGTATGCCGGCAGGCCGACGATGCTATATCCGACGAACGCCGAACATAACGCGCCGATGAAAAACTGCCCTTCCGCGCCGATGTTGAAAAGCCCGCAGCGAAAACCAAGCGCCACGGAAAGCCCGGCGAAAATGTAGGGCGTCGCCGTGACGAGGCTTTCCGTGAACGGGTAGATGGCTCTGAGCAATCCGGCCGTCTCGCCTGTGGTAAAGAGTTGCTGAAAACCGCTGAAAAAGCGGACCGGGTCCCCGAACGCGCCGATGAATAAAGCGCTGTAGGCTTCGAAAACGTTCGAACCGCTTGCCACAATGGCGATTGCGCCGATGATCAAGCCCGTCAGCACAGCCAATGCGGGGACGCGCAGCGCCTCGCCCAGCGAGCCGCCGCCGATCCCTTCGGAAGATTTGGATTTCGATTTCTTCTTTTCGGTCACGGGGGTTCTCCTAGAAAACTCTTTCCGGGGCGGCGCTTTCATCCACCTTTACCGGTTCGGACGGGTGCACGCCTGCCATAAGCAAGCCCAGGTATTCCTTATCCACTTTCTTCGCATCGAGGATGTCCATGATGCCGCCTTTATACATCACCGCAATGCGATCCGACAGCGCCAGGATCTCGTCCAATTCCGACGACACCAGCAGGATGCCTGTGCCTTCGTCGCGTTTTTTGATGATCTGGTTGTGGATATATTCTATCGAGCCGACGTCCAGGCCTCGGGTTGGCTGCGAGGCGATGAGCAGTTGGATCGGGCGCGAGAATTCGCGCGCCACGATCACCTTTTGCTGGTTGCCGCCCGAAAGTCCCCCGACGTTGACGAAAATGCTCGGCGTGCGGATATCGAATTGCTTGACCAGCGCCTCGGCGTTTCCGAAGATCGTATTCTGTTGTAAAGACACCCCTTTCGCGAACGGGGACTGGTAATACGTGCAAAGCACCAGGTTATCGTGAACGGGGAAGGAGAGAATCAAGCCGTGGCGCTGCCTATCCTCGGGGATGTGCGCCACGCCGCGCTCCAGGATGTTGCGCGGGGTGGCGCGATGGATCGTCTCGCCCAGCAACCGGATCACGCCGCTGTCAATGGGGAGCAGTCCCGTCAACGCATAGACGAGTTCCGTCTGACCGTTACCCTGCACTCCCGCGATGCCCAATACTTCTCCTTTTCGCACGTCGAAGGTCACGCCCTTGACGGTCAGGTTCTGGCGTTCGTCGCGCACGTATAGGTTCCTGACCTCCATCACGACTTCCTGCGGGTTGGCGGGCTTCTTCGTCACCACCAGATTCACTTCGCGTCCCACCATCATGGATGCCAGTTTGTCGAGGCTGGCTTCCTGAGGGGTGGTCGAACCGACCACACGCCCGAGACGCAGGACCGTGATATCATCCGCGATCTTCATCACTTCCTTGAGTTTATGTGTAATGAAGATGAGGGATTTGCCCCTTTCGATCAGGGAGCGAATGATCTTGAACAGGCTTTCCACCTCCTGCGGGGTCAACACGGCGGTCGGTTCGTCGAGGATCAGGATGTCGGCGGAACGATACAGGACCTTGATGATCTCCACCCGCTGCTGGATGCCGACCGGCAGATCCTTGATGTATGCGTCCGGGTCCACCTCCAATCCATATTGGTCCGAGATTTCACGGATGCGTGCCGCAACCTTATCCTTGTCCAGGAAGAAGCGATTCTTCGTCGGCTCCACGCCAAGCATCACATTTTCCGTGACCGTCATCACCGGCACGAGCATGAAGTGTTGATGCACCATGCCGATGCCGCGGGCTATGGCGTCGTTGGGTCCCCGGAAGTCCACCTCCTGCCCGCGCACGACGATTCTGCCCTCGTCGGGCTTGTACAATCCGTATAGAATGTTCATCAAGGTGGATTTTCCGGCGCCGTTTTCCCCCAACAAGGCAAGGATCTTGCCCTCCCGTAAGGCGATGTCTATTTTATCGTTTGCAAGCACACCAGGGAATCGTTTGGTGATGCCGTGCAGTTCTAAAACGTTTGTCATGGCATATCCTCCGAGCCCAGCACGTTGAGATGCTTCATCCGCTAATTTCCACAGGTTTACGCAGCGGGAAACAGGTGCAAATTAACGGAGGAATAATCGTGAAATTCGCACGGATGAAAAGGGTCGGGGAGTTCGTTTCCCCGACCCTTTCAAGCAGTGAATTAGCCGCCTACTTTAATGGCGCCGGAGATGATGTCGTTCCTCAATTGTTCCAGCGTCGCGTTGAGCTCGGCGGAAGCGCCTTTGACCGAGGCAATGCCCACGCCGTCGTTGGCGAGCGTGCCGACATAGATGCCGCCCTTGAAGGTGCCTTCCTTCGCGGCTTTGATCGCGTCGAACACGGCAACGTCCATGTTCTTCAACACGCTCGTGAGAATGACGTCGCTGTATTCACCGGCGGAAACAGTCCAGTCGGTGTCCACGCCAACGATCATGCAGGAACCGGTTTCCTTGCAGTATGCGGCGGAACCAAGTCCCACAGGACCGGCGACCGGCATGATGATGTCGGCGCCTTCCTGGACGAAGGCTTCGGCGAAGGAGCGGCCGTCATCGAGAGACTCGAAGTTGCCGGTGAAAGACCCCGCGTCGTCGGCGGTGCTCCAACCGAGGACTTCGACGTTGGTTCCCATGTTCTGGTTGTAATAACCCACACCGGCTTCGAAGCCCTTCATGAAGATGGTCACGGTCGGGAGTTGAATGCCGCCGAAGGTGGCGACTTTGCCGGTCTTGGTGCTGGCGGCGGCGGCATAACCCGCCAGGAAGCCAGCCTGGTCGGTGGCGAAGGTCAGACCCAGAACGTTGGGCAACTCGGTCGTCGAACCGCAGTCCTTGCCTTCGACCGCGCCGGGCCAGCAGTCGGGATATGCGTAGTCAACGATCGCGAACATCTGATCGGGATTCGCCTTCGCGGTGATAGCGGTATCCACGCCAAGCAGGAAGCCGACGGTGACGATCAGGTCGGTGTCCTCGTCGAGCAGTTGCTGGATGTTCTTGGCATAATCAGACTGTTGCTGCGATTCCAAATACTTGCCCTCGACCCCCAGTTCGGCTACAGCCCGCTCGATGCCTTTGTAGGCTGTGGCATTGAAGGATTTGTCGTCAATACCGCCGAGATCGGTCACCTGGGCGACTTTGAAAGCGCCGCCTCCGCCGCCGCAGGCGGTGAGAATCATGGAAGCGATGAGCAACGTCCCTAGTGCGAAGTACAGTTTTTTCATGGGTTTCTTCTCCTCTTGAAGATTGAAGTTCTATGTTGGGATTTTATTAAGATTGGGGTATTGGGTGATTTGCCGTGGCACCTCCTTGAATGGTTCGCGTCTTCTGCATGGGAAAGAACGTCCAACATGGTTGGAAGATCGAAAAACCCGGGATTCCTGAACGACGACTGTTGGACCGTGAATGGCGCATATCGTTGCTTTCGACCGAAACGCACTCTCTGGATTATATCAACAAAACTCACCGGAGCGCGAAAAGGAAAGTCGCTATGGTTTGGTCGAGGGTACGCCGGTCTCGAGCGAACCGTCGAACAGACCGGCTTTGATCTCTTCCATGATCTCCTTCACATCCGCCGGGACTTCGCTCTCCAGATCGTGATAGGGAGCGTAACCGGCCTCACCGAGGTGGTTGCCGCCCGGGAAATTGCCTTCCCGCGCGAGCCTGATCAGATTCAGGACGCCCGGCGTGATGAGTTTCATCGCGCTGGAGAGCATGCGCGGGGCGGCTTCGGGCAGGGTCAGGTACTGGTCGGTGTCAACGCCGATGACGTACGCGCCAGCCCCGGCGGCGGTCGTGATCGCGCTGTTGCCGGTGACGCCGCCGCAGCCGAAGATCACGTCAACGCCCTGATCCATCATGCTTTTGGCGGTCTCCGCGCCCCATTCAACGTCGGTAAAGGCAATATCGTTATTCTCGTGATAGGCAATAAGAACCTTTGTCGCCGCGCTTTGGAGGCTGTCCGCGTAAGCCGCGCCTGCCCGGTACCCCTCTCCAAAACGCCAGATGGGGGGAATCACATCGGGTCCGCATACCGCCCCGATCTGGTGAGTTTTACTCATCATCGCGGCAAGCGCGCCGACGAGGAACCCGGCTTGATCCTCCGGGAAGATCAAGCCGGTCACGTTTGGGATTTCCTCGTCCTGGAACTGATCCACGCCGATAAAGTTGACTTTTGGATAAAGACCGGCGGCTTTGAGCGTCGCCTCGCTCATGCTGAAACCGACGGTCACAATCACGTCGTAATTTTCATCGGCAAAAGTGGCAATGTTCTTGTCGTAATCCTTCGGGTCAACGGTTTCGATATATTGAACCTGGGAGCCCAATTCCCTTTGGGATTGGACCCCCCCCTCCCACGCGGACTGATTGAAGGATTTGTCGTTAATCTTGCCGATGTTCGTCACCAGACCCACGCAGAACACGTCTTTGCTGGCGCAATCAGGCGTTGCCGAAACGCAGGCTGACAAAAACAACGCGGCGATGAACCATCCTGCACGCGCAGCCTGCAATGTTCTCATTACTTGCATACTCCTCTTCATACCGATAGTGAATATTAATACAACCCTTATCGTTAGTATACATTTACTTCAACCATTCGACAAGTCACATGAAAAATGTGACGACCATCATCCCTGTCGCCGGGGATGAAAACCCGCTTCGGACCCGGCCGGCGCCTGACCCTGTACCTCAAGCAGTCGCCTCCCCGCGGCGGACTCCCAGCATCATCACGAGCGCGATGGCAAAGAAGAGCGGAGCAATCGCCATGATGATGTTGTAATTATTGTTCGTAAGTTCGATGGCGATGCCGTTCGAAATGGGTCCGACAATGGCTGACAGGGTCGAGAACAGATAATACAAACCGGTGTACGTGCCGATCTTTTCCGCTCCCGTAAGATCCACGATCATGGGCAGGGAGTTGATGTTGATGAACGCCCAGCCGATGCCGCCGAAGATGAGCAGGACGCCCGCCAGCGTCAACATGCGCGCCCCGCCCTCCACCACCGGAATACCGACCAACGGTAGCGGCGCGATCCCGGTGAGCAATGCCTCCGCCGGAGTGATGTAGAGCAGGACCATCATCACGATAATGATCACCAGACCGATGGAAATCGTCATCCGCCGCCCGATCTTGCCGGCAATGAAGCCTGACGGAATGGCGAACAGAACGAAGAACAAAGGCAATACTGAAAGCAGGGTCGCTCCCGTTCCGGCCGTCAGCCCCAGGTGCTTTTCGGCGTAGAGTGTGAAGAACGTCTCCACGGCGGAGAAACCAATGAACCAGAAGAAGATCGCCAGCAGGATGCGCAGTCCGCTTTTTTCCTGCTCGAAGATGACTTCACGCGCCATGTAGAAAACGTAGAGATATACAAACCACGCAGCCAGAAGGATCAAACTCAGGACGAAATAGGGCGGCAAGCCGAATTGATTCCCAACCGTGCGTAAGCCCGGGAAAGTCATGGAAAGCAATGCCACCGCCGCCGCCACTGCGACCAGGCCGATCATGGAAGTGAGGAATTTCTCCCGGACGAACCCGAAGAAACCGGAAACGCTGCTCCTGTTTTCATCCGGCTTTGTTTCGTACTCCTTCGGCTCCTCGATGAAGAGATAAACGACCAGTGCGGCGAGGATCACAAGCGCAGACCCCAACCAGAACGGGAAATTGGGACTCATGTCGAACAGGATGCCTCCCGTCTGCAAGGCGATGATCGTGCCCACGCCGCCCATGAAGTTGATGATGCCGTTCGCCTGCGAACGAAACGCGGACGGCGTAATATCCGGCATGAGCGCAACGACCGGAGTGCGCCACAAGGCCGCGCTCAATAACAACGTGCTGGTGCATGCCACGAAAAACGGAAGGACAGCCGCGACCGGAATCAAACCAAAAGCCACAGCCGAAATTGGCGCGCCAATGAGAATGAACGGAATGCGGCGTCCCAGCGGCGTGCGAACCCTGTCCGACCATGCGCCGACGGGCGGCTGGATGAACAAAGCCGCAATATTGTCGAGCGTCATAAAGAAGCCGATCACGCCCGCCGAGACGTGAAATTTGTTTGCAAGAAAGATGGGAACGAAGGCGTTATACACGCCCCAGATCACGCTTACCCCGAAAAAGCCGAAGCCGAGCAGGAAGGTCTTGCCGTAGTTGAGCCGAGTGGACATCCTATCCTCCAGGTTTTATTTTTGTGAGTCGAAGGCTGCAGGTCGAAGGTCATTCGACTTTAGACTTTCGACGAATTTTTTATCTTCCTTGCTCAATTCCGCCCTCTCCAACATATCGGGGCGTTTGTAAAACGTGCGTAGTAACGACCGTTCCCGCCTCCACTTTTCGATCTTTGCGTGATCGCCGGAGAGTAACACTTCGGGAACTTTCCAACCTCTAAAATCAGATGGCTTGGTGTAATGCGGATATTCCAGCAAACCCATGGAGTGTGAGTCGTCCTCCGCGCCGGTGGGATCGCCCAACACGCCGGGGAGGAGGCGCGAGACCGCGTCGATCAGGATCAACGCGGGGAGCTCGCCGCCGGTCAACACGTAATCGCCGATGGAAATTTCGTCCGTGATGAGATGCTGGCGGACGCGTTCGTCCACGCCTTCGTAGCGTCCGCACAGCAGGGCGACGCGTTCGTGACGGGATAGTTCCTCCGCCACGCGCTGATTGAAGACGCGTCCCTGCGGGGTGAGGAAAATGATGGGGATGCCGAAAGTCCCCTTGTGGGATGAGTCAGGCTCGGGCGGAGGACGACGCGGAGCGAGTCCCAAAACGGTTTCGACGGCTTCGAAGATCGGTTCGGGTTTCATTACCATTCCGCCTCCGCCTCCGTACGGGGTATCGTCAGTGACGTGATGCTTGTCGTGTGTGTAGTCGCGGATGTTGTGGATGCGGACGCCGATCAGTCCCCGCTGGATGGCGCGCTTGAGAATGCTCGATTCAAGGTAGGGGGGGAAGACTTCAGGCAATAAAGTGAAGACTTCGAACTGCATGTTGTGATTTTAGCATAGATAAGAGGCAAATAAGAACTGGCTTGCGGGGCTATGCGGCAGATGGTAATATGAAATCATGTATCTACCGAGAAGCAGTAAATGGAGCATGAATCGCCGCAAGCGGCGCCCGAATTATTTCAGCCTGGCGCTTTTGATTTTGATCGTGCTATTCGGATATTATTTCAATCAGATCTACCTGCCCACGCAGCCGAACCCGTTCGAGCCGACACCCACGCCCACGCGTTCCCCTGAATCGTTCGTGACGGAGGCGCAGGCGCTCTTTGCGGAGGGGAAGTTGTTGCCCGCCGTTGTCGCCTACCAGCAGGCGATCAACTCGTCGCCGCAGGATTCGTCGCTGTACGTGTCGTTGGCGCGCACGCAGGTGTTCGCGGGGCAATACGAAGAGGCGCAGAAGAACGCGGAAAACGCGTTATTGTTGAACTCGAACAACGCGCTGGCTTACGGCGTGCACGCCTGGGCTTTGGATTTTCAGGGAAAGAACAGCGAGGCGCAGGCTTCCATCCAGGAGGCATTGCGGTTGGACCCGAACAACGCGCTGATCCACGCCTATTACGTGGAGATATTGATCAATACCGGCTTCGAGGGGTATGAAAAAGCCGCAGAGGAATCGCGCGTGGCGCTGGCGCTCAACCCCGATCTCGTGGAGACGCGCCGGGCGCGGGCTTTGATCCTCGAAGCGACCGGGAATTACGAGGAGGCGATCGCCGAATACCAGGCGGCGATCAACATCAACCCGAACATTTCCTCGTTGTACATCGGGCTGGGACTCAATTACCGCATTTTGCAGGTTTACGATAAGGCAGTGGAGGCGTTCACGCGCGCCAACGCCTTGAATCCCTCAGACCCGTTTCCCGACCTGTACATCTCACGCACGTATGCGACCATCGGCGAATATGCCAAATCCCTTCAATACGCCGAAACGGCTGTGCAGGACAGACCCGACGATGCCAGCCTGCGCGGTAACCTGGGCGTGATGTATTACCGGAATTTCTACTGGCCCGAAGCCATTCAGCAATTGGGGTATACGATCTACGGCGGCGTGACCGAGGAGGGCGTGGAGATCGAGGGCATACCGCTGGTCAACGACATACGGGTCGCGGAATATTACTATACCTATGGACTGGCGCTGGCGCGCACCAATCAGTGCGGCGAAGCGTTGCAGATCGCGCAGATGATCCAATCGCGCGTGCCTGCGGATGAGAACGCGCAATTTGCGGCAAGCGAGATCATCCGCATCTGCGAGGAGGCGCTGGTTAATCCCCCGGCGAACACCCCGCTTCCGACAGGCGTCGCAACGCCCGCCGTTACTTCCACGCCATGAACCTGTATCCGCGTCGTCCCCTGTTCAATCGCAAGCCCCGGTCGAACATCTACCGCATGTTCCTGTGGGTGGCGCTGATCCTGGTCTTCGTTTGGATGTTGCAGCAGATGAACAAGGGGAACATCCAGCCCCTGTTCCAGGCGCCCCCGACGCCCACGCGCTCTGCGGATTCCTACGCGTTGGAGGGGGACGCCAACTTCACGGCCGGCAAACTGGACGCGGCGATTCTCGCGTACCAGGAGGCTTTGCGCGTGGACCCAAACAGCGCCGAAATCTGGAGCAAACTCGCGCGCATTCAGACGTATTCCTCCGCCTTTCTCATCACAAACCCCGCAAAGAAGGCGCGCCTGCTCGAAGCGCTCGAATCGGCGCGCAAGGCGGTGGAACTCGCGCCGGACGACAGCACGGCGCACGCCATCCTCGCTTTTGCGCTGGATTGGAACGCGGATTCGACCCTCTATAGCGACGATCCGCAACAGGTGGAAAAATTCCTGGTGGAAGCCGAGCAGGAGGCGGTCCGCGCCCTGCAATTGGACAGCACGAATACGCTGGCTCTGGCTTTCTACGCGGAGGTGCTTTTGGACCAGCAGAAATGGAGCCAGGCGGAGCAGTACATCAATCAGGCGTTGCAACGCGAAGACGCGGATGAATTGATGGACGTGCATCGCGTCAACGCCTACCTGCTGGAGACGCTCGGTCAATACAACCTGGCGATCACGGAATACGACAAAGCCATTTTGCTTCAGCCGAACTTTACGTTCCTTTATTTGCGCGCCGGCGCGAACTATCGCCGCCTCGCCTTCGAGATCCCCAACGAGGAAGCGGCGCGCGAGGTGTATGAAAAGTCGCTGGAATATTTCGATAAAGCCGCGCGCATCAACGAAGTGATAGACGTGAAGGACCCCACGCCCTATCTGTCCATCTCGCGCACGTATTCGCAGTTGGGCGAGTTCTTTGCCGCGGCGAGGAACGTCCAAAGGGCGTTGGAGTTCGACCCGACCAACGCGGACATTTACGGGCAGTTGGGCATCGTCTATTTTCGTTCGCGCAACTACGAGGGTTCGATCTTTTCCCTGAAGTGCGCGACCTACGGTTGTTCCGGCGAAGAGTCCTGCCTGGGGCGCGGATTGGATAAATGCTATCCCGACCTGGACGAGAATCCGGTGGAGATTCGGGGGCTTGAACTTTCTCCGAATACGATCGTGTACTATTACACCTATGGATCGGTGCTGGCGGCGTTGAGCCGTCCGCGTGATAACAAGTGCGGGGAAGCGATGCAGGTTTTGGGCGAGGTGCGAACCGAGATCACCTCCAAGCCGGAGGTCTATGCGGACAGTTATCAGACCATCCTGAGCATCGTCCAGGCGGGGGAGGCGATCTGTGAATCGCTGGCGGAGGACGGCGTGCCAGCCTCCTCGGTTCCGGGCGCGGATGTGGAGGAGGGGGTGGGGGAGGGAGTTGAAACGGCAATCCCAACCCCGTAAAGCCGTAATGCGACATGAGTGTCGCATTGCCTCGATGATGTGGCCCGAACGCCCCCCTGGGTTTACCGGAGGGGTCGCGGCGCAAATCTCTGTCAGAGAAATATAAGAGTTTTTACAACCCCCTTGACTTGCCTCTCCGAAGTAGGTAAGATAGCAATTAGCACTCCGGGAGTTAGAGTGCTAATTTCGTGATTATGCAAAACCAAAAAAAAACCTATCAGGAGGCAGAAAGATGGCAAGTAAGTTGAAACTGAAACCCCTTGGGGGCCGTGTGATCGTGGAGCCGATCGAGCAGGACGAAAAGACCGCCAGCGGCATCTACCTCCCCGAGACCGCAAAGGAAAAACCGCAGGAAGGCAAGATCCTGGCGGCGG
>JABWAU010000032.1 GCA_013360875.1 Anaerolineales bacterium | reverse complement strand
GATGACACGGATGCCTCCGTGAAAAAACGGAACAAAGTCCGTTCACTCCGTGAATTCCGTGTCCAGAAGTTCGTGAATCCCGATAATGAGAAAGCCATGAGTTACTGATTCATTTCCATTGAAATTTACCGGGCGTGGTACTATAATTTCATTCCATAATTACGGGTGTCATAAACGACCATTGGCTCATGCATGATTTGTGTGCAGACGTTACATCTGCCCTGGCGGACAGTGCCAGGGGAAAACGTCCGCTACGCGTGAGTGCTTTTGCACGCTTTTCATAGATGAGCGACGACCATTTTTGAATACAACAACCTCATATTGTTCTTGCGGGGACATGGTTCCCGCAGTGTTGATAGCATTTCATTTCTTGCATGTGTGAATGGAGGCTTTCATGAAAAAATTCTTTTATTTCATCGTGATACTTGTCCTGTTCCTTACAACGGCATGCAGACTACCGGGGTTATTGCTCGGAGGCAACAGCGTTCCGCCCGAGTTGCAATATGTGTTTGACATTCCAAACGACCCGATCAGCGTCAAACCGACACTTGACAATGAGACTCAAGCGGAGGGTATCTTCTCCACCGCCGGCGGGACATTGACCGCCACCGGCTTAGACGGGACTGTGTACCGGCTCGACATCCCTGCGGACGCTCTTCTCACCGACACCTTGATCCGCATGACTCCCGTGCGTCAGATTGAGGGGATGCCGTTTGGCAGCGACCAGTTCGCGGTCCGGTTTGAACCGGAGGGATTGCAGTTGTATGCCAACGCCACGCTGACGATCATCCCGTCACAGGAAATCCCGATTGATCAACAAATCTTTTTTGGTTATCAAGGGTCGGGTGAAAACTTTGTGCTCCTCCCGCCAGTGGTGGATTCCCCGGAAATCAAGATCGTCATCATGCACTTCAGCGGTGCGGGTGTTTCAAAGGGCTTCCTTACAGATATTGAACCCGTGCGGGCACGCATTGGCGGCGATGCAGAACGCCGTCTCCAGAGCGCAATGGCAGAGAAGCTGCAAAAGGCACGCCAGGAACAATTGCTTGGAAAAGCAGATGACTCTTTGCAGGAATTGGACCTGGATGGTTTCTTCAAGGAGTATGAGGAACAGGTTGTCAAGCCGCGCGTGGCGGCGGCAGGTGAAAGTTGTGCGGCGGGGCGATTGGCATTGCAGACCGTTTTGGGATTCGAACGCCAGAAACAATTGCTTGGCATGGCAGATGATAGTTCTTCATCCATTGACATGGGGTTGATGGATACGGTTTCGGATGTGTGTATGAAAGAGGAGTATGAACTGTGCCGCGACGACCACATCATCCACCGGATCCTGCCGGCGTGGCTTGGCTTGGAACGTCAATATCAATTGCTTGGTTCAGAGGGAGGACCCGCCCAGGAAAAAGCAAAAGAGTATGTACGCAAATGCCTGACCTTTGAATTGAGGTTTGAGTCGCAGGGTACGTTCAATGATGGTGAGGGAGGCGGATATGATTCTTCAGTTGAGTCTAAAGTCAAACTCCAATTCAACCCGAATGACTTTAGTTTTAAAGGCGAAGCGCCTCTGGTCAACACTGTTTTCGAGTTCAGGGCGGAGGGCTGCCAAGTGAACAGCGTTCGGGGCGGCGACACATTCACAGTCAACAGTTTGGCGATCATCTCCGACACAAAATCCCCCAGTGATGAACTCGGTTATACGCGTGATTTCAAGTTGATCTATTATCCTGGGAATACCACGGAGAGTTTCACTGTTGCATGCGAAGATTCACCTCCGTATACTTCCCCGCCCACGCCATTGTGGACTGGCATCTTCCTGCCATCACACGAAAGCGAATTGAGCGAAGCGGATGGCGGTTTCATAGCCGAAAACTGGGAGATCTTTGGCGATGAATACTTTGCCAAAATCGAATGGATAAAGGAAACATCTGAAGGCACTATAGAAGCAGGCACATTTAAGCTGTATCACAAACCTGAATAAGTCATCTTACACGGAACGTCCCGAAGGTTCTCGTCTTTCGTGCTTGTTCTGCACACCAAACCTTCGGGACGGTGCGTAACGTCAGTGAATAAGTCACTTTGAAACCACAGTGAGACCGGCAACAGCCGGTCTCTTTATTTTGGAGTATGATTGCCCGACAACGAAAGGATTTCATGTCCCGCAACCGAATCATCCTTGTCACCATGGGCATCATGCTCAGCCTGTTCCTGGCTTCGATGGAGGCGACCGTCGTTGCCACCGCCATGCCGACCATCGTCGGACAGTTGGGCGGACTGGAACATTATGCCTGGGTCTTCTCAGCCTACATGCTCGCCTCCACGACCACCGTTCCTCTTTACGGCAAACTCTCGGACCTCTACGGACGCCGCAAACTGTACGTCTTTGCGATGATCCTCTTTCTCACCGGCTCCATCCTGTGCGGACAAGCCGATACGATGACACAACTCATCCTGGCACGCGGGTTGCAGGGTCTCGGCGCGGGCGGCATCATGCCGCTGGCATTCATCCTGATCGGCGAAATGTTCAGCCTGGAACAGCGCGCCAAAATGCAGGGCTTCTTCTCCGGTGTGTGGGGCGTCTCATCCATCATCGGTCCGTTGCTGGGCGGGTTCCTCGTGGACAAACTCTCGTGGCATTGGGTGTTCTACGTCAACCTGCCTCCGGGGTTGATCGCGGCGGGGCTGGTCGCTTTCGCATGGCGCGACCACGTGCACGGTCACGCGAGACCCGTGGTGGATTATGCGGGCGCGGCGCTGCTATCGGCAGGCGTCGTCGCGCTGCTGCTCGGTCTGTTCGAGGTGGGCACATCCACCAGTTGGATATTGATGGCAGCCTCCGTCCTGTTGTTCGCCCTGTTATTTAGGGTGGAAAGCCGCGCGGCGAACCCGATCCTGCCGATCCCTCTGTTCCGCGACAGGTTATTCGCCGCATCCATTTCGCATGGCGTTCTCGCGGGTTGGGCGTTGTTTGGAAGTCTGTCATTCATCCCGTTGTTCGTGCAATCGGTCCTTGGCACGAACGCAACGCAGGCGGGCATCACCGTTACGCCCATGTTGCTGGGATGGGTGGCGGCGAGCATCATCGGCACGCGCCTGTTGTTGAAGGTCGGCTATCGCAGGCTGGCGATCACCGGGACGGCGCTGCTCACAACCGGCGCATTTCTCATGTCACGCGTGGATGCGGATACCAGCCGCACTTTATTGATGGTCTTCGTTTCGTTGATGGGCATCGGCATGGGCTTCTCCATTCCCCCGTTTTTGATCGCCGTGCAAACCACCGTGGAACGACGGCAACTCGGCACCGCGACTTCGACGATGCAATTCAGCCGTTCGATCGGCGGGACTTTGGGCGTGAGCGTGATGGGCGCCGCGTTGAGCGCGCGACTCGCCTCGAACCTGACCGCCTCGGGCCTGGACCTGGGACTGGTTTCGCAATTGCTCGATCCTTTGCCCGGCGCGCAGACGGTCGTCAATGAAGCCGCGCGCGTCGCCGTGGCGGATGCCATCACCGTGGTATTTCTCTTCGCGTTCGTCGCCGCCGGGCTTGCGCTGGTCGCTGCCTTCTTCTCGCCGCGCAGGGAATTGAAGGATGGATCGGCGGAAGCCGAAGCAATGCCAGTCAGCGCGGATTGACCCGCCCGCACTTCGAGGTATGATTGCGGAAATCAACTTCTGTTTTATCGCCAAAGGAGGTTGCGCATGGCTCTCGTACAGATCTCACAGGCGCAGGGACGCGTTCCCGTCGCCGTCTTTCAACTCCAAGATCGCGTCAACCTGGGAAATTTCGCAGAACTCGAACAAACCGCCAGGGATGCCTACAATAACGGGATGCGCGATCTGGTCATTGACCTTAGCCGCACCCCTTCCATGACCAGCATCGGCGTGCGCGCGCTCGTCATCATTCACAAAATGCTGTCAACAGACGGCGGGAATCACCTGAAACTGGCGGGACCCATCCCGCCCATCCGCGAGATGCTGCAAATCGCGGGCATCACGCAATACGTCGAAATCCACGACACGGTGGAGGAGGCGGTGGCTTCGTTTTGACGGCAAGTTGACCGTCCATCGGCAACCGGAGCGCGACATCAATGCCCAAAGTGGTTCACGCAGGCGTCCCGCTTTGGGCATTTTCTTCGAAGCGTGCGCTACTGTAATTTTCCCATCAACGCGGACAGGGATAATTCCGCCAGGGAGTCAAGGACCAGGTCCGCGCCTTCGATGTTCAGACGGGAGGTGAGCGGATTCGGAACAGCCACGACGAAGATCCCCGCGCGCCTTGCCGCGGTCACGCCGTTGGGAGAATCCTCGAGGACGACCGCCGCCTCTCTCTGGACCTGTAACTGATTCAGCGCCAATAGAAAGAGATCCGGGTTCGGCTTGGTCCTGCCAACGCCCACGTCGTCCGCGCAGACCACCGCATCGAAGTAATGGAAGATGCCCAGGCGTTTTGCGTGCGTATCCACCCATTCGTGGCGGGAACTGGAGGCAATGGCGAGTTTTAATCCATGTCGCTTCGCATCGTGGATCAACTCCAGCACGCCCGGAAGGAGGGTTTGCGCGTGGATGCGTGCGAGACTCTCCGCGCTGTGGCGAACGCGCATCGAAGCAGGATCCAGCCGTCCCTGAGAGAGAAGCGAAAGATATTCCGCCGCGTCGAAGTTCGAGACGCCGTATCCGCCCACGGTTTGCGCCCAGTCCTGAAAGGGAAAATCGAATCCATGTTCGGCGTAAATGCGGGTCCACACGTCCACTTCGGGGGTTTCCGTGTCGAGGATGAGACCGTCGAAATCGAAGAGGAGGGCTTTGAGCATGGAGCGATTATACTCAGATATGCAGGCTGCGCTCTCTGGCGCAAACGGCAGCGTTGGAGAACGCCGCCTACACACATAAGGAGAGACTATGAACGACCTTTACTACGGCGATTACATTCAACTCGATACGATCTTGAACAGCCAGCGCCCGCGCAGTTTCGCGCGCATGGAGGACGGCAACGACGAGATGCTGTTCATCATCATCCACCAGGCTTATGAGTTGTGGTTCAAGCAGATCCTCTTCGAACTCGATCTCGTGCGCAACATCTTCATCCAGGACCGCATCAACGAGAACACGCCCGACATGAGCAACGTGGTACATAAACTCAAGCGCATTGTGAAAATATTGGAATTGCTCAACCAACAGGTGAGCGTGCTGGAAACGATGACCGCGCTCGATTTTTTGGAATTCAGAAACCATCTTCTGCCCGCTTCGGGATTTCAGTCCAAACAGTTCAGGCTGATCGAAGCCAAACTCGGCTTGAAGATGGAACACAGACACAGGGCGGAATATTACAAGCACACGCGGCGGGGCGGTCTTTCGGAGAGCGATTTGAAAGAGATCGAGGAGGCGGAAGGCGAAAGCACGCTGAAGGAACTGATTGTCAAGTGGCTGGAACGCATGCCTTATTTCGACGAGAAATACTGGGTGGATTACAAATCCTCAAGCGACGCAAACGCCGATAAATTCTGGTCGGATTATCGGAGCGTTTATTTGGGCGGGTTGTCCGAGATGGAAAGGGGCAGGCTGGCTGAATTCGATGCGGTCTTTTTCGAGAAGGGACGCGGCGACCTTTCGTCCAAAGCGATGCGAGCCGCGTTGTTTATCACGTTGTACCGCGACCTGCCGATCTTCCAGTTGCCGTTCGAATTGTTGAACACGCTCTCGGAAATTGACGAACTGCTCTCGAACTGGCGTTACCGTCACTTTTCGATGGTGCGCCGTATGATCGGCATCCGTGCAGGGACGGGCGGCACCAGCGGCGCGGGCTATCTCGAAGGGACCCTGAGTCAGCATTATATCTTCCGCGAGATCACCGAACTGGCGACGTTCCTGATCGAGCGGAGCAAACTGCCAGAACTGCCGGGTATGTTGAAGGAGAAGGTGAGTTTCAATGTATAGCATTCGCTCACGAAAAAATGATACATTTGGAGTAGCGGACGAAACTCCATGTACAATATATTGTGCCGCATGGCAACCTATATTCAGAGAATGCAAGACCATTTAGAACAGATCAAGAACGTCACCCAATACATCCGCGACCATATCAGCGAGACGCTGAACCGCGAAACCCTGGCGGAAGTGGCTGGATTCTCCGTGCCGCATTTCCATCGAGTTTCACCGCCACGACAGGTGAGAGCGCGGTTGGTTACGTCCGCCGTCTGCGGTTGGAGCGGGCGGGACGGAAACTACGCATGGGCGCGGTGGATATCACTGAGGTCGCGTTGGCGGCGGGTTATGATTCCCATGCGGCGTTTGGCAAGGCGTTCAAGCAGCAGTTCGGCCTCAGTCCCAGTGAATTCCGCCAGTTGAGTTGTAGAGAAGCCACACAACTTTTAACGAGAGGATTTGAAAAATGAAGATAAAACTGTCCAGCGTTTCGATAGACGATTACGATAAGGCATTGAAGTTCTACACTGAGAGGATGGGGTTCATTCTCAAACGGGATATCCCCCTGGGAAATGGCGCCCGTTGGATCACGGTCGTCTCACCTGAGGAACCGAACGGCACCGAATTACTTCTCGAACCCAATGCGAGTTATCCCGCGATGAAAGCGCTCAAGGTATCGCTCATGAAAGATGGGATTCCCTTTACTGCATTCGAGGTCAACGATATTCAGAAGGAATACGAACGCATGAAGAAGCTGGGTGTGGAATTCACCATGGAGCCAACCAACATGGGAACGACCACGATAGCCATCCTCAACGATACCTGTGGGAATTTGATACAGATCTATCAAGTCACTGAGGGATGATGAATTGTTCATAGCAAAACGGGACTGTGGCTGAACCGCAGTCCCGTTTAAATCAAAGACCTCCGAGTTCTCAGAGAACTCGGAGGTCTGTATTTGCTAAAACAACTTCAACACCGCCTCGCTCGCCCAGGCGAACAGGTATTGCGGGACGAGGCTGACAACCACCGTGACGACCGCCATCGCGCCGGTGGTGAGACCCAGCCAGGTTTCGCGTTCGATGGTTGGTTCGCCATCGCGCATGTACATGACGACAACGACGCGCAGGTAGTAGTATGCGGAGATAAGGGAGGTCAATACGCCGATGATGGCGAGACCGGTGAATCCGCCCGCAATGACCGCGCGAAAGAGGTAGAACTTGCCGACCAAGCCAATCGTTGGAGGCAAACCGATCAGGGAGAGCATGAAGACTGTCATGGCGGCGGCGAGGGCGGGATATTTCTTCGAGAGACCCGCGTAATCGGCAATTGCCAATCCCTTCCCCTCTGCTTTTTCCAGTGCGATGACCACGCCCCACGCGCCAAAGTTGGTCACGGCATAGGCGACGAGGTAGAACAAGCCCGCAGCGACCGAGTCCGCGCGGACGCTCGCGTCCCCATACGGGACGAACGCCATGAGGATGTATCCCGCGTGGGCGATGCTCGAATACGCCAGCAGCCGTTTGATGTCGGTCTGCGCGATGGCGATGAGGTTGCCGACGATCATGGTCAAGGCAGCAAGCCCCCATAACACGTCGGTCATGTCCACGGCAATGGATGGGAACGCGGTGGCGAAGACGCGCAGCAACGCGGCGAAGCCCGCGATCTTCGCGCCGGACGACATGAAGGCGGTCACGGCAGTCGGCGCGCCCTGGTACACGTCGGGGGTCCACATGTGGAAGGGAACCGCCGCAACCTTGAACCCAAATCCGACGAGGATGAGAGCCGCCCCGATGGTCAGGAGCAGGCTCGGGCTTGATGTCGAAGCGTACCCGACGATGGCGGCAAGGTTTGTGGACTGGGCAGCGCCGAAGACGAGGGCGATCCCGTAGACGACGAATCCCGTCGAGAAGGCGCCGAGCAGGAAGTATTTGAGTCCCGCCTCCTCCGATTCGGTCCTGGGACGGGCGAATGCAGCGAGGACGTAGAGCGGGATGGAGAGCAGTTCAAGCGCGAGGAAGACGATGATGAGGTCGGCGGCTTGCGCCATGAGCATCATGCCTGTGACGCTGAAGAGCAGGAGGGTGTAGTATTCGCCGCGTTCGATGCCCGTGCGCCGGATATAACCATAGGCGAGCGCGACGCCGAGCAGACCGCTGACGAGGAGCAGGGCGTTGACGAAGGTCGAGAAGCCGTCCAGCACGACCATGCCGAAGAAGCCTGTTTCTTCACTGCCGATCTGTGAGAGTGTAAATCCAAGCGTGGTCGCCAGACCCAATGCAGAGAGTAGTGCCGTGATACCTTTGCGGTTCTTCGGGATGAAGAGGTCAAGGAGCAGGAGGATACACGCCCAGACGGTGAGCAGGATGTAAGGGGTGAGGACTTGATAATCTTGAGGTGTGAGGGTCATAGCGTTTCCATCCCTCACCCCTGCCCCTCTCCCGATGGGAGAGAGGTTGGGGTGAGGGTAAGATTATGGTATCGGCAACATCTTCACCAAATTCTCCACAGCGGGAGCCATGAGGGCAAAGAAGGGTTTGGGATACAGCCCGATCCAGAAGATGAAGACCAGGATGGGAACCATGGTGACGATCTCACGCCAGTTCAGGTCGCGGATGCCGTGACCGTGCTTTTTGACCTCCGCCACGACCTCACCCTGCGGACCGAGGAACATCTTCTGGAACATGTAAAGGACGTACACCGCCGCCATGATGACGCCCAGGGCGGAGACGGCGGCATACCACGCATTGCCAATCGCCTGCGAACCGAATGCGCCGAGCAGGATCGTGAACTCACCGACGAAGCCGTTGAGCCCGGGCAAGCCCATCGAGGAGAGCGCGACGATGAGCATGACCGTCCCAAACACGGGAGTGATCTTCCACAACCCGCCGTAGACCTTCATCTCACGCGTGTGGGTCTGTTCGTAGATCATGCCGACGAGGAGGAACAACGCTCCGGTGCTAAGCCCGTGGTTGATCATCTGCAAGATGGCGCCCGCCACGCCCTGATGATTCAAGGCGAACAGACCGAGCATGACAAATCCCAGGTGGCTGACGGAGGAATACGCGACCAGTTTCTTGACGTCCGCCTGGGCATAGGAGACGGCCGCGCCATAGATGATACCGATGGTGGCGAAGAGCGCGATCCACGGGGCGGCTTTGACGGTCGCCTCTGGGAAGAGGGGAATGTTGAAACGCAGGAAGCCATAGGTTCCCATCTTCAGCAGGACGCCAGCCAGAATGACCGAGCCAGCCGTCGGCGCTTCGACGTGGGCATCGGGCAGCCACGAATGCAGGGGCCACATCGGGACTTTGATCGCAAAGGCGGCGGTGAACGCGAGGAAGAGCCACAGTTGAATGTCCGAGGGGATGTTGCCCTGCGCGATCAGGTCGGGGACGGAGAACGTCCCGCCGTAGATGCCGAGCCACAAAATGGCGAGCAGCATCAAAATGGAACCGGCCATCGTGTAGAGGAAGAACTTGATGGCGGCGTAGATGCGGCGCGGTCCACCCCAGATGCCGATGAGGAAGTACATCGGCACGAGCGTGAATTCCCAGAAGATGTAAAAGAGGAACAAATCCTGCGCGAGGAAGACGCCGGTCATGCCTACTTCGAGCAGGAGGAAGAAGAGCATGAAATCCTTGACGCGCTCTTCGACGGCGGTCCATGTGGAGAGGATCGAGATCGGCGTGAGGAACGCCGTGAGCAGAACGAGCAGGATGCTCAAGCCGTCAATGCCGAGATGATATTGGATGTTCCAACCAGCGACAGTGATCCAGTCGTATTTGGCGACCAGTTGCAGGTTCGGGTTCGAGGCGTTGAACATCGTCAACACCCAGATCGAAATGCCGAAGGCGATCAGCGACGCGACCAATGCAACCCAGCGGATGGCGTTCTTCATTTCAGAATTCATGAAGAGAATCACCAACACGCCCAGGATCGGGAAGAAGGTCAGCAGTGTAAGAGGTTGCAAAAGAAATTCCATGTTCCATCCTCTAGGTCGAAGGTCAAAGGTCACAGGTCGAATGTTCGACCTTCGATCATTGACTTTCGACTATTTGAAAATCAAATATCCAAGAATTACGACTACACCCAGCAACACGGACAGCGCGTACGAGCGCACGAATCCGTTCTGGACCTTGCGGAGGGCTGCCGATAAAGATTGCGTCCACGCGCCGAGGGCGTTCGCGAAGGCGTCAATGCCGCGCTGATCGAAATAACGATCCAAGGCGATGTTGCTCAACCAGTTGTACGTCCCCGCGATGACTTTCTCGTGGAACCAGTCGTGCCAGAACCTTTCGTCAATCACGTCCGCGAGGAACTGGGACAGTTTCTTGAACGGATTGATGATGACGGCTTGATAGAGTTCATCCACGTACCATTTGTTTTCCATGCCCGTAAAAATGAAACCAAGGGGTCGCTTCAAGGGATCAACTTGTGCAGCCTTGAGCGGATTGCGTCCATAGATCAGCCACGAGACCAGGATAGCGAGCAGAGCCAGCATGGTCGAAATGATCGCAACACTCCAGATAAACTCGCCTGCGTGCACTTCAATCGTATGCTCGAGCCAGTCCGTCAAAGTGTGAACGCCGGGCAGATTGAACGCGCCGCCGAAGGTCGCCAGAAAAGCCAGCACCGCCAGTGGAGTAATGATGACGGGCGGACTTTCCTCCGCGTGCGCGGCGGCTTCGTGACGCGGCTCGCCGAAGAAGACCATCCAGATTTGCCGACCGACATACAGGGCGGTGAAAAATGCCGCAACGGTCAGGAGCCAATACACGCCAGTGAAACCTTCCCTGAATGCATCCGCAAGGATTTCATCCTTCGACCAGAATCCGGCAAACGGGAAGATTCCCGAAAGTGACAGTCCACCGATCAAATACAGCCAGAACGTGACCGGCATCGTCTTGCGAAGCCCGCCCATGTTGCGCATGTCGCCGGGGTCGAACACTTCTTCATGATATTCCTCATCCCCACTTTCCTCTTTCCCCTTTCCTGCTTTCTTCTTCCCCTTGCCATGGTCATCGTGATGTCCATGCGCCGCGCGGTGATGCCCGCGCTCCAATCCCAGAATCACCGAACCCGCGGAAAGGAACAGCAAAGCCTTGAAGAAGGCGTGCGTCACGAGATGGAACATCCCCGCCACGTATGCGCCCATGCCCACCGCGGCAACCATGAAACCGAGTTGCGAGATCGTGGAATACGCCAGCACGCGCTTGATGTCATATTGACCGACGGCGATCGTCGCCGCGAAGAGCGCGGTGACGGCTCCCACCAGCGCAACGATGTTCTGCGCTTCAGGCACCGACGAATACAACGGCGCGGAACGCGCGATGAGATACACGCCCGCGGTCACCATCGTCGCGGCATGGATCAATGCAGAGACAGGAGTCGGACCCGCCATCGCGTCCGGCAGCCAGACGTACAGCGGGATCTGCGCCGATTTGCCTGCAACGCCAACCAACATGAACAAGGTAATTGCAATAATGATTCCGGGGGCAATCGTCGAAACCTGGCTGAACACTTCATCGAATTGGAAACTTCCAAACACCCAAAACATGATGAAGCCCGCGATCAGGAAACCAAAGTCGCCGACGCGGTTCGTAATGAAGGCTTTTTTCGCCGCGTCCGAATTCGCCCAAGAGGGACGCGCCAGCGTGTCCATCTCGTACCAGAAGCCGATGAGTAGGAAGGAGCAAAGCCCCACGCCCTCCCAGCCGACGAACAGCATCAGGTACGAGTCTCCGCTCACGAGGATCATCATGGCGGCGATGAACAGGTTGAGGAAAACGAAGAAGCGGCGGAACCGGCCCGGGTCACGTTTGAAACGCACGTCCTCGTGCATGTATCCGATGGCATAGATGTGGATCAAGGTCCCGACGCCCGAGACGACCAGCATCATCGTCGTGGATAACGAATCGACGCGGAACGTCCAATCGAGTTCGAGACTCCCGATGTGGATCCACTCCGCAAAAGGCACGCTCACCGCGTGACCTCCGTTTGCCGCGAGCGACCATGCCAGCAACGCGCTGACGACGAACGCCGCGCCCGACGCCGCGCTGGCGACCCAGCCGATCGCCTTTTCGCCGAGCCTGCCGCCAAAAACGATGTTGAACAGCAAGCCTGTCACCGGCGCAAGAACCAGCCAGGGCGCAAGGAAGAAAAAGCCTGAATTTACAGTTTCGCTTAAGTGCATAAGAACTCCGGGCGTGGTGCGTGTTTCGTTTTGCGCTCCGCACTCCACGCAATACGCAGCACGCTACACGCTACTCTCGTTTTATCCCTTCATGCTGTTCATCTGGTCCACGTCAATGCTACGCTTGGACTTGAAGATCTCGACGATCAACGCCAGCCCCACGGCGACCTCCGCCGCGGCGACCGCGATGACGAAGAACACGAAGATCTGTCCCTCCAAGGATTTGAGAGCGCTGCTGAACGCGACGATGGCGAGGTTTGCCGCGTTCAACATCAATTCGATGGACATGAAGATGACGAGCGCATTACGGCGGAAGACCACGCCTGCCACACCGATGGAGAACAGGACCGCCGAAAGAATGATGTAATACTCGACAGGGACCATTATTTCCGCTCCCATTTCTCCTTTTTGGTCAGGAGGATCGCGCCCACCATCGCGACCAGCAAAAGGATGGACGTCACCTCGAACGGCAGGAGGTAATCGCTGAACAGGGCAATTCCCAGTGCGCGCAGGTTATCCAGGGTGTTGACTGCCGCTTCGGGCGGCAGGATGTCGCCTTCGGGTCTGGCGCGCGTAACGAACAGATAGGTGGCTTCCGCGGCAAGCACGAACGCCAGTCCGTACGCCAGCGGTTTCTGCCAGGGCAGCACTTTCGCGTCGGGCAGTCTTTCCGCGCCGAGCAGCATGATGACGAACAGGAACAACACCATGATGGCGCCTGCGTAGACAGTGATCTGCGCCATGGCAATGAACGGCGCGCCGAGAAGCAGGTAGAACACCGCCACCGTGACGAAGTTCAAAACCAGGAACAACGCCGAGTACACCGCGTTGCGGCTCAATAACATGCCAAGCGCCGCGGCAATGGCGACGAGGGCGAGGATGAGGAAGAGGGCTAGGTCGAGGGTCATAACATATCCATTGACGATTTACGATTGACGATTTTCGATTGGACTGTACTCAATCGTAAATCGTTAATCGGCAGGGTCTTTCATCTCCGGCACCGAGCGCGTGAACACGCCCGCTTCCACTTTGCGCGGTGTGGTCATCTCCACGGTGGGGACGGGTTCCAGCAGCATCTCCTTGGTGTAGATCGCGGAACGGCGGTCGTAGAAGGAGAGTTCGTAGTTGTCGCCCAGCACGATCGCCTCGGTGGGACAGGCGTCCTCGCAAAATCCGCAGTAGATACAGCGGAGCATGTTGATCTCGTAGGTGGAGGCGTACCGCTCTCCGGGCGAGAAGCGTTTTTCGTCGGAGTTTTCCGAGGCTTCCACAAAGATCGCGTCCGCAGGGCAGGCGGCGGCGCACAGCGAACATCCAATGCACTTTTCGAGACCGTTCTCGTAACGTTTCAACACGTGTCGCCCGCGAAAACGCGGACGCACCTGACGTTTCTCTTCGGGATACTGGAACGTCACCGGCTTATCCAGCATCGTCTTGAACGTGATGCCAAGACCGCGCAGGAGTTCGACAAAAGGGTCAAGCACGCTCATACGCTTTTCTCCTCAACTCACGGTAAATCACCGCAACGGTAAACAAGCCCGCCATTATCGAAAGCACCGGGATCGCCCAGAAGAAGACCGGATTGTTCGACACGTCTGCCAGCAAAATTCCCACCGCAGTAATGAAGGCGATCGCCAGCGACAGCGGGAGCAGGATCTTCCAGCCGAAGGACATCAGGCGGTCGTAGCGGATGCGGGGCCACGTGGCGCGCACCCAGATCATGCCGAACAACAACACGACGACCTTCAGGAAGAGGTAGATCGGTCCCAGGAACCAGTTCGTGATCTGCCACGAGCCGAGGGTCCAGGTATGATCCACGCTGAAAAAGGTATTGGAAAGGAAGGGGAACTCGCGATAACCGCCGAAATATAACGTCGCGGCGATCATGCAGATGACGATCATCTTCTGATATTCCGCCATGAAGAACAGGGCGAACTTCATGCCCGAATACTCGCTGTGATAACCGGCGGTCAATTCCTGTTCGGCTTCGGGCATGTCGAACGGAGCGCGGTTCACCTCCGCCAGCGTCGCAATCCAGAAGATCACCGCGCCGACTGGCTGGACGACCACGAACCAGATGTCCCTTTGCGAGTTCACGATGTCAATCAAGCGCATCGAATCCGCAAGGATGATGACGGTCACGAACGAAAGCCCCAGCGTCAATTCGTAACTGATCATCTGCGCCGAGGAACGCAGACCGCCGAGCATCGCGTATTTGTTGTTCGAAGACCAGCCCGCCAGCACAATGCCGTAGACCGCGATCGAGGCGATGGACATCAGGTACAGCACGCCCACATTGATGTCGGCGAGGTACAGTTTGATCTCGCGCCCGAACGCCGTGAACGACGTTCCCCACGGGATGATCGCTGCAAGAATGATCGAGGGAACCATCGTAATGATCGGCGCCCAGAAGAACAGGAGCTTGTCCGCCCTGGCGGGGACAAGTTCCTCCTTGAAGATCAACTTGACCGCATCGGCGATGGGCTGGAGCAAACCCTGAGGTCCCGCGCGATTCGGACCGATGCGCGACTGGATGCGCGCCAGCGCGCGGCGTTCATACCAAGTGAGATAGGCAAAACCGCCCAGCAGCGCAAAGATCAACACCAGCGATTTGATAAACCACTCGAGCCAGAGAGTCCAATCCGATAGCATCATTTCACCTTTAGCGGGACGGGTTCGCGGATCGCCAGTCCCATCGAGCGCGGGATCAATGCCACACCCACCGGGATCGTATCGTCCAGTTTCACGACCGCCCCGCCGCTCACGCCGTTGAAACTGACATTCACAGCCTGGCCCGCCTCCACGCCCAAACTTTTCGCCGCGTCGGGATGCAGGATGAGGCTCGCGTCGCCGATCCGTTCATGCAATAACTCGGCGGGAAGGACGGTCGTGCCGCGATCATACAATTTGGTGACAGGCACCGCCAGCAATTCGTTCTCCTTCGGACGAGGCGGCGCTTCTCTCTGGACCCGGGGAATGCTCACCTTTTCTCCGCGCGCCGCCGCCGCCGACAACTGCGCGCCCATGCCCTGCGTGTTTTCGTAGGTCGTGCCGCCGTAATACAAGTCGCCGCGCCCGACGATGGGCCACTGCGGTTTCACTTCCGCGAGTTTGGCGTAATTCAATCCCTCGAACGATTTCACCGAGGCAGCCAGAATGTCAAACACCGCCGAAACCGACGTGCCTTCGAGGATGACGCCCATGTGACGCGCGATCTGCGAGGTGATGGCAAAATCGGGTTTCGCATCGCCCGTCACAGGGACAGCCGGATAGAAACGCTGCGCGCGCCGCTCGCCGGAGGTCAACGTGCCTTCGCGTTCGGTGAAAGCCTGCGCGGGAAGAACCACGTCCGCAATTTCGGTCGTGGCGGTTTCCATCACATCCTGCGCTGCGACGAACTCCGCGCCTTCGAGCGCTTTGGCGAGTTTCGGATCGTCCGCCGCCGGGTCCGCGCCGACAATATACACTGCTTTGCCTTTCAATACCTTTGCGAGGTCTTCCTCGACTTCAAAGCCCATCTCCCACGCGCCCTGGTCGTTCGCGCGCCCCCACACACCGATGAGTCCGTTGTTGGGCTTGCCGACAAAACCGTTATCGTTCAACAATTTCGCGCAGGCAGAGGCGACCGCTGCCGAACCCGAAATGCCAAGCCCCTCGCTTCCATACAGGATGACGGCGTTTTCGGATTTCAGGAACGCGTCGCCGATCCTGCCTTTCTTGCCGAGTTCCTGAACGGATTTGACTTCGTCGCCATACGCGTAACGCACAACGAACGAAGCATACCGGTCGAGTTTGGTCCCACGCGGATTCATCACGATCAACGTGGCGCCGCGCTCCGCCGCCTGTTTGACGCGCAGGTGCCAGATCGGCGCTTCTTCGTAGAGGTTGGAGGCGATCACTACGATGGTTGTGCCTGCGCCCATCTTCGCGAAGTTTGTCCCCTCGCCCACGCCCACGAGCGAGGTCAATTCGCCGCCGCCAATATGAGAGTACAGGTACGCCCGGCCTTCGGAATGATCGGCAAGCGATTTCAAATTGAACAGGTCTTCGTTGGAGAGCCTGCCCGAAGCCAGGATGACGAAATTCTTCTTCGCTTTGAGGAAATTCTCGGCGGCGAGTTTGGTCGCGGCTTCCCATGAAACACGCAACAACTTTCCATCTTTACGGGCAAGTGGTCTGGTGAGCCGTTTTTTTCCTTCGGTGTAGTGATACGCGAAGCGGCCCTTGTCGCAGATCCAGATCTCGTTCACTTCCTCGTTTTGCCGCGGCATGACGCGCTTGACGACGATCTTCCCGCCCGCTTTTGCCTCGCGGCGCGTGTTCAACGTGGTGTTGCACCCGACGGGGCATTGCGTACATATCGAAGCGTGCGCCTCCAGTTCCCAGGGCCGCGCGCCGAAGCGGAAGTCCGTGGTGGTCAACGCGCCGACCGGGCAAATGTCGGTGGTGTTGCCCGAGAAAACTGAATCGAATCCGGGTTCCGAGAAAGAGACGATTTGGGTCCTGCGTCCGCGGTCGTCGAAGCCGATGACCGAGTCGCCCGCGATCTCATCCTGGAAGCGGATGCAACGCGCGCACTGGATGCATCGTTCGCGGTCGAGCCAGATCAATTCGCCCAACGGCACCATCTTATCGAGGCGCATCTTTTCGTCGAAGATAAAGCGGCTCTTGCCAGGACCGTGCGCCATCGTCAGGTTTTGAAGCGGACATTCGCCGCCCTTGTCGCAAACCGGGCAGTCGAGCGGATGCGAAGTGAGCAGGAACTCAATGGTTCCCTTTTGTCCCTCCGCCGCCTTTTCGGATTGCGTCAGCACCACCATGCCTTCCTCCACCTTGTTCGTGCAGGCGGTTTCGAGTTTGGGCATGAACTGGATCTTCGGCGCGCCGTTCTCCATCACAAATTGACCCGTGGCGCGGTCGCGCACCGGGCGCCCGATCTCCACGAGACACATGCGGCACATGCCGACCGGTTCGAGTTTGGGATGATGACAGAAAACAGGGATGTCAATGCCAGCCATCTTCGCGGCATCCGCCACCAGCGTTCCTTCCGGAACCGTGACCTGTCTTCTGTCAATCGTTAGTGTGATCTGCTTTGACATAAATCTTCCTGTGCGTAGTCCGCACTCTCTTGTGCGGCGGACGTTGGACGCTTCGCGGCATCCGCCTACGCATAAATTACGCTTTTACAACCTTTTCGAAATCGTTTCTAAACCGTTCGATGCCGGTGACGACCGCCATCGTCGAAAACTCGCCCAGCGCGCATAAACATTTGCCTTGCATCTGTTTCGCCACGATGAGGAGCAAATCCACGTCGGCTTTTGTGGCGCGACCGTCGTGAATACGTTCGGTGAGATGAGACATCCAGTACGTGCCTTCGCGGCAGGGAGTGCATTTGCCGCACGATTCATGCCTGAAGAAATGGACGGTCTTGTTGACCAGCCAATCCATCGAGACGGTTTCATCCACCACGATCACAGAGGCGGAACCGAGGTCCGCGCCGAGCGTGCGGACGGAGGCATAGTCCATCGGCGTATCGAGAACCTTCTCGTCGTCCACAAGGATGAGGGAGGAGGAGGCGCCGGCCGGCATGATGGCTTTGACCTTGCGTGAATCCTGCACGCCGCCGCCGTGGGTGAAGATCAATTCGCGGAATGTCGTTCCGAAGGGCAGTTCGTAGTTGCCGGGCTTGCGGACGCGACCCGAAAGCGAAAAGATCTTCACGCCGGCGCTGTCGGGCGTCCCCATGTTTTTGTACCACTCCGCGCCGTTGGCAAGGATGAGCGGCACGTTGGTCAGCGTTTCAACGTTGTTGACGATGGTGGGCTTGCCGTACAAACCGTAGGACGGCGGGAAAGGGGGACGCACGCGCGGCTGTCCGCGTTTGCCTTCGATGGACTCGAGCAGGGCGGTCTCCTCGCCGCAGATGTACGCGCCCGCTCCGAGGTGGGTGTAAAGTTTGAGTGAGTAATCCGTGCCAAACAGGTTTTTGCCGAGGTACCCAGCCTCCTCCATCTCGGCGATCTTTTCGTCGAGGAATTCAGCCAATTGCCAGAACTCACCCCGCAGGTACACATATGCCACGTTCGCGCTGACCGCATACGAGGCGATGGCAACTCCCTCTAGGAATTGGAAGGGATTGCCCTCCATGATCTCGCGATCCTTGAACGTGCCAGGTTCGGATTCGTCCGCGTTGGCGACCACGTAATGGGGCCAGTTCTTGTTGTCTATGAACGACCACTTCAAGCCGGTGGGGAAGCCCGCCCCGCCGCGCCCGCGCAGACCGGAGTTCTTGACCACGTCGGTCACCTCAGCGGGCTTCATGTTGGTCACGGCGTTTTTGAACGCGGCGAAACCGCCGTTCTTTTTGTAGACTTCGAGTCTGTGGATGTCAGGAATGTCCCGGTGACGCAGGAGAATGTGTGCCATTACTTCGCCTCCCCCCCTGCATTCTTCAGTGCGGCGATCAACTCCATCGTCCTATCCACGGTCATGTTCTCGTGGTACTTGATTCCATCCGGTCCCTGTGTCTGGAACACGGGAGCCTTGTCGCAGGCGGCGAGACACATCACAGCCTCGAGCGTGATGAGACCGTCCTCCGTTGTCTCACCGACCTTGATGCCGAGGTTGGCGCACAGGTTTTCCATGAACTGGTCTGCGCCGCGCAGGGCGCAGGGCAAATCGGTGCAGACCTGCATGCGGTACTTGCCTTCTTTTTTATCGTGATAGAGGGTATAGAAACCGACGATGGCGGCGACATCGGTCTCAGTAATGTCAACAATCTTCGCCACTTCCTGCATCGCGGTTTTGGTCAAATAACCCTCCTCGCGCTGAGCAAGATACAACAACGGCATGACCGCCGAGCGTTTATGCTCCGGCGGGTACTTGGAAAGGATCTGTTTTACTTCTTTCGGATATTTGGTGGCAAGGCTCATCGGTCAATGTCTCCGAGCACGATGTCGGTGGAAGCGAGGATGGCGACCAGGTCCGCCACGAGATGCCCTTTCACGATCTTGGGCAGAACGGACAGGTTGTCGAACGAGGGCGTGCGCCAGTGAACGCGGTGCGGTTTGGGTCCGCCGTCGCCTTCGAGGTAGACTCCCAATTCGCCGCGCGGGGATTCGACCGCGCTATACACGTATCCCTTCGGCGCGGAAAAACCCTCCGTCCACAACTTGAAGTGATGGATGAGCGCCTCCATGCTCACGCCGATCTCCGAACGCGGCGGCGGGACGAACTTGCGGTTATCGCTTCGCACCGGACCCATCGGCAGTTTGTTCAACGCCTGTTCCACGATCCGAAGGGACTGGCGGAATTCCTCGATGCGCACGAGGTAGCGCGCGTAGGTATCGCCTTCCGGGCGAACCGGCACATCGAAATCGTATTGTTCATAGCCCATGTAAGGGCGCGCTTTGCGCAGGTCCCAGTTCACGCCCGAGGCGCGGAGCATGGGTCCCGTCACGCCGTGCTGAAGGGCGGTCGCGGCATCCAGTACCCCGATGCCAAGCAGACGGTCCAGAAAGAGCGGGTTTTTGGTCAGCAAGGCTTCGTATTCGTCAATCCGCCGCGGGAACATCTTGATGAAGTCGCGCACCGCCGTCTCGAATTCCACAGGCACATCGCGCCACAAACCGCCGGGACGGATGTAAGTCGTCATCATGCGCTGCCCCGAACACAGTTCGAGGATGTCGAGGATATATTCGCGCTCGCGGAACGCGTACAGGAACATGGACATCGCCGCGAGGTCGAGCCCGAACGTGCCGACCCAGACCAGGTGCGAGGCGATGCGCTGCAGTTCGGTCAGAATCACACGGATGGCTTGGGCGCGCGGCGGCACATCCAGGTCAACCAGTTTTTCCACCGCCAGGCAATAGGCGAGGTTGTTGCCGACGGTGTTCATGTAATCGAGACGGTCGCTCATCACCTCGGCTTTGAGATAGGTCTTGGCTTCCATGTTCTTCTCGATGCCGGTGTGCAGATAACCGATATCCGGAACGGCGTTGACGATGGTCTCGCCATCCAGTTCGAGCAGAAGGCGCAGAACGCCGTGCGTGGACGGGTGCTGGGGTCCCATGTTCAGCAGCATGGTCTCGCCGGTAAAGGCGCGCTCCGAAACCAGGTGCCGGTATTGATCGTAATTGACTTCTTCAATCTGAGTCATATCATGCCTCAACCGCAGTAACGACTGAAGTCGCTACTGCTTCATTATTCCTTTGCGTAAGGCTTGCGAAGATCAATCTCTTCGAAGTTGAACGTGAACTGCGGTTCCTCGTAACCGAGCGGGAAATCCTTGCGGAGCGGATGTCCCTGCGTGCCTTCGGGCATCAGGATCCTTCGCGGATCGGGATGACCCTCGAACTCGATGCCGAACATATCGAAGATTTCGCGCTCGCGCCAGTTCGCCACCTCGTACACGCCGCTCGCAGTCGGGACTTTGGGCTGGTCGCCGTTTACAAGGACTCTCAACTGCACTGTGACATTTTTCGCCAGCGAAGACAGTTGATAGATCACATGAAATCGAGGCGAGGTCTGCGGGTAATAGTCCACAGCAGTCAGCGCCGAGAGCAATTCGAATTCATACTTGTCGCGCAGGAGCGTCAACGCCTCGATGATCTGTTCCGCTGTGACGAACACATGCGTCTCGCCGCGAAACTCCTCGTACGTTGCGCCGAACTTCTCCTGCAAAACCTTTACGACGGGTTCGAGTTTATTATCCATAAAACAACCCCGTAGTACCGACTTAAGTCGGTACTACAAACTTCTCGCCCTTGACCTTTTCGCACAAGGTCACAATGCCGTGGATCAACGCCTCGGGGCGCGGCGGGCAACCTGCCACGAACACGTCCACCGGGACGATCTCGTCCACGCCCTGCACGAGGGCATAGTTGTTGAACACGCCGCCGCACGAGGCGCAGTCGCCCATGGCGATCACCCATTTGGGTTCGGGCATCTGGTCGTACAGGCGACGAAGCACGGGCGCCATCTTGCGCGAGAGGCGGCCCGCCACGATCATCAAGTCCGATTGACGCGGGCTGGCACGCATCAGTTCCATGCCAAAGCGGCTCATGTCGTAGTGCGAAGCCTGCGCCGACATCATTTCGATGGCGCAGCAAGCGAGACCGAACAGCATGGGCCACATGGCGCGGGTGCGCGACCAGTTGACCACGTCCTCCAGTTTCGCGGTCACGATGCCCATGTTGCCGAGTTTCTGTTCTACTCCCATTCAAGGGCTCCTTTCTTCCACGCGTAAACGTAGCCGAACAATAAGATGACGATAAAGACGACCATTTCGATCAAGCCGAAAAGTCCCAGTTGGCGGAACACGATCGCCCAGGGCAGAAAGAACACCACCTCGATGTCGAAAAGGATGAAAAGAACCGCGATCAAATAGAAACGGACCGGCATGCGCCGCGACCCAGGACCGAAGGGGACGATGCCCGATTCGTACGGCGTGGATTTGACTTCAGATTCCTTCCGCGGTCCAAATAAATACCCCAATCCGATCGCGATCAGCGCAACGAGCGTCGCCAAAACGATTAAGAGTGCAATTGCAACGTATTCGAGCATTCTGACCTCACGCAAAACGCCCATCAGGACGGTGATTGTACTTCCTTGCACAACGTTCGGGGTAGTATAACATAAGAGACTTTCACAGACCAGTGAAAGTGTCTCTTTTCACAAAACTGGGGATGTTTGTCATAATAAAAGGACCTGGCTTCCCGCCAGGTCCTTTCTGTATCTTCCCATGCGTATTTTTGTCTGCTCTCCCGCACTGCATGAGGGACATCGTTTGTCGTCACAGGGAGTCTGATGTCTTTTGCATCCAGCGGGGATGTCTTCGACGTTTTCGCTGTCCGTAGAGGACGAATCACAGAAAACGCCAACGCATTTGCCACTCCAGCCTTCCGTCAAGGTCAAAGACAAATCTCCAATTCTCCAATCTCCATCTTCACCCCAAGTATTCCCGCAACTGCTTGCTCCGCGAGGGATGCCTCAATTTCCTCAACGCCTTCGCTTCGATCTGGCGTATCCGTTCGCGCGTGACGTCGAAGAAGCGGCTTACCTCCTCGAGCGTGTGATCCTGCCCGTCCACGAGACCGAAGCGCATCTCGAGGACTTCGCGTTCGCGGTCGGCAAGCGAGGTGAGCGCGGCGCGGATCTGTTCACGGAGCATCTGCCGCGCGGCGGCGTCCATGGGAGAAAGCGCGTCCTCGTCCTCGATGAAATCGCCCAGCGAACTGGACTCCTCGTCCCCGACGGGCCCGTCAATCGAGACCGGCTCCTCGGCGGAACGCAGGACGCGGTCAATCTTCTGCATGGCGGTATCCAGTTTGCGTTGCAGGTCGGGGGAAAGCGGAATGTCCTCCGAGTGGGCGCGCAGAATGGCTTGCACGTCGGAGGCGGGCAGGTAGCCCACTTCGAGGGCGAGTTCCTCGTTGGTGGGGTCGCGTCCCAGTTCCTGCGTCAACTGTCGCTGCACGCGCAGGATGCGGGTGATGGACTCGAACATGTGCACCGGGATGCGGATGGTGCGCGCTTGTTCGGCGATCGAGCGGTTGATGGACTGGCGGATCCACCACGTGGCGTAGGTGCTGAACTTGAACCCGCGGCGCGGGTCGAATTTGCTGACCGCGCGCAGGAGACCGATATTCCCCTCCTGGATGAGGTCGAGGAAGTTGATGCCGCGTCCCAGGTAACGTTTGGCGACGCTCACCACCAGCCGCAGGTTGGCGCGGATCAGGGACTGGTGCGCCTCCTTCGCCTGCGCCTTGACCAGTTCGATCTCATCCAGCACTTCCTTATCGTCGGGGAGGTGGGCGTACATGGTGCGCAGGCTCGGCAGTTTGTGTTTTTGGTTGATGTGGTTGAGGAGCCACGCCGCATAATTGAACGGGATCAGGTACAGGCTGAGAAAGACCGAATAGGCTTTCCGCGCGAAGTCGTCCCACAGCGGGTCGCTCCCCCATTTGCCGTTATCCAGAAAAGCGCGCAGGTACGAGGGCGCGTCCGACGACCAGCCCGCGCGCAAGGCTTGCGCCTCGCTCAGCATCAATCCCAAATCGGGCGGATCGTGGTGGAGGCGGTCTGCGTCTTCGAGCAGGCGTTCCCACGAGGTGTGCAGTTCGGAGAGAATGGCGTGACAGAGGGCGCAGGGCGGCGTAAGTCCCTTGCGGGGCGGGCGGCGGCGGAAGGCGTTCACGAGGCGATTGACTTCGATCATCGTCGCCAGCCTGAACTCGCTGTCGGCGTCCAGCAATTTGACCTGTCCGATCTCGCGCAGGTACAGCCGCACCGGGTCCCCCGACAACTCCGCGGCGACCTCGGGACTCTTGAGATCCAATTCCTCCTCTTCTAAAAGTTCCTCCTCTGGGGCAAGAACGCCCGCGTCGGGATCGCCCGCATCCTCTCCCATGAGCGCGAGTTCAGCCAGCCCGTTCCCGTTCGTCTCGATCCCGTTTTCGTCAATGAGGGACTCATCGAACGGCGCACCCGGATTGGGCGAGTGCGGCTTTGCAGGCTTTGAGCGATTTGTCTTCTTCGCCGGGGTTCGCTTCTTCTTTACAGCCATAAGCCCTTTTATACCAGACGCCGCCAAAATCGAATTGTTACGTTATTCCACTCGTTTCTGTGACATCCTGCGGTTGGCGTCGTCCAGTTCGCGCAACAGCCGCGTGTGCTGCAACACCAGTTCCATGTAGGAGGAGGCGCGCAGGTCGCCCGCCTGGTGCGCCTCCTCCTGCAAGAAACGCAACTGGTTCAAATTCTCGCCCGCCGCCACGCGTCGCAGTTTAATCACGCCGCGCAGAAGTTCCTCCAGCAGTTTTTCATCCTTCTTTTCGAGTTTTTCCGTCTGACGCGTCAGTTCCCTCGAACGCGCCTCCAGCGACTCGGGCAGCGCCTCCACCACGAATCTGTGATGATCGGTCTTGTACTGTTCCACCGATTCGCGGATCAGCCCGAACAACAACTTGTGATCGGTGTAATCGAAATCCTGCGCGTCCAGCGGAGCCAGGCCGTATTCCTGCAAAAGCCGGTCCAGGCGATACAACAACTCGGGCTTTTGGAACAGAACGCCAACGACGTACTCCTCCCCTTTTTTGCTGGATGCGACGGATACTGCAACGCCGGGCTTCTCGATAACCTGTTTCTGCTGGGCGCCTCTCTGCCGCCTCACCCCCGGGACTTGAGGCTGCGCGCCCATCAACGCGCGTTCATCCACCCGTAACATGCGCGCCAATGCCTGGCGATACGTGTCGCGCTCCAGCGGATTTGGCAAATCTTCGATCAACGGGAGGATCTGCGCGGCGATCTGATTCTTCACCTTCGGGTCGTTGAGGTTCTGCCCGGCGGCAAGCGTTTCCATGACGTGCGTGACGATGGGTTTGGCGTTTTCGATCAGGCGCGCCCATTCATCCTTATCGCGCGCCACGATTTCGTCGGGATCGAGATCGTCGGGCATGGATGCCACGCGCAAATCCGCCTGCAAACGCGACTCGTTGCGGAGCAAGCCCCTCGCATCGAAACCGAGTTCGCCTTCCTTGTCCATGGCGGAGCGTGCCGCGTCGAGTCCGCGCAGGACGGCATTTTGACCGGCGGTATCCGGGTCGAGGGCGAGGACGATGCGCCGCGTGAAGCGTTTGAGCAGACGCAACTGGTCTTCGGTCAGCGCCGTGCCCATCGGCGAGACAACGTTCTCGTATCCCGCTTGATGCAATGCAATGACATCGAGATAGCCTTCCACGATGACGGCTTGATCCGCCATGCGAATCGGCTTGCGCGCCCGGTCGAGACCGTAGAGCAGGCGTCCCTTGCTGAAGATCGGCGTTTCGGGCGAGTTGAGGAATTTGGGGATGTCGTCGGGGTTCACCACACGCGCGCCGAAACCTGCCATGCGTCCTTGCTCATCGCGAATGGGGATCATAATGCGGTTGCGGAAGCGGTCGAAAGTGCGTGTTGCGTATTGCGTATTGTGTTCCTCGTCATCACGCACAGAGAGAAGACCCACGTCAATCAAGTCCTCCTCCGAATAGCCTTTGGAAGTGAAGTGCTTGAGGAGGTTGTCGTAACCCGGAGGCGCGTAGCCCAAACCAAAGATTTCGATGGTGGAGTCGGTCAGCCCGCGTTTTTCGCGCAGGTAGTCGAGAACATCCTTGTTATTGAAAAGATGGCTGCGATAATAAACGACCGCCTCCTCGAGCAGTTGACGAAGTTGATCGTATGCCTCTTTTTGTTCGGGGGTTTGTTTTGTATAAGCCGGGACTTCCACTCCCGCCCGCGCGGCAAGTTTGTTGAGCGCCTCTTTGAAATCGAGGTTCTCGCGCTTCATCACGAACTTGAAGATGTCGCCGCCCTCGTTGCACGCGCCGAAACAGCGCCACGTCCCGGTCTCGGGCCAGACGACGAAGGCGGGCGTGTGCTTGTTGTCGTGGAACGGACAGAAGCCCGTGTAATTTCTCCCCGCCTTGCGTAGTTTGACGCCAGCCTCGGAGACGAGGTCCACGATGTCAATGCGGGATTTGATTTCGTCTATGGTGGACATGGGGTTGGGTTCAGTGGTCAGTAATCAGTGAGCAGTGGTTGAATTATAGTATAGGCGCGTTCTGGAAATATCACAAAATAAGGCTCTTTGGGAATTCCTGTGATTCTGGACACGAACAGCGCGGAAAAATCCCCAAAAATCTGAAAATCCGTGTCGTCCGTGAAATCCGCGTATCAAAAAAGGTTAATCGCGACAATTCCAAATGAGCCCGAAATAATGAGCAGACTTTCGCCTGCTCATATGGTATTACTTTGCAAAAACCGTCCCAGCCGCGGAGATTCTTCAGCGCGTTACGCAGACTTCGTTATAGCGCCGCTTTCATCCCGCGCTCGTACCACCAGTCTTCGGCGTGCAAGTAGCCGAGCAGCGCCTGTGAAGCCACCCAGCGCAGCGGCTCCGGCGGCCAGGGGATGGGCTTTCGATCTACGAACCAAATGGAAGTCAGGTCGGTTTTTCGTTCCAACAAAAGATCGGCCAGCGTCTGCCCGTTGAGGTGCGTGGGCGCGACGCCGTGACCAATGCAGCCGAGACTGTACCACGCTCGCGCGTCGCCGACCATCCCAATCGCGGGCGCCATGTCCATCGTCACGCTGACGGGCCCGCCCCAGCGAAAAACGAACTTCACATCTTTCAAGCCGGGGAATAACTCAATCGTATCTTTTTCCAACTGCTGAAAGGTTTTCTCATTCAAGTCGCGATTCATGTCGCGGCCGTAGGCAATCGTCACATCGCTGCCGCCGATGGCGAGACGATTATCTTTTGTCAGCCGCAAATAGTGGACGAGGTTGCGCGCGTCTTCGAGTCCCTGACGATTCCTCCAGCCAATGGAGTCCATCTGTTCCTTCGTCAACGGCTCGGTGATGATCATGTGTGTAAAGGCGGGAACCTGCTTGTTCCAGATTTCGGGGATGAGATGCGAATACGCGTTGGTGGCGAAGACGATCTTATCAGCTGTGACCGTGCCGCTCGGAGTTCGCAAAGTAAACTTTGCAGTACGGCGGATTTCGGTGACGTGCGACTGCTCGTACACGTCCGCGCCGGCTTCCTGCGCGATGCGCTTCAGTTCGCGGACCTGTTTGGCTGGATCCAAAATCCCGCAGCGCGCCTCGCTCCACGCGCCCAGCACGAGCGGACTGTTCACCTCGGCGCGGGCTTTGTCGCGGTCGAGCCATTCGATGCCGGTCACGCCGAGGCCGGCGAGCAGTTCAAGGTCATGCTGGATGCGTTTGACGTAGCCGGGAGTCGTCGCCAGGCGCAGAAATCCCGTGTATTCGAAGTCGCTTTGGATGTTGTGTTCGCGGATCATGTCGCGCACCAGGTCAACGGCGCGTTCGCAATAGCGATGCGCTTCCACTGTTTTCTGTTTGCCGAACAGCATGGCGGTCACGGCGGGTTCGAGACCGAAGAGCGTCATGGCGAATCCGCCGTTCCGTCCGCTCGCGCCATAGCCGACGATCTCGCCCTCGAGAACGGCAACCTTCATCGCCGGTTCGGCTTTGCGGAGAAAATAGGCGGTGGCGAGTCCCGTGTATCCCCCGCCGATGATGGCAACATCTACACTGATGTCGCCTTCCACGGGCGCATTGGGCGTATACGGTCCGTAGGTATTCAACCAGAATGATTTTTGGGTGTAGTTTTCAGACATGGTTCCCTCCCAAGTGAGCCGAGTTTATAGCATTTTAACACATCGGGAGGGATCTAGAAAAAGTCTTTGATGCTGCCGGAGCTTGGCATTTCATCGCTGCCGTGCTTGTCGAGCCAATCGAGAATCTCGCGCACGCTGCCGGTGGCGAGCGCAATGCTCGTATCCGCTGCGCCGTAGTATAGATTGATCGTATCTCCATCGGAGGCAAGAGTATACCCACAGGGAAAAACAACGTTATCCACATCGCCGCGTCGTTCGTACGGATATTCCGGTCCAAAGACCCATTCGCTGCTTCGTTTCAGGCAGCGTTCCGGATTTTCCAGATCAAACAGCGCAATACCCAATCGGTAAAGGCAGCCTGCGGCAGTTTGACGTACGCCGTGATAGATGACCAGCCAGCCCCTCGACGTCTCGATGGGCGGAGACGAGAGACCGATCTTGTTGGCATCCCACCATGCGCCGCGCCGCGCCTCAAGCATCAATCGGTGGGTCCCCCAGTGTTTCAGGTCGGGCGAGTATGAGATCCACATGTGAGCGCCAAATGCTCCAACCGGGCGGTGGATCAATGCCCAATGCTCCCCGATTCTTCGCGGAAGCAATGCCGCATCTTTATCCTCCGGCGGCATGACCATGCCAAGTCGTTCGAAGCGGCGAAAGTCCTCCGTCAATGCCAGCGAAACGCCGGGTCCGCCGCGGGTGTAGGCAGTGTAGGTAACGGCGTATTTTTTCAACTCGGGAATATATGTGATACGCGGGTCTTCAATTCCCCAGATTTCCTCGGGAAAGTTTTCAGGATCGGGAGAGAACGTTGGTTCAGGATCAATCCGCCAGTCATCCAGGCCGTTGGCAGAGCGCGCCGCGCATAGATGGGAGTGACCTCTACGGTCCTCCACACGGCAAAGGAGAAGGGTCGTCCCATCCGGAAGCTGCGTAGCGCCGGGGTTGAAAACGCTGTTTACCGGATAGGGCCAGTGCGCGGCGGTTAAAATGGGATTGGACGCGTGACGGTGAAAAAGATCAGCGTGACGATTGTTCATACTCCGACCTCCACAGTTTGGATCTCTTTATTTCCCATGCGGGTTGTATGTTCGAATGATCCCAATTCCAATAGCGCTTGTAGAAAGGCGAGCGTGGATTCCGCGCCCTGGTTTTCATTTACGCGGTCAGGATGAAGGCCGTCACGGCAGCCACCGGTCATCGGGTCGTAAATGGGAAGATTCAGGTCGTTGCGGCCCAGGAACCATTCGAAGATCCGCTGCGCCTCCCGATGCCAGTATGGGTCGGACGTGAGGCGATACGCCTCGAGACATGCGGAGACCATCGCCTGTGCCTCCACCGGCTGCTGATCGAAGTAGGCGCGCTTGCCGCCGCGGACATAAAAGCCGTTGGAACCAATGGGAACGAAATGACCGTCGTTGTCGTCCGCGCGCTGGATATCCGCCAGCCAGCGAAGCGATTCCAATCCGTCGTCAATCATCTCGCGATTGGAGCCATCCCATCCGCTGACCAGCATGGCGTGCGGTAATGCTGCATTACAATACGCCAGCCGGTCTTCGTACCAGTGCCAGTTGTCAGAACGTTGGTTTTTATACATTTGCAGGAGCCGCCCTGCCAATTCCTCGCGCGCCCGGTTCGCCATGCGGTCTCCGCCAAATCGCTGCAGGTATTCGTGGATGCCAAGCAAAGCAAACGCCCAGGTGCGCGGACTGGTTGTATCCAGGATCGTGGGCAGAGCGCGTTCGAACAGCCGCCCGGCAATACCCTGATATGCCGCAATGTTGGACCGTCCCAATGTCACACCGAGCGCCCACAACGCGCGTCCATGGCTGTCTTCCGACCCGCGCTCTTCCAGCCAGCGGCGCTGGTAATCCAGAAAGTTGCGGAATTGTCCGTTCTCCTCGTTGAAGGCATACCACAGGAAGGCGAGGTAGCGGGAGGTCAGATTAAAGGCATCTTCCCTGCCCAGTTCCTCAAGGAGTATCCCCACGATCAGGGCGCGGGCGTTATCGTCGGTGGTATAGCCTTCGCGATAATTCGGAACCGTGTAAATGGCGTGTTGCAGGATTCCCACGTCGTCGGTCAAATGATGCAGGTGGTCCAATTTGAGCGGGGGAAGTTCGCCCGGGCGTTCGTCGAGCGTCTTCGCTGAAAAACCGCGATGGAAAAAACGCCGGCGTTCGGCGCGGGCACGCTCGAAAGTCTCCATGTAGCGTTCCGCCACACGCGACCAGATCATATCGCGTCCAAAGAGATATGCCCGCTTGCGCATGGCGTGACGTTTGGTCTCGTCATCCAACAATTCATTGATCTGATCCGCCAGCGCGGCGGGATCACGGAAAGGCACAAGACAGCCACGTTCCTCCGCCAGCAGTTCCTCGGCGTACCAATACGGCGTGGAAACCACCGCCTTTCCTGCACCCACTGTGTAAGCCAGCGTGCCGGAGGCAATTTGTTCGCGGTTGAGGTAGGGCGTGATGTAAATATCCGCCGCGCCGATGAACTCGACCAGTTCATCGAGAGTTACGAAGCGGTTGAAGAAGATGACGTTTCCCGCCACGCCTTTTTCCCGCGCCAGCCGTTCGAGCGACATGCGATAGGTCTCGCCTTCGTGGCGTTTGACGTGCGGATGCGTGGCGCCCAAAACGATATACACCACGTTGGGATGTCTTGCCAAAACGTCGGGCAGAGCCGAAATCACGTTTTCGATCCCCTTATTTGCAGAGAGTAAACCAAAGGTAAGCAGAACCGTCCGCCCTTCCACCCCAAAGCGATCCTTGTAAAAAGCGGGGTCCATAAACGGGACATCCGGAATGCCATGCGGGATCACGTCAATTTTTTCCTGCGGCACGCGGTAGACCTCCTGCAGGAATTCCGAGGCGCGGTGGCTCATCACCACCAACCGGTCGGACAGGGTTGCGGTCTCTTCCAGCACACGCCGTTGATTGGGGTTGGGATCGTGCAGAACGGTATGCAATGTGGCTACAATGGGCATACGCAGTTCGCGCAGGAGCGTCAAAATATGACTGCCCGCCCGTCCGCCAAAAATACCGTACTCGTGCTGCAAACTGACCACATCCACATTATTGATGTTCAAAAAATCTGCAGCGCGGCGATAAGAAACGATGTCCTTTTCCGCCAGTTCGAACCGCACGCGCGGCGGATAAGCATAGCCGGACTCGATGTCATTAACCGGCAGGGCAATGCACGCGGTTTCAGGATACGTTCCCGCAACCGCCTCGCACAGATCCGTGGTAAATGTAGCGATGCCGCATTGACGCGGCAGGTAATTGCCGATGAAGGCAATGTGTTTTGGGTATGTTGTTTTGTGCTTCATCATATCAACCTCTGTTCCCTCTGTACAATTAATATGCGCCGGGCATTATAACCAAATCCACCCGCCTGCCACACATCGTTAACTTATTTCATATTTAATCCCGCATTAACAGGACTTTTACTTGTTTGCCAAATTAAGCGAAAAGAGAGTCGAACTCGGCGATTCGACTCTCTCAACGATAATCAGTACTTCACGAAAACAGCGCGTAATTTGCGCCCTCTGGCGCAAATATGGCGCTAGAGACCGCCTAATACGCGCTTTCGTGAAGTACTGATAATGAAATCATCCTAGCGAGGATCCCAGCCGCAGATAAGATCCAGGACTCTCACCGCGTTCAATTCATGCACTTCATGAACGAACAAGCCACCGCCCTCCCACCATCGCCCGGAAAGGATAATCTCCAGGTTTCCATCTCCGTTGAGATCATAGATGTGGTCAACATCATATATGATCGGGTATTCCATCTTGGAGTCTGTAGCATAGTAAATTTCCACCACCAAAGGAACGGTATATACCTGTGCTCCTATCACCTTTCGCATCAGCACCACGGAATATTTCCCCGCCCCTGCCTCATGCAAACCTCCCATTGAGTCTTCGATGTTGGTTGCCACAAGGATCACCTCATCCACGGCGTCCCCTTCCAAATCCACCCGCAGGACCTTCACAACACCTAACTCCGGGGATGAAACGCCTTGCAATACGAGCCATTCCTGTAAATACTGTTCGTACAATCCGCTATCCTGCGCAATAGTTTGGACAGGTCGAAATGTCACGGATTGCCCGGGCTTTACGCCGAGAACCGGTGATACATCGCCGATTCCTGGATCCACAAATTTAAAGTCCAAGAAATCACACTGATGCGCCCCTTCGGTTCTTGGCTCAGGCACCACAACAGTTGTTGGAAAAGGTTGAAAGTTTTGATCGTAAAAATCATAAACCTGCGCGTTGCCAAGCAGGGGATACACTTCGCGTGGATACAACCAGATATCGCCAGATGTTGCGCCCAAAAAAATTTTTCCGTAAAAGATGGGATTGATCTGGTCGAATGTCAATCCAAAAGGGACTTGCGGCGTTTTTCCAAGCGTTGGCTGAGAAACAGGTGTGGCAGGAAGCGCCGTATTCGCAAGCGAGAACGTTGGATGCGGGGTGAATGTGGATAATGGAGTTAACGTAATGGATATTGCAGGCGCGGGACTTGAAGGCTCCGATATCGAATCAACGCTCGGCTTTTGCGAGCAGGCAGAAGCCAGCAAGACAATGAACAGGGTCAATCTTCGCAAGCGGAACATATCACCTTCCTCTCATGCTGTTGACGATTAAACGATCTCCCCCATCCCGTTGTTCCAACATAAAACCCAACCGTTGAGGCTGGGCAGATGAAAGGCTAAAACCCTTCGAGTTTGCTCAGGTCTGCAATGCCTTTGGACAGACCGGCAATTTGTCCCACGAGCGCGAGGCGGTTTCGCCGCACCTGTTCGTCCTCCGCCATGACCAGAACCTTGTCGAAGAACGAGTTGATGGATGGGATGAGTTTGACGACGATCTCCAGAAATTCATTGACGGTGGACGGTGGACGGCGGACGGTGGATCGGATCGCGGCAAACAAACTTTTCTCTTCCGCTTCCACAAACCTGCCTTCCTCTACGATCTTCGGTACATCGTCC
>JABWAU010000153.1 GCA_013360875.1 Anaerolineales bacterium | reverse complement strand
GGGGCGGTCGCGCTGGGCCACCCGATCGGAGCGAGCGGGGCGCGCGTGCTGACGACGCTCCTGCACGCGCTGCGGCGCCATGGCAAGCGGACCGGCCTCGCGTCGCTGTGCATCGGCGGCGGCAACGCCGTCGCGATGAGCGTGGAGACCGATTCCTGAGGCTGGGCACGACTCATCGCACTTGAGTCGATCCTCCAAGCACACCAGCATCATCCACATCGAACTCCAGCAACAGGAAGCTGCCCATGGCCCCGGAGCGGACGCCCCGAAAGAATAGCCGAGCGACCCGAGAGCTTACCTCGCTCACGGTGAAGGGGTTCAAGTCGCACCTCGCCGGGACGACGGTCAGGGTCAGACCGCTGACGATCCTTGCCGGTGCCAACAGCGCCGGGAAGTCGAGCTTCATGCATCCCTTCTTGATGCTGAAGCAGACGCTCGAGGAGGGATTCGATCCGGGCGTCCTGAAGATTCAAGGCGCGAATGTACAGTACACCGATGCGATTCAGTTCCTGTCTCGCAGCAAGAACAAGAAGAAGCGAACTCAGACTTTTTCCATAGCGTGCGGCTTCCAAGACGGGCGGACCTTTGAGGTCGGATACACCTTCGACAACAAGAGCACGGCCACGATCGACAGTCAGCGCCTTCTGCTCGCGGACGACAGGCAGATTGAGTTCAACAGCAAGCTCGCCCTCGAAGACCTCTGGTCGATCATTAGGGGTGCTTCTGTCATCCGCACGGCATACAGCGATGCCAAGGTGCCGTTGGCGGCCGCTATCAGGGTTGAAAGGTGTTTTCTCTCTGCGAACGTTACTCTGAGAGTTCCTGAAGGCCCAGTCATCGAATCGTATTCGCCCGCAACGGCCGAAATGTCATGGATCCAGCAGCTCATCCACCTCCCCGGATGGAGGGGCAACCCGGAGCGCACCTACGAGCGCGCCGCCGTGGGCTCGGTGTTTCCAGGCCAGTTCCACAACTACACGGCAAGCCTTCTGCAGCACTGGGTAGAGAATCAATCCAAGGACAACCTCGAACGAGTTGCTCAGGACCTCAAGGAGCTCGGGCTGACTTGGAAGATTGATGTGAAAGCCGCCGGGCACACCAAGCTCACCATCCGGGTGGGACGCACCCCAAGTGCATTGAAGAGTGGCGCCCTCGATCTGGTGGAGTTGCCCGACGTGGGTTTCGGCGTGTCGCAAGTGCTCCCTCTGGTCGTGGCGTTGTCTGCCGCGCAGCGAGGTCAGCTCATCTACATCGAGCAGCCTGAGATTCATCTTCATCCCCGCGCGCAGATCGCGCTCGGAGCGGTCTTCCAGCGGGCCGCAGCCCGAGGGGTCCGCCTGATCATCGAGACTCACAGTGCCCTGCTGCTGCGGTCGATCCAACTGCGGATGGCACGGCGCGAGCTCGCACCTGACCAGGTGAGCCTGAACTGGTTCCATCGAGATGATAATGGCTTCACCGAGGTGACGAGTGGGAAAATGGACGCGAACGGCGCCTGGGGTGACTGGCCCGAGGACTTCGGAGAACTCGACCTCGGCCTCGACAACGAGTACCTCTCGCTTCCGTTCGTCGAATAGGCCCGCGTCATGAAGACCACCAGCAGGCGCATCGTCGTGGACGCGGATGTGAAGTCGAAGTGCGGCGGTCTCCAGAAGTCGGCCAACGACGCCGATTTTACGCCCATCCGGGAAGTTCTCCAATCGATGCTGGATGTGTGCCACCGTGTCGTTCTCTCCGATGACCTAAAATCGGAAATGGATGCGCGAGGTGGGCAATGGTTCATGCGGTGGCTCCGGATGATGAAGGTGCGGCGGAAGGTGGTCTGGTTGTCGCCCGGTGTTGACGACCTGTTCAAGCGCATCGCCAGGGACCGCACCATCGACGCTGAAAGGAGGCGCCGCATCGCAAAGGACGCTCACGTTCTCAATCTCGCGATTGCAGCGGATGGGCTTCTGTTGTCGTGTGACGATGTGCTTCGCCGTGATTGGCAAGGCCTGCCCGATCGGCACCAGCCCCAACGCCGCGTCGCCATCCTGAATCCTGAGAAGCAGACTCCGACCACCTGCCTGGCAGCCTTCGACCGAGGCGTCCAAAGTAGAATCCGCTAATGGAACAAATTCGCATGTCCACTCACCTCAATTGCATCGCCGTCATCGGCGCGGGGACGATGGGCAACGGCATCGCGCAGGTGGCAGCGACGTCGGGATACCAGGTCACCTGCATGGACGTTCTGCCCTCTGCGCTGGAAAAGGCGAAAGCGGCGATTGCCAAATCCACAAGCAAACTGCTCGAAAAAGGGACGATCACCGCCGAGCAAAAAGCCAGCGCGGACGCAATCCAATTTGTGGGGAATATGGATACGCTACACGAAGCAGATTTCGTCATCGAAGCCGCCACCGAGAACCCCGAACTCAAATTCAAGATCTTCAAAGATATGGACGCCGCCGCGCGCGAAGGCGTGATCCTGGCGAGCAACACGTCCTCGATTTCGATCACCAAGATCGCCGCACAGACCGGCCGCCCCGGCAGCGTGATCGGGATGCACTTCATGAATCCCGTCCCGCTGATGAAACTGGTGGAGGTCATCAAGGGACTGGCAACCCGCGAAGAGACCCTCGCGACCACACTTGAGTTGTGCAAGGTCATGGGCAAGGAGCCCGTCGAAGCCAATGACTCGCCGGGGTTCATTTCCAATCGAGTGTTATGCCCTATGATTAATGAGGCGATTTTTGCGCTTCAAGAGGGAGTCGGCACCCCCGAAGCGATTGACGCGGTGATGAAACTCGGCATGAACCACCCGATGGGTCCGCTCACGCTGGCGGACTTGATCGGCTTGGATGTGGTGCTGTTCGTGATGGAGGTCTTGCAGCGAGATTTAGGCGAGGACAAATACCGCCCCGCGCCGCTGCTGCGCAAAATGGTGGATGCAGGCTATTTAGGGAGAAAGACGGGGAGAGGGTTTTATACGTATTAGCGGGTATCGGTACTATGCCCAAATACCCTCTCCCCTTCATCGAAGCGCGCGGAACGCATCGCGAAGTCGGTCAGCAGATCGGCGAACAGTGCAAGGAAGGACTCCAAAGCCTGTTCGCCGAACTTCGCAACGACCTGCCCAAAGGCGCGACGTGGTCCACCATGCTCGAACAAAGCAGGGAATATCTCGTCCCGAGCCGTAAGGTTTACCCCCAATACATCGAAGAACTCGAAGGCATCGCCGAGGGAGCGGGCATTCCATTTGAGGATGTGTTCCTTCTCATGTGCGAGGAACTTTGGGAGGACGTTGCCTGGCACGGCTGCACCGATATGGCTGCGCGCGGCAAAGCCACCGCCGATGGCACAACTCTCATTGCCCACACAAATGATCTCCTGCCGCAAACCGAATCGAGGCTGGTCATGCTCAAGGTCCGGGCGGGAGACGAGCCGGAGTTCATCGGCGTTTCGGTGGGCGGCATCGCCATCAGCGCGGGATACAACGCGGCGAAGATCAGTCTCACAGGCAATCAACTGGATAGCAACGACGTCCGCCCCGGCGTGCCGCGCCTGCTTGTCGTCCGCGCCATTCTGGGATCGCGCACTTTGAGCGAAGCGATGACGCATTGCCTGCTCCCCAGCCGCGCTTCCAGTTATAACAACGTGATCGCAGATGGGAGCGGCGAAGTCTACTCGATGGAAGGCTCGGCGACGGACCTCGAAGCGATCTATATCGAGGACGATGTGATGGCACACGCCAACCATTATGTCGCCCCGTCCATGCGTCGCTTCGAACGCGACCGGGGCGTGATTGCCAACTCGATCATCCGCCACAACCGGGCGGATTACCTGCTCCGCCAGAACTACGGCAAACTGACCCCCGAACTTTTCCGCATCCTGTTGGCTGACCACGCCGGGTATCCCACGTCCATTTGCAAGCACGGGACGGAGACTCACACCGTCTTCAGCATCATCATCCAGTTGGAATCGCTCAAAGCCTGGATCGGACGCGGTCACGCCTGCGAGACGGAATACACCGAATATCAATTACAACCTTATCAAGGATAATCTTTACCGCGAAGCGCGCTAAGAGCGCGAAGAGTTTAAGGGATTTTCTTAGCAACCTTAGTGTTCTTCGCAGTTGTCAAACCGAGAAACCATGACCGACATCCTATCCTTCTTTCTCGAAACCTACGAATCATCGCGCGAGCGATTCCGAAATTATCTTTCAACTGTCCAAGCCAAGTGGTCAGGCGCAAAACCATTTCAACACAAACTACAAGGAGACGAAGACCTGACCATTGACTGGATTTACTCCGACGCGACAGAAACCAATCAAAAGGTCTTCATCCTCACCACCGGCGAACACGGCGTGGAAGGTTACGTCGGCTCGGCGATGATGCAGAGATTCATCGAAGTCCACATGCCAAAACTGGACCCGCGTAACACGGGCATCTTACTTGTCCACGCCATCAACCCGTGGGGAATGAAACATCATCGCCGCGGCAACAGGGACAACATTGACCTCAACCGCACATTCCTTTACAACGTTCACCACGATCCAGCCTTCAACCCCGAGTACGACAAGATTGCCAGGTTTCTCAATCCCGGAACAAAGGTTACAAATCTTCTTTTAGACAATATTGGCTACACGCTCCAATTATTCTGGCATATCGCACTCATGGGAATGAATAACTTCCGTTACGCACTCCTGCTTGGACAATACCGCCACCCCAAAGGTCTGTATTACGGCGGGACCGAACGCCCCGAAGAGACTCAGGTCATCATGGATTTATACAGGCAGATGATGAGTTCATACGAGCAGATCCTGCACCTGGATATGCACACCGGCTACGGTCCGCGTTACCAGATGAGTCTGGTCAACTCGGCATTGGACAAGGGCAGTTCGGATTACTTCGTGAAGCGATTCAACTATCCCCTCGTGGTTGCCGCGACCGCAGACGAGTTCTACGCCATCCGCGGCGATATGGTGGATTACGAGTATGCCTTATGGCAAAACGAATTTCCTGAAAAACGATTCTTCGCCACCGCATTCGAGTTTGGCACGCTGGGCGATACGATGTACGGCTTGTTCCAAAGTCCGCGCGTGATGATCCACGAGAACCGCGCCTATTGGCATGGGGCAAAAACTAAAAGCCTGCTTGCACGCGCGAAACGCGGATTCGAAGAATTGTTCAACCCATCCGCGAGCGATTGGAAGGAGAAAGCAGTCAAGGATGCGGATCAGGCGTTTGAGGGAATTCTGAGGGCGGAGGGATATATTTCATAACTTGTCATTTCGACGAGCGCAGCGAGGAGAAATCTGCCCAAGCCATGCAAAAGATTTCCCGCTTGCTCCCTCGCTTCGCTTCGGGACAAGGCTCGAAATGACAACATCACAAGGTCATCGCACATCCATCGGCACGCGGATCACTACCTGCGCACAGCACGCCTGTCTCTGGGTCACGTAGAATGACTTGTCCCCTGCCGAACAAGGCGCGTTCGTATCCGCTGACAGAATACACGGGATGTCCCATCTTTTCCAGAGCAGCATAAGTTTCCTGCGGCATGTTCTCTTCGATAGCGACACGCCCGCCTGATTCGTCCACGTCAATGCAGAAGCGCGGGAGGTCGAGGGCGGATTGAGGGTCGAGTCCTGCGTCGTGCAGGGCGGAGAGGACCTGGACGTGTCCCTGCGGCTGCATGAATCCGCCCATGACGCCATACGACGCATACAACGAATTATCGGAAGCGCGCGTCACCATCGCGGGAATGATCGTGTGATACGGTCGCTTGCGGGGGGCGAGGCAGTTGGGGTGACCCGGATTGAGGCTGAAGTTATGTCCGCGATTCTGTAATGTGAAGCCCCAGCCTTTGGGGACGATGCCCGTGCCAAATCCCATGTAGTTGCTGTTGATGAACGAGCAGGCGTTGCCCCATTTATCCACAACACTCAAATAAACCGTATTTGAAGAAGCAACAGGCGTGCCGCGTTTCTGGTCAATTGTCGCTCGCTGCGGATTGATCAATTTTCGGCGCTCGGAGGCATACTCCTTTGACAACAATTCCTTGATCGGCACATTCGAAAACTTCGGGTCGGCGACGTACCAACTCGCATCTGCGAACGCCAGCCGCAGGGCTTCGATTATCAGATGCATCTTTTCGGCGGATAACGCTTCCAGCGAGGGGAGGTCGAAGCCTTCGAGCAGGTTCAAGGCGATGAGCGCCGTGATGCCTTGCCCGTTGGGCGGACATTCATAGACGCGCAGTCCGCGATAGGTGACAGAGATCGGCTCCTCCCACGTGGACACATGCGAGGCGAGGTCGTCCATCGTCATACAACCTCCCGCCTCTTTCAACACGCTGACAATTGACTCAGCGATCTCACCCTGATAAAACGCTGACGCCCCTCCGCGCGCGACGGTCTCGAACGTCCGCGCCAGGCCGGGGTTGCGAAAGATTTCGCCTGCTTTCGGCGCGCGACCGTTGATGGTGAGTTCGCCTCCGTTCGGGGCGGAGGCAAGTTGACGCTGCGCGCCGCGTCCCCAGAAATAGGACGTGAGCGGCGCGACGGGGAATCCGTCACTGGCGAGTCGGATGGCAGGCGCAAGGACGTCGCCCATCGAGAGCGATCCATGCTTTGCGATGAGGTCACACCAACCCGCGCACGCGCCTGGGACGGTCACTGTGTGGGCGTGGAACGGAGGCAATGATTCAGCGAGGAGACCTTCGTTCTTTAGCCGATCAAGCGTCAGGGCGGAAGGAGCGCGCCCCGATCCATTGAGGGCGGTCACTTTTCCCGTATCCGCAGAATAGTAGAGGGCAAACATGTCCCCGCCAATCCCCGTGGAGGTGGGTTCGGTCACATTGAGAGCGGCACCCGCAGCGACGGAGGCATCGGCGGCATTGCCTCCCTTTGCAAGGATTTCGAGACCCGCGGCGGTGGCGAGCGGCTGGGATGTGGCGACGATGCCATTGCGACCATAGATGGGCGAACGGCGGGAGGAGAAGGCTGTGGTTGTCATGGGTTCTCTTTTCATTTATGCTCGGTGGTCGAGTAGCTCTGAGCGTTCGTTGCGAAGAGCATATCGAGACCACCTGTTATTGAAAGTATTCTTGTAACATGGTGGTCTCGATACGAGCGAGAAAAGCACTCGCTCTACTCGACCACCGAGGACTTCTGGAAGTATAATCCCTCCAACGAGGTGGACGATGAAAAAACTTCTCTCCCTGTTCTTCATTCTTGGACTGACTCTCTCCGCATGTGGGACATCACAAACGCAATCCGTGCCGCCTGCTCAAACACCCACGGCTTCATTGATTCCAACGATCACGCAAACACCCATCCCACCCACATCCACCGTCACACCCCTGCCCACCATCCCAACCTTCACACCGACTGCCGCTCAAAGAGCTATAAACTCTATAGATGCTGCGGAACTGTTCACGGATAGAAAGCCCAGTGACATCGCTAAGCTCATTTGGGATGTCGTGAAGTCTGTCCGCACGAAGTCATGCCCGACAGCCAAGATGGAAGTAGCACCGAAAGAGCAACTAGAAGGGTTGATGTTCCTACCTGTGACCTGCAATGACCTCTGATACAGGCAATTCTAAAGCCAAAAACTGCAAGGACCTTTGATACAGTTTGGACTAGCGATACGGAAAAGATTTGATCA
>JABWAU010000031.1 GCA_013360875.1 Anaerolineales bacterium | reverse complement strand
GAGCAGGGGGCGGGTTGTGCGCAGGGTGAGAGCAAGCTGGAATGTATCGTCCGCTTTTGTGACCTTGAGGTCGGCAAGTTCGGCGTCGAAGCGCTCCACCTCCTCGGCGACCACCTCGTTGATCAGGCGGTTCTGGGTGGCTTGCTGGAAGAAGCGCACGCTCAGCCAGGTGAGCGGGATGAGCAGGATGAGGGTGAACACAGCGGTGACCACCAGCGCGCGCGGGACGATCTGTCCGTCTTCGCGTTTGACCGTGAACCCGATCGCGGCGAAGACCAGCATGGCGGCAAACGCGATGGTGACAGCGTTGGTGATAAAGAGCAGCAACGCGCCGCCTGCCACATCCCAGCGTCCCATGGCGATGCCGATGCCGACCACGCACAGCGGGGGCATAAGGGCAGTGGCGATGGCAACGCCCGGCAGCGCCGCTGAAATGGAAGGCATGGCGAGCGCAAAAGCGGCTGCCATGCCGCCGGCGAGGGCGATGGTCAGGTCAATGGGCGAAGGACGCGTGCGCGCCAGCACCTCGCCGGGCAGTTCCTGTAGTGGGAGGAAGGGCAGGTAGCGGTTTCCCAAGGTGAGGAAAGCCGAGATCACAATGGCGATCACTGCGCCGCGGGCGAGCGCGATGCCTGCATTGCGGAACAGGGTCGGGTCGCCGGTCAGCGAGGCGAGCCCCAGCCCGATGATGGGCGACATGAGCGGCGCGACCAGCATGGCGCCGATGATGACGGCGGGCGAGTCGGTCAGCAGCCCGAGCGTGGCGATGATGCAGGAAAGGGTGACGAGCAGGAAGAAATCGAAATCGGGGCTGGACGAATCACGCAGCTGCACCTGCACCTCCGCGCGGCGTTCACGCGAGACCGGTTTGACGATGCGTCGGAACAAATACAGCAACAGGGCGCGGCGCGAAGGCGGAGCGGGTTCGGGGAGACTCATATTTTTATTCTACCCGATGCAATCGAATCGGATGGCATTTTCATGACAGGGAACGCTCCCGAAGCGTCACTTCACGAACAAACGCGGCTATAATTCCCCCTAATGAGCACAGTCAGCATTTCCGTGCAGAACAAGGATCATCCGCACATGCGCGCGATGAACATGTTCCGCGACCTGTCCGCGGTTGCCGACCTGATCGAACTGTGCTTTGCCAGCACGATGGACAACGACGGTCAGCGGTACGTGAATGACATGCGCCGCGCCAGCCGCGACGACGGTTTCCTGCGCTGGGCGTCGAACATGACGGAGAACGCCTCCATGCCGATGACAGGGTATGTGTGGGAGGAGGACGGACGCATCGTTGGCAATGCCAGCCTCATTCCCTTTCGCGATCAGGGTAGGCGCATCTATCTCATTGCGAACATCGCGGTGCATCCCGAATATCGCCGCCGGGGTATTGCCCGCATCCTTACCCAGCGCGCCATGAAATATGGCTGGGATAAAAAAGCATCCGCGCTCTGGCTCCACGTTCGCGACGACAACCCCGGCGCCATCGAACTCTATCAGCAGTTGGGATTTAAGGAGATCACCCGGCGCGCCACGTGGGTAGCGAAGACCGACCCTCCCTCCCTGCCCGATTCCGATATACAGATCGTTCCGCGTCACCCGCGCTTTTGGCTCCAACAACAGGACTGGCTTCGCCGCCTCCACCCCGACGTTTTGGGCTGGTACCGTTCCTTCAACCTTAACTCCCTTCGGCCCGGACTCATGAACTGGCTCTACCTTTTGTTCGTTGACGTGAACATCAAACAATGGGCGGCGATATGCGGCGATAGGTTGCTCGCCACATTATCGTGGGCGCCGCGCGGGGGCAGGTCCGATTCCCTTTTCGCGGCGACGGGCATTGGTACGGACGAGGGAGGCGAAACCTCCGCCGAGGCGCTTGCCCTTCTGCTTATCCATGCCCGGCGGACGCTACCCAATCGTTCCACGCTTTCCCTGGAATATCCCGCAGGTGAAATGACGGAGGCGTTCCTCGCGGCGGGCTTCACCGAACGCCGCACATTGATCTGGATGCGCGCCCAGCCTGCAACCCGGAACGATCCTTTGCGTAAATGAGGTGACAGTTTCAGAACGGTCAGCCATCCCGAGTGGAAGGAAGAAACTCCGTCACATAAAACGAGTCTGTGCGGTTTCGATAACTTCCCCGGGTTGACGCGCCGAACCGAGAGGAGAAGAAAATGACCAAATTCATCCTGCGTCTGCTTATCAACGCCATCGCGCTGTATCTGGCGGTGCTGATCGTACCGGGCATTGACCTGCGAAGCGGCATGGTTTCGCTGATCTGGCTGGCGCTGATCTTCGGGGTTATCAATGCGTTGTTCCGCCCCCTGCTCAAGTTCCTCACCTGCCCGTTGATCATCCTCACCCTGGGCTTGTTCACGCTGGTCATCAACACCTTCCTGTTCTGGCTGACGAGCGTGGTCGGTCAGTGGTTCGGCATCGCCCTTCTCATCAGCGATCCCGTCTGGTGGAACGCCTTCCTCGGCGGTCTGATCGTCAGCGTCGTAAGCGTCGTGATGACCATGATCCTGAAGGATGAGTTGAAGGGCAGGCGTTAGAGCCAGCAACGGCAAAACAAAAACGGGACGGTTTGCACAGACCATCCCGTTTTTGTTTGTTTCCCCCTACTTGAAAGGCAGGACCGCCTCCAGCACCTTGTGGAGGAATTCCAGGTTGTTGACCACGAGCGCAGCCAAAAAGAGGAGCAGGGCAAACTGAAGCCACTTTTTCTCCGCCGGTTTCTCGAACGAGATGCCGAAGAACAACACGAGTGCATACGTCCAGTTGGGGGAGTAGAGCAGGGGATCGTCACCGTAGTTCATGTGCAGGATGAAGTTGAAGAGCAGGTTCAGGGCGAGCGCCGCCTGCAGAGACGCCTCCCTCGGCGACTTGAGCAGTTTCCACGCGAAGAGTCCGCCTGCGGCGAGCAGTAGGAGGAACCATATCCGTGCAAGCAGGCTGCTGAAGCCGATGTAGGAGGCATACTGGTACGCTCCCCGGTAGTAGCGGATGGTGTTGAAACAGGGGAAGGTACAGCCGAGTTCCTCGAGAAAAACGAGCGGACGCGGCGCGACTACGCTGAAGAGGGCGATGTTCCTGAAGATGACGTTCGCGCGGCTGACCACCGCCGAGGCTGGGACCTCGAACAGGTCATAGCGGTAGACGCTTTCGCCGGTCAGGTTGCTGACGAAGTAGAAAGGCTCGCTGGACGGGTACAGGGCATGCTGGACGAACGCCAGTACCGCCGCCAGCGCCAGTACGATCAGGACGTACTTGACGAGTCCTTTGATGTCCCGCCGCACAAGGAGGAAGGCGATGCAGGTCTGGACGAAGTTCGTGATGGTGATGCCGAAGGTCAACAAGCCGACCGGGACGAGGCGCGTGAGCCGCTTTTCCCCGTTTCCCATGAGCAGGACGAAGGCGAGGAGCGCCGCCGCCGAGAAGATGTAGGACTCGAGGAAAACGCTCAACAGGAAATGCGAGACCGAGATCCCCAGCAGGGACGCCATCAGCAGGGCATAGGTCGTGTTCCTGGTCCGTGACTTGAAGAAGGACCACGCCAGAAAGACGCAGACGCCGCCGAACAGCGAGTTGAGCAGGATCGCGCCGTGGAACTTGTCACCGTTCAGGAACAGGGAGAACAGCCATGCCGCCGGGCGGAAGATCAGGAGCGCCATCGGGTGGACGGCCCGCATGATCATTAACTGGTCGGGCGGGGCGGTCATGAAGTTCAGCCAGAAGGGGGAATCGGTGTCGAAGTAGTTATCGGCGAAAGGAGGCTCGACCTCGACGAGGACGGTGGCAAAGGCGTAGGCAGAGGCCGAGATGGTGGAGGCAAGCAAAAGTCCCGGCAGGACGCGCTTGATCCAGAGTATAAACGGGGATGTGCGCCAGCCGGTCGCATCCAGTTTTGGGAGAAGGAAGATCAGTCCGACTTGGGTTGCCGCGGTCAAGCCGAGGAATGGCAGGACAAACTGCGGATCGGGTAGAAAAAAGTCGAAAGAAAAGAGTTTGAGGTATTGGGCGAGCAGGCGGAGGGTGAGGACCATGAACGTTATGCCGAGCGTCAGGACGCCGAGGGAGAGCAGTTTTTCCTGGGGAGCGCTCCGCAATGCGCCCGCGAAACGCTCAAGGATGATCTCGAACGCGAGCGTGAAGGCGACGTTCAGGAGAACGGTGAACAGGATGCCCCCCCACAACGACGGGTAAAAGTTCTGGAGGAAGCCCAGCGCGAAATAGGATGCTAGCGCGCCGGGCAGGATGGCAGGAAGGTATTTGCGTCGTTCCATAAAAGGGGATTATTTCGCGCCCGGCAAGCCGCCAGCCGCCTCTGCGCTTCTCACCGCGCGCAGGATCGCCTGCACAACCGCCTCCGCCGCGAACGCGCCGACGGTCGTGACGTCCGCTTTGCGGGCGCCGGTGGAAAGGGCGAAGAGCGTGTCGCCGTCGAGCAGGGTGTGGGCGGGGCGGATCGCGCGGGCAATGCCGTCGTGCGCCATCTGTGCCACCTTCGTCGCTCCCGCCTTGGTCAACCGGGCATTTGTTGCCACCACGCCGATGACCGTGTTGGCGCGCGTCGCAAACCCGAGCAGCGCGCGCCCAACCGGTTTTTTCAACATCGCCAGCGTATCGGCAAAATAACCTTTCCCGCCCACGCGCAGCGGACCGACTCTCCCTGAACGAAGTCCCGCGACGATTTCATTTGTCGTTGGATCAACGACATCGCCCCACGCGTTGACCGCCACCAGCGCGCCCACGATGACTCCCCCGCCGACGTTCATGGATGCGGTTCCGACTCCCGATTTGGTTGCGAGACTCGACCCGAACATTTTCCCCACCGAAGCCCCCGTCCCCACGCCGACGTTCCCCTCCGCAGGCGCGGAGGAGGAAGCTGAGGATGCCGCGCGATATCCCATCGCGGAATCAGGCCGAACGTCCGCGCGACCGATGTTCAGGTCGTAGAGAATAGCCGAAGGGACAATGGGGACTTTCGCGGCGCCGGTGTTGAATCCGATCCTGTTCTCTTCGAGATATTTCATCACGCCGCTCGCCGCGTCCAACCCGAACGCGGAACCGCCGGATAGAACGACGGCGTGAACTTTTTCGACAAGGTTGACCGGGTCGAGCAGGTCGGTCTCGCGCGTGCCGGGCGCGCCGCCGCGCACGTCCACGCCGGCAACGGCTCCCTTGCGGCAAAGGACGACGGTACAACCGGTTAATGCTTCATTGTCCTGCGCGTGTCCCACTTCGACCCCGCGCACGTCTGTGATGGTGTTGTTGAGTTTCATTTGAATTGGTTCATCAGGCGGCTGCCGCCTTTCTCCCGGAAATCATCCCAGATTGCGGACCAGTTGAAGAAACTCCCTCCACTCCTCCTCGAAGAAATGCACGGTGACGTTGTTCAACTCGATGTGATAGGTGGTCTCTCCGTCCGGCTCTTCGGCTTTCCACGCGAAAAAGTTATCGGTTTCCGCGATCGTTTCTGTTTTTGGTTCGTTGTGGTTGTTGCTCATTCTTCTTCTCCTTTTTGGGTTTTGCTTCATCCTCGTTTTTGGCGAAACGGGACCTCCAAAACCGGGCAAGATTTTTCACGATCTCACCGACGCCGGGCGGGGAGGGAGTCTCCTCCTTTCCGGGCCAGGGATCGAGGTCGAACATCTTGCGCATGATGTACCTGCCCAGCAACAGGAACGTGGCAAGGAAGGGCGCGGCGATGATGACGCCCAGCAGTCCCAGCAGGTTGGCGGCGATGAGGGCGGCAACCAGCACCGCGGCGGGATGCACCCTCAACGTGCGCGCCATGATGCGCGGCGTGATGAAGTTATCCATGAACCAGTCAATGAGGGAGGTGGTGATCACCACGATCAACATGTAACTCAGCGGCTGGAGGCCGAAGGGCTTGACCGGCTGGAAGAACGTGACCAGCGCCATGATGATCCACGTGATGGCTGGACCGATATACGGCAGGAATTTCGCCAGCCCCGCCAGGAAGGCGATGCCGATGGCGTAGCGCACCCCCAGCGCGGGCAGGACGATCGAATAAATAGCCAGCGCGAGCATGAAGACGATGATCTGCCCGCGCAGGAAGGCATTCCAGATGCGGCTGAGTTCACTGCCCAATCTCCGCAGGTCCTCCGTGTAGCCGGGAATCTCGATCTTCAGGAGGTCTTCGCGCAAGCCGCTGCTCTCCGCCATGACGAAGTAGGAGACGGTCAGGATGAAGAGCGTCCAGCCGAGGGTGGTCGCTGCGCCGCCCGCCACCGCGCCGACGATGTTGCCGGTGCGGCTGAGCAGGGGCTGGATGAACGAAAGCAATTGATCGCTGAGGGTGGGGAGATCGAACGTCCGCATGTCCAGCGTATACGGACCGATTGTAAAGACCTGCGTGGAGAGTTGCGTGAGGTATCTTGGCAGGTCGCGGACGATGCCCTGAATGGAACTGGCGAGACTTTGCGCCTGTCCCACCAGCCCGACGCCGCCCCAGGTGAGCAGACCGATCAGGACAATGACGATCAACAGGTAAATGATGTTGACCGAAAGTTTCCATGGGATGCGCAGCGCGCGCGAGAAGGCGGCGGTGATTGGATGGAGCAGATATGTGATGATGAAGATGATCATCAACGGCGGGATCAGGTTTGAAAAGCGGTAAAGGAGAAAGGTTGCAATGCCGAGCATAACCAGCCCGACAAGCAGTTTTGTGGTGGCGCTCCAACGCGGCGATGCGGTCGTCTTCTGTTCCATCGAATGATCTCCAAACTCGTTCCTATTCTAGCCAAGAGGGATGCGTTTGGCAACCGTTAAACAAAAAACCCCGCAAGGCTCATTGCCTTGCGGGGACAATCTCTCTCTTGGTCAGCATCCGCCCAGAAAGGGGAAGAACGTGCACCACAGGTAGTTGGCGTCAATATACCAAAGGATTCCAACGCACACGCACAAAAAGAACAACACAGCCACGCCGATGATGATCGGCAGGATGTTCATCCCTTTGGCGGGCGCGGGCGCTGCCGAAGGCGCGGGGCTGGCGGGCACGTTCCCGACGTAATCCGCAGGCGGAGGCGGCGGGGTCAGCGGGCGCGAAATGGACGGCACGACTGCGGCGCGCGGCGAAACCACAGTCGCGCCGGGATCGGTCGTCGTCACCTCGAACACCAGCACGATCTGTTCCCCGAACGAGACCACCTCGCCCGCCTTCAGAACGCGCGGTCCAGCCAGTCGTTGGCCGTTCACAAACGTCCCGTTGGTCGAGCCGAGATCCTCCAACACGTACTTCCCGCCCTGGAAGGTCAGGCGGGCGTGCCGGCGTGAGACTTCCGCGTCGTTGATCGTAATGTCGTTCGATGAGTCGCGCCCGACGTTCAGTTGGTCCCCCTCCAGTGTAAATATCGCCCCGGGGGTCGGACCGGTCCGCATGATCAATTGGTATTGAGACGCCATGATTTCTCCTTGACGGTCGTGATGATGCGAGTCTAAAGGTATCAGGCAAAAAAGTCAACTCTCGGATATTGCACTTGACATGCAATTGTACGGGTATAGAATTGGAACGGAGATACAAATGGACAAATTACCCATCCCTGAGTTTTTCGACGCCGGGAAGGTCGGCGCGGTCTGGCGGATTCCCTACGAGGAACGCGCAAAGCAGGCGCGGGAATGGGCGCTTCGATACGCCGTTCAGCCTGCCTCCGCCGACCAGACCCGTACCTGGCTTTTGCTGATTGATGTGCAAAACACCTTCTGCATGCCGGAGTTCGAGCTGTTCGTCGGTGGGCGAAGCGGGCGCGGCGCGGTGGACGATAACACCCGCCTGTGTCAGTTCATCTACCGCCATCTCGGCGACATTACCCACATCACCGCCACCATGGACACCCACAAGACCCTGCAGGTCTTCCATGCCATCTTCTTCGTCAACGCCGACGGCGACCATCCCACCCCTTACAGCGACATTCACCTCGCTGACCTGCAAAGCGGCAGGTGGAAATTCAACCCTGCTCTCGCCGCCCAGTTCGGCATTGCGCCGGAATACGGTCAGCAGATGATGATTCACTACGCCGAGGAACTGGAGCGAAAAGGCAAATACGCCCTCACCATCTGGCCCTATCATGCCATGCTTGGCGGCATTGGTCACGCGCTGGTTTCTGCGGTGGAGGAGGCGCTCTTCTTCCATTCCATTGCCCGCGCCGCGCAATATGACATCGAAATCAAAGGCGACAAGCCCTTCACCGAGAACTACTCCGCGATTGGTCCCGAAGTGCTGAGCGGACCGATGGGCGAAACGCTCGGCGTGCGCAACACCAAATTTATCGCGCAGTTGCAGCAGTTCGACCGTCTCATCATCGCCGGGCAGGCAAAATCGCATTGCGTGGCATGGACCGTCTCAGACCTGCTCGATGACATTCAGGCGACCGATCCTGCGCTGGCGAAAAAGGTCTATCTTCTCGATGACTGCGCCTCGCCGGTGGTGGTGCCGGGTGTTGTGGATCACACTGACGCGGCAGATGCGGCATATCAACGCTTTGCCCAGGCTGGTATGCACATCGTGCGCTCCACCGATGACTTTTAGCGAATAAAAAACAGGCGAACACATCTCGCATGTTGGTTCGCCTGTTTGTTTCTTAATAGTACCACCCAAAACGAATCGAACAGCCATGTCCATCTTCGACCATAAACGTCTGACCAACGAAACCTTCAAACTCGACATCGAGCGCATGCGCCGCGGCTGGTATTCCGACAAATACTTCGAAAACATCGGGCGCATGCTCACCGCCCTCGCCGCAGAGGGATTCACCTATTCTGGCAAGTATCACAACCTGCCGCCGGGCATTTCGCCGCAGGAGATTGCCGTGGGGAATATCGAAGTAGAGATGCAGTGGTTCACCCGCCGCGTCGGCAAGACCATCGTCGTCGGCGTGGACAAGGCGCTCGCCATGCTTCGTCACTGCACGGGCTATTGGGATGGCGAGAACTTTGTGGATACCTCCGGTCGGTTGGAAGTTTGGGCGGTGCATGACGGGACCATCGTCGAATCGGATGGCAACCCTCTGCACGTGGAGCCGGTTATCAGGGTGCGCGGACGTTACCGTGACTTTGCCCTGCTCGAAACCCCCACGCTCGGCATCCTCACCCGCGCCAGCCGCGTGGCGACGAACGTGTATGAAACGCTCGTGGCGGCGCACGGTAAGCCGGTGCTCTTCTTCCCGGCGCGCTTCGACCTGCACGAAGTGCAAGCCGCCGACGGCTACGCCTACAACATCGCAGTACAACGCTTCAACCGCGACTATGTGCATGAACTGGGTCCCTTCGTTTCCACCGATGCGCAGGGCGATTGGTGGGGCGGCGCAGGCGGCGGGACGGTTGCTCACGCCGCCATCGCTTCCTTCCTCGGCGACACGGCGGAAGCAATGATGCAGTTTTCGCGCATTCTGCCGGCGCGCATTCCGCGCATTGCGTTGGTGGATTTCAATAACGATTCGGTGCGCGATTCCCTGCGGGTGCTGGAAGCGATGTTCATGAAATACAAGGAGTTGAAGGACGCTGGGGAGGAAGCCGAAGCCACCAAGTATATTCTTTATGGCGTGCGGTTGGATACCAGCGGAAGCGTGCGCGACGTGTCGGTTGCGCCGCTGGGCGACCCGGCGCTCGATCTCGGCGTCAACCCGCGGCTGGTGTTCAACGTCCGTCAGGCGTTGGATTCGGCTTGGGAATCGTGGAGCCTGCCCGAGGTCTGGAAAGAAGCGGCACGGTCATATTGCCGCAACGTCAAGATTGTCGTCTCCGGCGGCTTCAATCCCGAAAAGATTCGCAAGTTCGAGAAGTTGGGCGTGCCGGCGGATATTTATGCAGTCGGTTCGTGGCTGTTCAACAATAACGGCAGCACGGTGACCGACTTCACCGCCGATGTGGTGCGTGTGAAGGTGCACGGTGAATGGATTGACATGGCAAAGGTGGGACGCAAACCGCTCGATAACCCCAATTTGGAGAGGGTGTGGTGAGTTTGTAGGGGCGGGGTTTCCCCGCCTAATAACAGTGAGAGAACCTCGCCTCTACAATATCTTTAGCCTTTCCACCTTGAACGGCGTCCCTTCGGGTTGCTGCTCGTCGAACTCCCGCGCCGCCAGGTGACCGGCAAAGACGGCCTGTGCGATGATGTTCGGCGCTTCGGCGTCGCCGATGAGGCGGAGCGATTGGAGTTTACCTGTCTCAAGCGCGGGTTTGAGGGCGGAATGGATGGCGTCGTTGGGGAGTCTGTCGCTCACCAGCGTCACTCCTTTGCGCGGCAGTTCGATTTCCCCGCCCGATATGATGTTCGAGAGTTTGACAAAGTCCTTTCCGATTTCGCTCACCACGTGCTGTGTATAGAACGCCACGCCGAGTTTCATCAGGCGCACCTGGATGCGTTCCTGCTCCAGCGTGAACTGCGACCAATACGAGACCATCGGCGCCGGCGTAACCAGCGAGACTTTGCAGCCGTTTGTCGCGAGTAACTCTGCCAACACGCCGCCAATGTAGTAGTGGTCGTCGTCGTAAATCACATAATCGCCAATCGCCAATTTACCAATTGCACCTGCCTGCATCAAATCATCAGGGCTAAACACATTCTCCAGGTTAAATCCCGGAATCGGCTTCCACAGCGTCCGTCCCACGCCGTCGCGCCGCCAGGCTGCGCCGGTGGCGACGATGACATGTTGCGCGCCCGCTTCGACTATCTCCTCCGCTGTCATCGGGCTGGAAAGATAGAGCGAGACGTTCTTCATTTTTTGGATCTGAGTCAACCGCCAGTCTATGACGCGCCGCCATTCGTTCAGACCCGGTAGCGCCGACTCGCGCAGGACGCGCCCGCCCGCTTCCCTCCGCGCCTCCAGCAGGGACACCCGATAGCCGCGCTGACCCAGCGCCCGCGCACACTCCAGCCCGGCGGGTCCCGCGCCGATGACCATGATCTCCCCCTCGCTCTTCTTCGGCGCGATGATTTCGGGATGCCAGCCGCGCCGCCATTCCTCGCCCATCGTCGGGTTCTGCGTACAGCGGATGGGGACATAACGGGTATCGCCCGTCACGCAGATGTTACAGCCGATGCATTCTCGAATATCTTCTATCCTCCCTTCTTTGATTTTTGTTGGCAGGAACGGGTCGGCGATGGAGGGACGCGCCGCGCCGATGAAGTCCATCACGCCGCGTTTGATTGCCGAGACCATCGCCTCGGGCGAAGTGTACCGCCCCACGCCGACGACGGGTTTCCTCGTCAGTTGCTTCACAAAGGAAATGTACTTCTCCTGATACCCCTCTTTCTCGAAGCGCGAAGTTGCCGAGTCGTTGCTCCAGCCGCTGACGTTCACGTCCCACAGGTCGGGCAGTTCGGCGAGCATGGCAATCACATCATGCCCTTCGCCCTGATGGGTGATGCCATCCTCGCCAAGCAATTCATCCACCGCAAAGCGCACCGCCACCGCACACCTGTCGCCCACCGCTTCTTTTGTATCCTCGATCAACTCCCGCAGGAAGCGCACGCGGTTTTCCAGCGAACCGCCGTATTCGTCCGTGCGGTCGTTATAGCGCCGGACGATGAACTGCATCGCCGCCGTCATGCCGTGACCCGCATAACAATACACAATATCGAAGCCCGCCCGCTTCGCCCTGAGCGCCGCCTGCCGATGCCACCTGCGCACATTGCGAATGTCTTCCTTGTCCATGCGGCGGGTTTGGACGGGTTCATAGCCTGAGCCGCCCAGCGTTCCCATTGAACGCGGCGCGAGCGGCGGCACGCGCGAATACAGGTTCACAGCGTCAATGCCGTTGTACGAGAGTTCGATGCCCGCCAGCGCGCCGTGACGGTGCACAGACTCAACCATCAATTGCAATGCGGGGATGTCCTCATCGCTCCACAGCCTGCCCTCGAAATACGGCGAGAGGTCGCTCGTGTGGTGAATCTCGGTTTCTTCGGTGCAGACCACCCCCCAGCCTCCCTCCGCCTTCATGCCGCGCATCGCCGCCATGCCGTGCGGCATGCGGTAGCCGAATCCGTTGCAGTGCGGCACCTGATAAAAACGGTTGGGCGCAGTGACGGGTCCGATACGAAGCGGTTCGAAGAGAATATCAAACGGGCTGGTCATGTTGGCATCCTTTTTGGTCAAAGAATACCATCCGATGACTCAGCCCGTCAAATGATTTTCGTCCGCGCTTTATTTCAGCAAGTCGGGAATGACTTTCAACATTTCGCTTCGCACCCGACGGAAAACCTGCATCTGCTCTTCGTGCGTTCCCTCCGCTTTGGCAGGATCCACCAAACTGTGATGGATGCGTCTGCCCGCTCTGCCGGGCCACACGGGACATTCCTCCGCCGCCGAATCGCAAACCGTGACAACGAGGTCGAAGTCCTTCACGGGCAGGTCGTCAATGTGCTTCGATTTACCCACGTGGGCAATGCCGATTTCGTTGAGCGCCTGAATCGCCTTGAGATGCACGTAACCGGCAGGCTTTGTGCCGGCGGAGTATGCCTTCCACTGGCTGCCATAGTGTGCGTTGACAATGGCTTCCGCCATTTGCGAACGGCAAGAGTTGCCGGTGCAAAGGAACAATACGGTTTTCATTTATCCGAATCTTCCGGTGATGTAATCTTCCGTCCGTTTTTCTTTGGGGGCGGTGAAAATGGCGCTTCCCTCCCCGTATTCAACAAGTTCGCCCTGCAGAAAAAAGGCGGCGTAGTCGGCGGTGCGCCCAGCCTGTTGAATTGAATGCGGCACCAGGACGATGGTGTAGTCCTTTTTGAGTTCCTGCAATGCCGCTTCCACTTTGCCGGTGGAGATGGGGTCGAGACCGGAGGTCGGTTCGTCGAGCAGGATGACCTCTGGCTGCAGAGCCAGCACGCGGGCAAGGCAGATGCGCTGCTGCTGACCGCCCGAAAGCGCAATGGCGGGGTCGTCGAGGCGGTCTTTGACCTCGTCCCAGATGGCGGCAAGTTGCAAACTCCGTTCCACCGCCTCGTCGAGTTTCGAGCGGCGCGTCTCACCTGCCAGTTCCAGCCCGTAGGTCAGGTTGTCGCGGATGCTCATCGGCAGGACGACCGGGCGGGCAAAGACCATGCCCACTTTGCGGCGCAGGGCAATGACATCCGTTTTCGGGTCTAGGATGTTTTCGCCGTCAATCATGACTTTTCCCTCCACAACCTGCACATCTGCCAGGTCGTTGAGACGGTTGAGACAGCGCAAAAGCGTGGACTTGCCGCCGCCGGCGGGTCCAAACAGAACCGTGATGGCGTTGGCGGGAATCTCCATGCTGACGTTTCGCAGGGATTCGGTGCCATCCGAGTATTGCAGGGAGAGGTTTTCGATGATGATTTTGTTCATTGATTCTTCGGCGTAGTTTGATCTCTCTAGCGCAAACCTGGCAGGCGCGAATTCGGCGTTAGTGAGCGCCTTTTACGCGCCACAACAACTTGTTACACGACGCTGATTACCACTGCCTCTTCGCCCTTGCCCGTGAGCGGATCACCGTTGCAATGACGTTCATGGTCAACACAAAAACGAGCAAAACCAGCGCCGTGCCATATTGAATCTGGATGGGCATTTCAGGAACCTGCGTGGAAATGACGAAGAGGTGATAAGGCAGCGCCATGGTGGCGTCGAACGGGGAATTGGGCAGGCGCGGCAGGAAGAACGCCGCCCCGGTAAACAGGATGGGCGCGGTCTCGCCGGCGGCGCGTTCGAGACCGAGGATGACGCCGGTGATGATGCCCGGCAGCGCTTCCTTCAGGACGATGCGGCGGATGGTCTGCCAGCGGGTGGCGCCGAGGGAGATGCTCACGGTGCGAAACGCCTGTGGGACGGCGCGCAGCGCCTCCTCCGCCGTGCTGATGATGACCGGCAGGGTCATGATGGAAAGAGTCAGCGAGGCGGCAAGGATGGAGGTGCCGAATTTGAGGAACAGGACGAATAACCCCAGCCCGAACAGTCCATACACCACCGAAGGGATGCCCGCCAGGTTGATGATAGCGATGCGGATGGTGCGGGTGAGGGGCGTATCTGCCGCGTATTCGGAGAGGTAAATCGCGGCGGCGATTCCCAGCGGGACCGAGAACACGGCTGTGCCAAGCGTGAGGTACAGCGTGCCGATGATGGCTGGCAGGATGCCGCCCGCCCGCATGCCGCTGCGCGGGAAGCCGCCGAGAAATTCCCACGAGATCGCAGGCGCGCCCTGCACGATGATATAGAGGACTACTGCAACAATCGGCAGGACGGTGAGAACCGACATCAACGTGAGCCCGGCAAAGCCGAGCCGCTGGGCAAGGTGACGGTTGAGAGAAAAAAATCGGCTCATTTTTGGATGACCAAATTCTTGAAAGCGGAAACAGAAATAACGGTGGTGTTTATGATCTTCTTGGCTTCGCTGAAATCCTTGTCACCTGTAATGAAATAATCGGCTTGAGAAATCAGCGCGCAGGCGAGAAATTTCGCGTCTCTTTTGTCGCGCGGAAATTCGATATCAATGTTGATATCAATAAGGGTGGTGAGTTCTCTGATGATGGTTTCCCAACGGTCCAATATCTCTGAATCCAAACCAAATTTTTCGCGGTGTATTACTTCGCGGTATTCTGTGAGAATATCTTCTGAAACCACCCATTCCCAATCGTCCTGAGACAAAATCCAAAGGACAACCTCTTCCGGTGTTTTATCCTTCCACGCAGCGGAAAGCAATACGTTTGTGTCTATGATAACCTTCATTTTTCTTTGGAAGCCCGATAAGCGGCAATTTCAGCGGCAATTTCCTCTTCGGTAATTGTCTGCGCCTGCGGCAGGGATTGAATTTCACTGAGCAGCGCTTTCAATTCATTCACAAGCGTTTGACGATCCTGCCGCTCTGCCCGCACGATCACTTCCACTTCTGCTCCTGCGCGAAAGGGCAGCCCTGTAATTGAGAGTTGTCCATCTTTTGAAACCCTGGTTCTAACACGATAAGTATCCATGGCTCACGCTCCATAATCATTATATGCGAAAACTTTTTTGACTTTTACGAGAGGATCCTCTCCGCCCGCTTCTTGGCGCGGAAGACGACCGACGAGGCTGCGATGTTGACTCCCAGCGAGATCAGGAACAGAACCATGCCGATGAAGAACAGCACGTGATAATGGGTGCTGCCGTTGGCGACCTCGCCCATTTCGGCGGCAATGGTGGCGGTCATGGTGCGGACGGGGGAGAAGAGGCTGCCAAGTTTCAACGCAAGCACGGGGGCGTTGCCGGTCACCATCATCACGGTCATCGTTTCGCCGATGGCGCGCCCGATGCCGAGCATGACGGCGGTGAGGACGCCGGATTTTGCGGCGGGCAAGGTCACGCGCCAGATGGTCTGCCAGCGCGTCGCGCCTAATGCCCAGGCGCCTTCGCGGTAGGCGCGAGGCACGGAATCGAGCGCATCCTCCGCTACAGAGACGATGGTGGGGACGGCGATTCCGCCGAGGAGGAGAGAACCGGTAAAGGCTGTCAGACCCGTTGGCAGGTCCAGAAAGACGCGCAGAAACGGCGAGAGGACGAGAATCCCGAGGAATCCGAGCACCACGGAGGGCAGTCCGCCGAGCAGTTCGACGAGCGGTTTGAGGATTTCGCGCACCCAGCGCGGGGCGATTTCGGAAATGTACACGGCAGTGCCGATGCCAAACGGGACGGCAATGAGCGCCGCGCCGAGGGTCACGATGAGGGAGCCGGTGAGAAGCGGAAGGATGCCGAAATATTCCTCGATGGGATACCAGCGCACGCTGAACAGTTCGGCGATTTTGACATCGCTCAGGGCGGGCAAGCCTTCGCGCAGAAGGAAGATGAAGATGAGGGCAACGAAGAGGATGGCTGAATAGCCCGAGGCTTTGATGAGGCGGGTGATGACGAACTCACGCCAGTTGAGGGATTTTTCCATGTGGTTCTCGCTGCTCTCCGTTAGGGTATCCCTGTCAAAGATGATACAGGGCTGGGGGTGAGGACAGGCACAAACCCCAGTTCAGCAACGATTTGCTGCGCTTCGGGGGAAAAGATCCAATCGAGATATTCCTTGAGAATGCCTGTCGGTTCACCGTTTGTGTACATGTACAGGTCGCGGGCGACGGCGTAACTCTTGTCGTTCACGGTGGCAATGGACGGCAGGACGTACACGCCGCCCGCTTCTTTTGCAATCGCAATCACTTTCAAATCCGCAGGCACATACCCCAAACCGTCGTAGCCAATGGCGTTGGGGTTCTGGCGCACTTCGATGATGATGCCTTCGGAAGAGGGAAGCAGAAGCGTATCCATCGAAAAGAGCGTTTTGTTTTCTTTCTCTCCCAACCGCAAAACGGTTTCGAGAAAATACACGTGTGTGCCGGAGTTGGTCTCACGCGAGAGCCGCACAATCGGGCGGTCTTCCCCGCCGACTTCCTTCCAGTTGTTGATTTTGCCGCTGTAAATATCAGAAATCTGCTGCAAGGTCAGTTGGCTAACGGGGTTGTTCGGATTGACGATAACGGCAATCGCATCGCGCGCCACGACGAATTCGACGGGGTTGCCGCCGTTGGCTTTTGCCTCCTCGATTTCCTCCTGCTTGATCTGACGGGAGGCGTTGGCGACGTCCACAGTGCCGTTGATGAGCGCAGCAATGCCCGTCCCCGACCCGCCGCCCGTCACCGAAATGCGGACGTTGGGATGGTCACTCTGGTATTTTTCCGCCCACGCCAGCGCCAGGTTGACCATCGTATCGGAGCCTTTGTTTTCGATGTATGCCGCAGGCGTTTGGGGATCGGCTTGCACCGATGAAGCCGAATTGCACGAAGAGAGAAGGAAGGAGGTAAAAAGGATGAAAATAGCGACGCGATTCATTACAAAGAATTATAGTCGAAAGTAGGGAACGCCGGCATGATAAAATCGCTTCATGCCCGACCTTCAACCTGTTTTCTCCATCCAAAGCCTTGACTTCTACTACGGACCCAAAAAGGCGCTCTCGAACATCAGTCTCGACATCGAGCCGCACAAAGTGACGGCGCTCATCGGTCCCTCGGGGTGCGGCAAGTCCACGTTTTTGCGCTGCCTGAACCGCATGAACGACACCATTCCCGGTACGCGCGTGGAGGGAAAAATCCTGCTCAACGGAAGCGATATCTACGGCAGGGAAATGGATGTCGTGGATTTGCGTCAGCGTGTGGGCATGGTGTTCCAAAAACCGAATCCGTTCCCGCAATCTATTTTTGACAACGTGGCGTTCGGTCCACGGGTGCTGGGCAGGGTGGAGAGCAAAAGTCAGTTGGAGGGGGTGGTGGAGGAAAGTTTGAAGCGCGCCGCACTGTGGGACGAGGTGAAAAACAGCCTGCACGAAAACGCGCTGGGCTTGTCGCTCGGTCAGCAGCAGCGCTTGTGCATTGCCCGCGTGATTGCGGTTCAACCGGAAGTCATCCTGATGGACGAGTCCACTTCAGCGCTCGATCCAATTGCCACCCTGCGCGTGGAGGAACTGATTGCCGAATTGAAGAAGGACTATACGATTGTCATTGTCACGCACAATATGCAGCAGGCGGCGCGCGTATCGGATTTCACCGGTCTCTTTTGGCTGGGCGAACTGGTGGAGTTTGCGCCGACCACCGAAATCTTCACCCGCCCCAAGCAGGAGTTGACGGAGGCGTATATTACGGGGAGAATGGGATAGAGTAGTCTGGTAGTCACATGGGCGGACGGCTGGATGGATACCATGGCAGGTTAACGAACGAGTGGATGAGGTTGTTCTCATCCACTCGTTTTTATCACACTTGCTTACCCAACTGTTCACTGCTTCTGCTGTTTCCAAAACTCGTCGTCGGTGGCTTTGATTTCCTTCATCTCGCCGGTGACGATGAAGACCGTTCGTTCACAGATGTTGGTTACGCGGTCGGCGAAGCGTTCGAGGTTGTGCGCAACCCACAGCAGCCAGTTGGCGCGTTCAATGGTCTTGGGGTCCTGAATGATGAAGGTCATCAGTTCGCGGTAGACCTGGTTGTAGAGCGCGTCCACCTCGTCGTCTTCCATGGGGATTTTCTTCGCCGTTTCCGCATCTTCATTGACGAAGGCGGTCAGGGCGCGGTGGAGCATGTCCACGCCCTTTTGCGCCATGCGCGGCACGTCAATCAGCGGCTTGAGCAGGGGTTCATCGCCCATGCGGATATTGATGTTGGCGATGCCCTTGGCGTAATCGCCCATGCGCTCCAGTTCAGAAATAATCTCCAGCGCAGATGCCAGCAGGCGCAGGTCGCGCGCCATGGGCTGCTGGGTGGCAATCAGCACCATTAACTTGTTCTCGATTTCGAAACGCTTGCCGTTGATTGCCTGGTCTTCTGCAAAGATTTTCTCGGACGCTTTGATGTCGCGCTTCTTCAGCGCGTCCACCGAGTCGAGCAATGCCTTTTCGACCATGCTGCCAAGCACCAGCACATCATCCTTGACCTGTTGAATTTCGGTTTCAAATGTTTTTCTCAGCATACATCCTCGGCTTTATGGTTGGGGGTATTATATCGCCAAATATCAGCACTTTACGAAAGCGCGTATTTGCGCAACACTTGCCCTGGCGTGCAAGTGCCAGGGTAGAAAGCAAATTCCGCAGAGTTTTCGTGATCTGCTGAATATCAGCCAAACCTTCCGGTCACATAGTCTTCCGTTCTTTTATCTTTGGGGCGGGTGAAGATGGCGTCGGTACGGTCATATTCGATGACCGTGCCAGCGCGCGAGCCTTCTTTGGAAAGCATCATCATGGCGGTGTAGTCGGAGGCGCGGGCGGCTTGCTGCATGTTGTGGGTGACGATAACGATGGTGTAGTCCTTTTTCAGTTCCTGCATTAACTCTTCGATTTTGAGCGTGGCTATCGGGTCGAGGGCGGAGGCGGGTTCGTCCATGAGAATCACCTGCGGCTCGACGGCGATGGCGCGGGCGATGCACAGCCGTTGCTGCTGCCCGCCCGAAAGCGCCAGCGCGGACTTCTTCAGGTTATCCTTCACTTCGTCCCACAGCGCGGCGGCGCGCAGGGAGCGTTCGACCAGTTCGTCCATGTCGCCTTTGTAGCCGTTGATGCGCGCGCCGTAGGCGACGTTCTCGTAAATAGACTTGGGGAACGGGTTCGGCTTTTGGAAGACCATGCCGATGTGACGGCGCACTTCCACGGGGTTGATTTTCGGGTCGTAGATGTTCTGCCCGTAGAACAAGACCTGTCCCTGCACGCGGGCGGAGGGGACGAGGTCGTTCATGCGGTTGAAGCAGCGCAGAAACGTGGACTTGCCGCATCCCGACGGACCGATGATGGCGGTAATCTGCCGCGCGGGGATTTCCAACGAGATGTCTTCCAGGGCGTGAAACCCGCCGTAATAAACGTTGAGATTGTTGACGGAGAGAGCGATTTCGTGATTTTGGAGCATGAGTTACCTTTGTAGCGCAAGATTTATCTTGCAAAACATAGTGCAAAGTGAACTTTGCGGTACACATTACCACCTGATTTGCAGTTTATTCCTCAATACAATCGCCAGCGCGTTCAGGCTGAGCAGCACTGCCAGCAGGACGATGATGCCCGCCGCCGCTAACTGCTGAAATTCCGCTTTGGGCAGCGAGACCCAGTTGAAAATCTGAATGGGCAGCACGGTGAACAAATCCAGCGGACCCTTCAGGTCGAAGCGGATGTAGGTCAGCGCGCCAATGGTGATGAGCGGGGCGGTCTCGCCGATGGCGCGGGACATGGCGAGGATGGTCCCCGTGAGGATGCCAGGCATGGCGTAGGGCAGGACGTGGTTCTGGATGGTCTGCCATTTCGTGGCGCCCAGGGCGAGCGAGGCGTGCCGAAGCGACTGCGGCACGGCGCGAATCGCCTCGCGCCCCGAAACGATGAGAATGGGCAGCACCAGTAAAGCCATCGTCATCGAGCCAGCCAGCACACTGCGCCCGAGTTCCAGTCCGCGCACGAACAAGCCCAAGCCGAGCAAACCGTAAATGATGGACGGCACGCCCGCCAGGTTGGCGATGTTGATTTCGATGAAGCGCGTCAGCCAGTTATCGCTGGCGTATTCTTCGAGGTAGATTGCCGCGCCCACGCCGATGGGAAACGCCATCAGCGCGGTCAGGCTGATCATCCACAGCGAGCCTTGCAGGGCGGAGCGCAAGCCCGATTTTTCAGGGAAGCGCGAGGGGAACTGGCTGAAAAATTCGGGGCGCAGCCACTTGTAGCCGTCCAGGATGATGTCGAGAATCAGGACGGAGAGCACGATCAGGCCGAGGGTCACGGCGGCGAGGCTGAGGAGTTGGAAAAGGCGTCCGTAGCGCAGACGCAGGCTGAGGCGGGGAGAGAAGCGCCCGTTTTCGTTGGCAAAGAGTCCGTTCATTCGTACACCTCCCGATAGCGGCGCGTCATCCAGTTGCTGATCAGGTTCATCACCAGCGTCATCACGAAGAGCAGCATCCCGACGGCGAAGATGGTCTTGTAGGCGATGCTTTGCTGGGGCGTGTCGCCGAGGCTGACCTGCACGATGTAGGCGGTCATGGTTTCGATGGATTGGAGCGGGTTGAGAGTGAGTTTGGGCTGCTGTCCTGCGGCGATGGCGACGATCATCGTCTCGCCGATGGCGCGGGAGATGGCGAGGATGAACGCCGCGGAGATGCCCGAAAGCGCCGCGGGAACGACGGTTCGCAGCGTGACCTCGAGCCTGGTTGCGCCAAGTGCATACGCCGCCTGCCTGAGCGATTGCGGCACGGCGGACATGGCGTCTTCGGAGAGCGAGGCAACGAGAGGCAGAATCATGAAGCCCATCACGATGCTGGCGCTGAGGGCGTTGAAGGCTTGTGTTTGGGGCCAGATTTTCTGAAGCAGGGGCGTGACGAAGGTGAGCGCAAAATAACCATAGACAACGGTCGGCACGCCTGCCAACACTTCGAGCGCGGGCTTGAGGAGTTTGCGGGCGCGGTCGCTGGCGTATTCGCTCAGGTAGATGGCGGCGAGCAGACCGAGCGGCAAGGCAATAAACATCGCTCCTGCCGCGACGAGGACCGTGCCGTTCACCAGCGGCAGGACGCCGAATTTTTTGGAGGCGAAAAGCGGGGTCCAGCGCGTTTCGGTGAAGAACTCCACGATGGAGACTTCCCGAAAGAACAGGATGGTCTCTTGCAGCAGGACGGCGATGATGCCCAGCGTGGTGAAGATGGAGACGGCGGAAAACAGCAATAAGACCGCGCGGATGATTTTTTCGCGACGGTCGTGGTCGGCGCGGGGGCGGAGGACGGTGGAGAGGACGCGTTGGGATTCGTTCATGAGAATCTTTTTTCCTCATCCCTCACCCCTAACCCCTCTCCCTTTGGGAGAGGGGAACTCCCTTCCCCCTTTGGGGGAAGGGCAGGGGATGAGGGAACGAAAGGTTATTTTTCCTTTGCCAGCAAATCTGCGAGCGAGACGCCGACGGTGGAGCCGAGTCCCTCGAAAATGGAGCCAGTCACGCGGTTGTCGTAGCGTTTCTGCGCCAGGGCGTAGATTTCATCGGTCAGTGGGACGTAGCCCACTTCGGCGGAGAGCGCGCCCGCGTTCTTCAGGTAGAACTGGATGAAGGCGCTAATTTCGTCCTTCTGGTCAATGCGGGCGCGGTTGACGTAGATGAACAGCGGGCGGGAGAGCGGCTGGTAGGTTCCGCCTGCAACGGTTTCGGTATTCGGCAGGACGCAGTTGCCGTCGCCGTTGTCAATTGCCACCAGTTTGAGTTTATCGGCGTTCTCTTCGTAGTAGGCAAGGCCAAAGAAGCCAAGGGCGTTCACGTCGCCCGCGATGCCCTGCACGAGGACGTTATCGTCTTCGCTGGGGAGGAAATCGCCGCGGCTGGAGCCTTCTTTGCCGACGATGGCTTCGGTGAAGTAGTCATACGTTCCCGAGTCCGTGCCAGCGCCGTAGAGGGCAAGCGGCTGGTCGGGGAAGCCTTCACGCACCTGGCTCCAGTTGGTGATGACGCCTTCGGCTTCGGGCGACCAGATTTTCTTGAGTTCTTCCACGGTCAGACAGGAGACGAAGTCATTGGCGGGGTTGACCAGCACAGCCAGGCCGTCGAAGGCGACGGGCAGTTCCACATATTCAATGCCGTTCTGCTTGCACAGTTCGGTTTCAGATTCTTTGATGGGGCGGGAGGCATCGGAAATATCGGTCTCGCCGTTGCAGAACTTTTTGAATCCGCCACCCGTACCGGAGATGCCGACGGGCACGCGCACATCGGGGAACTCCGCCTGAAACTCCTCGGCAACGGCGGCGGTGATGGGCGCAACCGTGCTGGAACCGTCCACGAGGATGGTGCCTTCGACGGGAGCGCTCTTTTCGACCTCGACGATCTGCGTCTGGACCACGGTCAGAGTCTCGGGTGTGGGCGTTGTAGAAGTTCCACACGCGGCGAGAATCAAGCTCGACGCAACAAACACAAACAGGAACGAACGAAAGGTTTTGGTCATGTGTGATTTCTCCTTTGTTTTCATGCCCCCATGGTATCAACCCGCTTTTAATGGCAAGGGAAGGAGAGGTTAACGTCTTGTAAACGTTCAGGTACACAAGTAGACACGTACACAAGTGACCTGTTTACCTGTCTACGTGTCTACGTCTTTACCTGCCCCGCGGAATCGAAAAACAAAACACACTCCCCTCCCCCTCGCGGCTTTCCGCCCAAATTTTCCCGCCGTGCGCCTCGACAATGTGACGCGCAATCGAAAGCCCCAGCCCCGTGCCGCTTCCCGCGCGCGACTTGTCCACACGATAGAAGCGCTCGAATATGCGCGGCAGGTCATCCGACGGGATTCCAATCCCCGTATCGCGCACCGCGAACACAACCGACTCTCCCTCCACTTTTGCGGACAACGTGACCGACCCGCCGCGCGGCGTGAACTTGACCGCGTTGTGGATGAGATTGACCAGTGCCTGCTCGAGCCGCGCCGCATCTCCCCTGACGTTAGGCGGGACCGCGGTTTCCTCGAGCGTCAGACTCACCCCCGCCCTCTCCGCCTGGACGCGCAATCGCTCCGCGGCAGATTGCAACACCGCAAGCGGATTCACCTCCCGCAGCACAAGTTCCACCTGTTCTGATTCGATCTTCGAGAGGTCGAGCAGTTCCTGCGCCATCTGGGTCAGCGCGTCCACCTCGGTGTGGATTCGATTCAGGAAGCGCGGCGCGGCTTCGGGGTCGGTCAACGCGCCGTCTTGCAGGGTCTCGGTCAGGGCTTTGAGCGAGGCGAGCGGAGTCCGCAGTTCGTGCGAGAGATTGCTGATGAAGTCGCGGCGCACGGTTTCGAGCCGGCGGACGCGGGTCAGGTCTTGTACGAGGAGCAGTGTCCCGCCGCGCGTGTCGCGGTCGGGGACGACGATGAGTTGCAGGAAATGGCGGCTGGCAGGAACTTCGACCGATTCGGTTTGTGTTTCGCCCGTCTCGCGGCAGCGGCGCCAAGCGTCAGCGAGTTGATGGTGTCTCACGGTCTCCACCACCGACCGTCCCGCGAGAGGCGAGCCGAAGAGTTTCTCCGCGGCGGGGTTGGCGAATTGAACGCGTCCGTCCGCGTCGGCGATGAGGACGGCGTCGGTCAGTTGGTCGAGGATGGCGGAAAGTTTTGCGCGTTCTTTTTCGGAAGTTGAAAACCGCACGTCGAAAGTCGAAAGCCGCGCGTTGACCGCGCTGGCGAGTTCGCCGAGGTCGGGGGAAGATTCAACGAGTTCTTCATCGCTCCTGATCTGGTGGGTCAACGCGAGAATATCGCGGCGTAAAGCAAAATACCGCCACCCCAGCCACAACGCGGCCGCAATCGAAAGAGCGAGAACGAAATAAAGACTCATCGCCAATTACCAATTACTGCTCACCCCTCGAACCGATACCCTCCCCCGCGCACAGTGACAATGCGAGTTGGATGCGCGGCGTCGGCTTCGATCTTCTGCCTGAGCCATCTCACGTGCACGTCCACCGTGCGGCTGTCGCCGATGAAGTCCCAGCCCCAGACACGTTCGAGGATGAATTCCCGCGAGAGCATCTGCCCTTTGTGTTGGGCGAAGAATTCGAGCAGTTCGTATTCCTTCGGTTTGAGTTGAACGGGTTTTCCGTCGAGCGTCACTTCGCGGCGCGTGAGATTGATGACGAGATTATCGAAGACGAGCGTTGCGTGTTGCGTGGTTTTGTGTTGCCTGGCAAGTTCCTCCTGCAAGAGTCGTGTCCTCCGCAACTGCGCCTTGACGCGCGCCATCAATTCGCGCATCGAGAAGGGCTTGGTCAGGTAATCGTCCGCGCCCACTTCGAGACCGACGACGCGGTCAATCTCGTCGTCGCGCGCGGTGAGCATGAGGATGGGCGTGGTCGTTTCCCTGCGGAGGATACGCGCCACTTCGAAGCCGTCCAGTTCGGGGAGCATGATGTCGAGGATGATGAGATCGGGCTTGAGTTTGCGCGCCGATTCGAGCGCGGCGCGCCCGTCGCCGACCGATTCGACGGCAAAGCCGTCCTTTTTGAGGTTGTAGGAAAGCGTGTCTCTGAGCGCGGGTTCGTCTTCGACGACGAGAATCGTTTCGGGCATGGCTTCTTCTTTCACGTGGAACCTCGTGTCGTTGCAAGGCGGCGAGGCAAAACGACATCGAAGTTGACTTGCTGGCAACACTATACCATAGGACATTTTCGAGGAAGTTAATGTCCCGTTAACGACGAATGCGTTCCTTCCGCAGGCTGCGCAACGCCAAGCGCGATCGTCCTCTAATGACACAAGAGCCCGGGAGGAGAACCGGGCTCTTGTGAGGAGGAGAGAATGTGGTTTTTTAGGAGCAAGTCATCGGCGTTTTCGCGCTTCCTCCTGCTGGCACAGGAAGGCAAGCCGCTTTTGTCTCGCATCCACGGTTACGACCACAAGCAAACCCAAAATCATGACCAGAAGGAGGAGATTAACCATGCCCGTAGGATAACATGGAGACTCGAATCCGTGCTTTACAGGAGGTTTGCCGCCGCAAAACAATTATGCAAGTCCCAATTGCGGATCATTCAATCGCCTGTCTCAGTTTGCGCGCCAGTTTTCCGAAATGCGGGGTGTAACGGATGTCGTCCTTGCGCGGACGCGGCAGGTCAACCTCCACGTCCATTTTGATTTTGCCGGGACGCTGGGTCAGCACCAGGACTCTATCGGCTAAGAACAACGACTCGTTGATCGAATGCGTCACCATGATGACGGTCTTTTGTTTCGCCTGCCAGATGCGCGACAATTCGTTCCACATGTGTTCGCGGGTCATCGCGTCGAGGGAGGCGAAAGGCTCGTCGAGCAGGAGCAGGTCCGGGTCATGGATGAGCGCCCGCGCGATCGCCACGCGTTGCGCCATCCCGCCGGAAAGGTCGCGTGGATACGAGTCTTCGAATCCCTGCAATCCCATCAGTTCGATCATTTCACGTGTTTTTTCGAGAGCCGTTCGTTCGCCGACGCCGTCCACTTCAAGCGGGAGCATGATGTTTTGTTCGACCGTGCGCCACGCCATGAGGTTCGCCTGTTGGAAGACCATGCCGATGCGCGGCTGCTGTTTGCGCGCAAAGGTGATTTGACCCGTAGTTGGAGTCAGCAGACCCGCCACCAGGCGCAGGAGGGTGGTCTTCCCCGAACCCGATGGACCCAGCACGCATACGAATTCGCGGGGATGCACGTCGAACGTCACATCTTCCAATACGCGCAGACCACCGTTTTCGTTGGTAAACATGGCGCCAAGGCTGCGAATGGAGAGGATGGGAGTGTGGGACATTTCGATTTACGATTTGCGATTTGCAATTGGCGATAAGCGATTGAGGAGCGGAGAACTGGTGAATTAGAGAATTGAGTTTGTACTTGTTTCCTTGTGTATCTGTCTACTTGTCTGCCCACGCGCCTGCCCGCTGCCTCACGGAATAAACTCGTTCGTGTACGCCTTGCTCAGGTCCATTTTCTCCGAGATCAAGCCCATGTCGAGCAGAACGTCCTGCATGTTCTCCCACGCCTGCGGGTCGGAATAACCGAGTCGTTCCGCCTTCCATTGTTCGATGGAAATTTCCAGCACCTTCCTCTGCACGTCAGGATCGAGATCGGAAAAGTTCGGGATGTGCGGTTCGCTCGACACAATCGCCCCGTCGGGATCTTCTATCGCATCGGCGAGTCCCTTCAGGAACGCACCCACGAACGCGCGCACCAGGTCAGGGTCTTCCGCGATCACCTTTTCGCTTGCCAGGATTCCGTTCGACGCCAATTCCACGTAATCCGCCACGCGCAGCTCGGTCACCGGAATACCCTGGGCGCGCAATTGAACCGGTTCGTTCGCCGCGTATCCGACGATGATATCCTGTTGCCCAGCCGCCATGAGTTCCACCTGGTTGAAACCGATCGAATCAAGGATCACGTCATTTTCGCTCATTCCCGCCTCGAACAACAAGGCGCGCAAGCCCACGTAGTTCGCGCCGAACAAGCCGGGCAGTCCGATCTTTTTCCCCTTCAGATCCTGTGGGATCAAGATTCCAAGTTCGCTTTTGGCAACCACCGAAATCGGATACTGCTGGTACCACGCGGCAACGTACACCACCGGCAATCCCTCATTGCGCGCGATCAAAACCTGTTCGCCCGAAACCACCGCAAAGGGAAGTTCGCCCGCGCCCACCAGTTTGACCCCGTTGGTCTCGAACGAATAATCGAACTCGATTTCGATGCCCGCCTCGCGGAAATATCCCTTTTCGATGGCGACGTACAACGGCGCGAACTGGATGTTCGGGATGTACCCGATCGGCAGGCGGATGTGGGTCAATTTGCCCGCTTCATTCGTGGACCCGGGACTGCCGCATCCCGAGAGAACGATTCCCAGCCCGAGCAGGATCAAGATCAATTTGCGAAACATAGAGTCTCCTTTTCATTACGTAATGGGCTACTTCTGCCATTTCAAAAATCTCTTTTCCAACAACAGGACGAAACCATACAACGTCAACGCCAGGCCGATCAGGATGAACACCGCCACGAAGACCATCGGCGTATCGTACTGAAAATCGCCCACCCGCAGCAAATAACCGAGACCCTCCCGCGCATCCACGAGCTCGCCCACGATCGCGCCGATCACCGAAAGCGTCGCGCCGATGCGCAAGCCTCCGAGAACGACGGGCAGGGAGGCTGGCACTTCCACCTTCCACAGGATATGCGCGCGCGTGGCGTGGAGCGAGTTCATCAGGTCGTATAACGCGGTCGGCACGGCGCGCACGCCCACGATCGTGTTCACCAGCACAGGGAAGAACACGATCAACGCGCAGATGACCACCTTCGAGAGGATTCCAGGTCCGAGCCAGATGGCGAGCAGGGGCGCAATGGCAATGATCGGGATCGCCTGGCTCGCAATAAGATACGGGGATAACGCCTTTTCAAGCGAACGCGATTTGGCAAGGAGGTATCCCACGACGACGGCAAACAGGACGCCCGCAAACAACCCAAGCAGGATCTCGATCAATGTGACGCGGGTGTGTCGCAACAAACTGCCGTCGCTCACGGCTCTGAGGAAGCGCATCCATACGCTGAGGGGGGAGGGCAATATAAAGTTTGGGATCCCGCTGTAGCGCGTGAGGAGGTGCCATCCGAGGAGGAAGGCGAAAGCGGAAAGGAGGATGGGGGTCAGTCTCCTGATCATCGTTCTTCTCCCCTCTCCTTTGGGAGAGGGCTTGTGGGCGAGGGCAAAACAAAAAACGCCTCGTGAGACAATGCTCCGGGGCGTAGAATCAGGACTCGGCTGAGTCCGAAGCGACATCGTGTTGTGAAAACAAAATCCCGAAAACAAGGCGCGTTTCCGGGGCTATGTCGAATCAGACTCGCAATGAGCCTGTATCCTTCTTTCATCCAGACTGTTACTGTCGGCTCCGGAGTTGCACCGGATCATGCTCCGTATGACCGACTTAAGTCGGTCATACAGGGCTCGTGGGCTGTACCACCGATCGGGAATTGCACCCTGCCCCGAAGGTCGAATATTTGGTTGTCGAAATTATAACGCAATTATGCCGGGACGATGCACTCGACCGGGCACACGCTGACACACTGCGGCGAATCGTGATGCCCCTTGCATTCGACGCAGGTCTCCTGATTGATGACGTAGGTGATGCCATCGCCCTCACTGATGGATTCGGTGGGGCATTCCGGCACGCACGCGCCGCAAGCGATGCACTCTTCGGTGATCCTCATGGACATGGTTGATTCTCCGTGATAGGTTTTGTTGCGGATATAAATTAACGGATGGCAACCTGCGCGTCAATTGACAAAAATCTCCCGTTTTGTGGATTTTGTCATACGTTGAACGCTCACGCTTCGACGGTTTTGCCGGAACGCTCGCGTTTGTGCGCCGACCAAATCCCCTCCTCATCCAGGTCGAACGCCAGATTCCATTGTTCCCTGCTCATCGTTTGCAGGCGTTTCCGTTCGTCGTCGTTTCCGCTCACTTCAGCCAGGCGCTCGTAGGTCAATGCCAGATGCCCGTGCTCGTAGACGGTTCCCATCGTCAGCGAAATTGCCCTCTCCAGATCCTGTTTTGCTTCGATGTATTTGCCCTGGCGGTAGTATAGCCAGCCGCGCGTATCCAGGTATGCGCCCCGATGATCCCGTTTCATTGCTTCATCCAGGCTGCTGCGTTCGAGTTCATTTAGGGCGCGGTTCACCCATGCCAAACCTTCCTCCAGATTTACGCCGCGCTCGGCATGAAGATAATAAGCCAGCATGTTGCAGGCATACGCCAGTCCGCCCGCCAACCCGCCGACAGTCGGCGTGTCGCGGCTTTCCAACGCTCTTTGGAGTTGTTCTTCACACAATTCAATCGCTTTTTTATATTCGGCATACGCGCTGCCATAGAGGCCGCGTTTGACGTAAACGAAGGCGAGTTTGGTATGCAATCTGTATTCGTCGGGCATGCCTTTCGACGATTCCAGGGCGGAAAGATAGGCGATCTCCGCCTCCTTGAATTGCTTCAAAATCATCAGGTTATCGCCCAGCGCGGTTTGTGTGCGCGCCTTGTCCATTGTCTCGTTTGCTCTGAATAGTCTGATGGCGTGTTGATATTCCTCCACCGCCCGCCGGCGCCATGTTTCCGCGTCGCCGGCATTGCTTGAACTATCCGCCTTGCTGGCATACGCATCTCCCAAGCCGAGGTGATAATGAGGTTCATCCATGTCCTGCACCAGTTTTCCGACGCGTTCCCATTCCTCGATGGCGCGGTCGAAATCGAACAGATCAATGTGGATCAACGCCAGAATCCTGTGAGGAAAGGCATAGGCAGGCGCCAGTTTGAGGGATTCCTGGCAGTCGTTTATTGCCTCGACGTATCTCTTCCGGCTCCAAAACAGATCAGCCCGCGCTGCCAGGGCGGTCGCCCTGCGATACGGGTCGTTGCCGGCCGCCGCGATTGCCTCTCCATAGACCCTTTCCGCGCTCAATCTTTCGCCGGGCAGGGAATATCTATCTTGATTCGACATTTCGTCATTATCCATGGACGAGGGAACGATGGGGCTTTGTCCTTCTGCCGTCTCAGGCAGCAGATTGGCGAGGGAAGCGAAGAAACCGGAAGCGTCGCCGTCCACGGCTTCGGTCTCCCGCAAGGCATCCGCCAGCGTCATCCTGCTCTGCCAAAAATAGGGATCGGCCGGCGACATCCTCTGGAAACGCTCGATGGCGTCATTCCATTTCTTCAATCTCAAATAAACATTGCCCAGGTCGTAATCCACCAGGTCCGCTTCGGGGAAGGCTCCCATTTTTGCCGCCCTTTCCAGGTACTGAATTCCCAGTTCCGGCATGCCGATGGAGTTGAACATCCAGCCGGCCGTCCAAAGGTAGACCTGCGACACCGGCGAAGCCTCCATCTCGTCCGGTGAGGGCAGGGACAGGTTGCGATCTTCCAGGAACCGCGACACCAGTTCCTTGCTGGCGCGTTGTTCAGGAGTGCTGCATGCAAGCGCCAGCGCAACTCCGGTGGTGGAATATGGGTCGGTTGATCCATATTCCCTTACATAATCCCTGAGTGTTTCATAAGCCTGTTGGAGGGTCTCGCCGCCCGAGGGAGAAGACTCGCTTTGGAATGGAACAGCATCCTCCGGCGGGTATGCAACATCGGCAGCGCCTCCATCGAAAGAAATGGCTTTCGGCGGGAAATTTTTCACTTCCGATTCGATGGCGTATAGCCCGGCAAGGTTATCGTATACCTCGGCGTCGAACGGATTCAACACCAGGGCTTTGCCCAGATACCGTCTGGCGTCCATGATAAGCAACATGCAATCCTGGTTGCGAACGCAATGGATCAGCGCCTGCGAGCCGTAAACGGCCGCAAGCCCATTGAGCGCCCGGATCATGCGGTCCTGGTCCTCGACTCCAGCCTCTCCCTGGTAACGGATCAGATCAATCACGGTTTGATAATGGAATGCCGCCAGCATCAACTGGGTCTGGGTCGCGTTGACGCGCTGTTCGGGCCAGTTGACGCTCCATCCGCGCGGATTGTCTCGGAACTCCCTGAACAGACCTATCAGATCCTCGATGGCTGGGCTCAGATACGTCGCTCCCAATTCAAGGACCACGGATTTATCTTCAGGACTGATGCCGCCTGCGCGCTCCAGGTGTTCCTTCGCTGATAAATAGTCTTTTCGATCCATGTAGAACCCGCCAAGTTCGGTGTGGGCTTCACTGCTTTCCGGGTACAACTTCAGGCATTGTCGCAGGGCGTCTTCCGCTTTTCTGTAGGCGTCGCGTTCCGGCTGGAGGCTCAACCCCAACAGGATGTTCCGGGTGTATGCCAATAGTTTCCCCCGGAAGGGTTTATCCTGATCAGCGGTTTCCAGCAAATTCGCCAGCACCTTGTACGCCTGGCTGAGTTCCTTGAGCGAATAGATCGCGCCCGCCCTGAAGCCGACCAGCCGTTGTTCCGAGAAATCCGCCCGCCTGCGTTCCTGCCGGATCAAACGGATGTATTCCTTTTTGGCGATCTTCAAATGTTCCAATGCTTCGTTGCAATATTTGAGCGCCTCGGCGTGGTCGTCCCGGCTCCCGTAAGCCAGAGAATACAACCATTTCCCCAGAAACGTGTTGGCGACGGGAAAGGGTTTCCTCGCTTTTTGGGCGAGTTTCACCGCTCGCCTTCCGGCATTGACGGCGTTCAACAACTGTCCCCTTTGAGAATACGCTTTTCCCAATTGAAATTGCGCCTCACGCAGGTTCGGTTCCGACTGAACCGCCTGCTTGTACATCTCGAATGCCGAATCCAGGTTTCCCTGTTCCTCGTATAACAAGCCCAGGTTGTAATACGCCCATGCGTATTGATTGTCCTCGACGGTGGCTTGTTCGAAATGCCTGTGGGCGGCTTCGAGGGCGGACTGGTTGCGTTTCCCGCTCAACAGGTAGCGTTGATAATGTTCGAGACCTTCGATCACCTCCCGGAAACTCTGCCAGCGTGAGGGCGGGAAATCGGCAAAGTCCGAACTGATCATATAGGCAAGTTGGCGAACCAGCCCTTTCGCGGCTTCCTCGCCGCCCTGTTCCGCGGACGGAAGCGCATCGCTGACGGCTTCGTATTTGCGGTTTGCGTAGGATGCCACCACCGATAATTTTTCCCCAAACTTTTGGATCTTCCCCGTGATCCCGCCTCCCTGAAGCGTGAGTACGAGAAGGTAAAGCAAGCCTCCCAACGGCAGGCTGACGGGACCAAACGACAGCGCTCCGATCCCCTTCAGCATTTCCCCCAGTTCGTCCTCCGCCCTCGCGCTGCCAAGCGCGGCGGGACCGGTGGGGGTGATGATCGGGCGGGGGACCTGCTCCTTTTTGAAGGCTGGGTTATGCACCGCGATCGATTCGGGGATGTAGAGCAGGTGCGTGATGCGCTGGATTTCGAGTTGAAGGAGTTCGGAGAAATTCAACGCCAGGGCGTCGTATTTTTCCTTGTTTTCCTTGTCGCCGGTGGCATTGAGGAAGGGGTAGATCATGGGGGCTTTTTGCTGCTGCAACCAGCGTGTGACCACGATCCCAGCAAAAAACAGGATGAAAATCCACAACAGGCTGACCCCAAAAGCGCCAATTGACTCCCTTGCCTCGGAGTTACCGACCAGGAACCACGCCAAGGCAACCAGCAAAGCCAGGTACAATACACTTCGCATCGTGCTGAGCACGCGATGATATCGCAGGTTTTTCATCTCTGCCTCCTTTTGGCTTTTCCGCAGAGCAAATACCGGGAAACGGAATAAACGCGTCGCCCATCCATTTTTGCTTGTTGCCCCGAACCGCTAAATCGAATCTCAAAGCGTTCCAACGCAAAGTCATTATACAAGATTCCAGCGGGAAAGATTATCCTATTTCCTAGCCACCTGACACTTTTGATGCAAATGGTGGTCGAGTAGCCCCGAGTGTTCTTTGAGGGGCATATCGAGACTACAATTCCAGCAATTCCTGCCTACATTTGGTCTCGATACGGCGGCAAACAGTAGCATTTCTTGAAAATCAATACTTTTCTGCCGCCTACTCGACCAACAGAGCTCCGTTGAAGCAAACTGTCAGGTGGCTAGTCCTATTTCGAGAGTGAGGCATCCTCCTGTCCCGGACAAGC
>JABWAU010000030.1 GCA_013360875.1 Anaerolineales bacterium | reverse complement strand
CTGGCCTGGCACGCTGGGTCCCATCTGGTGCCCCGATCTTCCCGCCCAACTCCGGCGCGAACTGCCTTCCTTCGATGTCATTCACCTGAACGGTTATCGCAGCCTGATGAACCTGCAAGTCGTCAACGCGCTCAATGGCTCCCAGCCTCCGCTGGTGGTTCAACCGCACGGCGCGATGCCGGTCATCGTCAATTCATTCTTCGTCAAGCGAATGTATGACCTTTTACTGGGGAAACGCGAACTGGCGCGCGCGCAGGCGTTCATTGCCCTGCAGGAAAGCGAACGAGAGCAAATCATGGCGCACGGCGTTCCCGCCAAACGAATTGCGGTTATCCCCAACGGGCTCAACCCCGCCAATTTCAATCTGAACGTTTCCCCCGGCGCTTTTCGCCGCCGCCATCGCATTCCCAAAGAGAAAAAATTGATTTTGTTTCTCGGACGCATCAACCGCAAAAAGGGCGTGGACATGCTCATCGAGGCGTTTGCCCGCATGAAGGATTTGGACGCCGTCCTTGTGATTGCAGGACCCGATGATGGTCAACTGGCTGAGGTGAAAACGCTCATCGCCCGCCACGCTCTCGACAACCGCGTCATCCTGACGGGACTGTTGACCGGCGATGATGTGCTACATGCCTATCGCGACGCCGACCTCTTCGTTTTGCCCTGCCGCACCGACACCTTCCCAACCACGATGATGGAAGCCTGCCTGATGACCGTTCCCATGGTGGTCACGGAGGGCGTGGAAATTGCTCATCTCGTGAAGGGACGCGCGGCTGAGGTTGTCTCTTTCGATGCGCAATTGTTTGCAGAGGCGATGAAGCGGGTCCTGTCGGATGCGGGCTTGCGTGAAAAGTATCGGACAGGATGCGCCGCATTGGCACAGGAGGTTTTCTCCGTCACTGCTGCGGTGAACCGCCTCGAACGTCTTTACCAGGCAGTGCTTGCCAGGAACATGGATATAAACGTAATGCGAGATTAATCTCCGGCGCAACACCTATGAATGCTTTCGACACCCCCTGGAAAATCTGGAATACTATCCTGCTGTGGGCGGCATATCCGTTGAACCGCCTTCTGTTTCGGATGCACGGCATTGCCTGGGGCAGAGGCTGGCGTTTGCACGGGCTGCCGGTCATTCAGAAACATCGTCACAGTCAAATGCGCTTTGGCGACCGGCTGGCGCTGCGTTCCACTGTCCGTTCCAACCCGCTCGGGGCAAATCACCCCGTCATCCTGTGCACCTGGCAGGCGGGCAGTCTGATTCAGGCTGGGGATGATTTTTCCATGACGGGCGGTTCGATTTGCGCATCCAGACAGATTGTCATCGGAAACCGCGTGACCGTGGGCGCCAACTCTGTCATCGTGGATTCCGACTTCCATCCGCTTCATCCGGACCTCCGGCTGGATCAACCCCAAGGAGGTTCTACTTCGCCCATTCTCATTGAAGACGACGTGTTTATCGGGATGCACTGCCTGATTTTGAAAGGCGTGACCATCGGGCGCGGCAGCGTCATCGGCGCGGGCAGCGTGGTGACGAGCGATGTGCCGCCCGGCGTGATTGCGGCGGGAAACCCGGCGCACGTCCTGCGGGAGAACTCTGCCTGATATGCACATTCTCATCATGGGGCAGCACTATGCGCCGGAGGAAGTCAGCGGGGCAGTGCTGGCGAGAGAACTAGCCGAGGGGTTGCTTGCGCGCGGGCATCAGGTCACGTTTGTAACCGCCGCGCCCAGTTATCCGCAGGACAGGGTTTTCGAGGGGTATCGCAATGTCTTCCTTGGGCGGGAGGTCTTGAACGGTGTGCGGGTCATCCGCGTGTGGAGTTATATTTCTCCTTCAAGGTCGTTTTGGGCGCGGGTGTTGAATTACGGCACGTTCAGCCTGATGGCGCTGATCGGCGGTCTTGCCGCCGGCAGGGTGGATGTGATGATGAGCGCTTCGCCGCCGCTGCCGCTGGGACTTTCAGCCTGGCTGGTCAGCCGCCTCCGCCGCGTTCCCTGGCTGCTGCGGGTCGAAGACTTGTATCCTGAAACTGCTGTCAATGCCGGTGTGCTGCAGAACCGTTTTGCAATCCGCTTTTTCGAATGGATGGAGAAATTCATTTACCGCAAGGCGGCGCATATTTCTCTCATCTCGGAAGATTTTCGGCAAAACCTGCTGGCAAAGGGAATTTCGGCTGGCAAACTTTCAGTTTTGCCCGTCTGGGCAGACGCGGCGTTCATTCGCCCGCGGCCGAAGGAAAACGGTTTTCGCCGCGCGCATGGTCTGGCAGGCAAGTTCGTGCTGCTCTATGCTGGCAACATGGGGCATACTTCTGCACTGGAGGAGGTCATCGAAGCCGCCCGCCTGCTGAAGGACGAAAAAGAAATCGTCTTCGTTCTCATCGGCGATGGGGTCAGGAGGGATGCGCTGAAAGCGCTTGCTCTTCGCTATGGGCTGGAGAACGTCCGCTTTTTGCCGTATCAGCATCGAGAAGTCTATGCCGAAGCGCTTGCCGCCGCCGATGTGGGGCTGGTCACCTTGAACGCGGCTTCGAGTCGCACCTCGCTGCCAAGCAAGATTTTCAATATTATGGCAGGCGCCCGTCCTGTTCTGGCAGTGGCAGAGATTGCGAGCGTCGCGGCAAGCCTGGTGCAAAGCGAGAGGTGCGGCGTGGTTGTCCCTCCTGCCCAGCCCGCGCTGCTGGCTGATACGGTCAAAGCGCTGCGAAACCATGCGGCACAGTTGGAGGAATGGGGCGTTCGAGGCAGGGCGGCGCTCGAAGCGCGGTATTCGCGCGAAGTCTGCCTCGATGCGTATGATGCCATCTTCCGCGCTCTTTCCAATTTTTCTGAATGCTGAGGTCGAGATATAGAATGCAAGGTGAAGCGAAAGGCATCCTCCAAAAACTGGCTCGAAACGCCGCGCTGGGAAGGCGCAAGTTCATCTCTTTGTATCGTGCGCAGGGGTTCAGGGAGGCGCTGCGGGCGGCATGGCGGAATGTGCTGCTTGCCGAAACCGTTTGCCGCCTGGAAAAGGACCTTGCCGTTCCCGATAAGCCGGTCTTGCCTGCCATCCCGCTGACGATTGAAACGCTGAACGCCAAAAGCGACCTGACCATCTGGCAGGGGAGGGAGGAAATCCTTGCGCTGCGAGGCGAATTTGGGCTGGAGCAGTTTCAATCCCGCCTCAGGCGCGGCGACCTGTGTTTTGCGGCGTATGCAGAAGGCGGACTGGCGGGCTTCGTCTGGCTGGAATTCCCGCCGGGGAACGTAGCGGGCTATCCCCTTCAGCCACATGAAGCCTACACCTACGACGGCTGGACGTTCGAATCCTTTCGCGGCAAACGGATTCTGCCCGCTATTCAACAAACCATCATGAAATATGTGCGTTTACATCACCCGCATATTCGAACGCTCGTGACGCATGTGGCGGTTTGGAATAAGCCTTCGCTTTCGGGCGATCAGCGGGCGGGGTATGTCATCCGCCGCCTCGAGCGGACTGTCATGATGCTGGGCATTCACCGCAAGCAGGCTCTTGCTGCAAGAATCCCCGCAGACCTGTTGATGCACCAAAGTAAGTCATGAACGCTGAAATTTTTGCCGAATGGCTGCGCCGCCAGGGACATACGGTCATCAAAACGCAAAGCAGTTACTGGGCAGACTTTGGTCCGCGTGTTTTGCAGGCGTTTCCTTATCATTGGGTGATTTCTCCCGATGAAGAGGAAATCGAAAAATTAATCTCTGACCAACGAGCCGCGGCGCTTCGGTATTCGACGCCGCCGACCTCCCTCATCGGCGCCCTCAGCTATCATGTGGTCTTAGATAGAGATCGGTACTCTTCAAATGACCTGCCTAAAAAAGCGCGGCACGATGTGAAAAAAGGATTATCGGTGTCATCCATCGAGCAAATCCCCATTCGCCGCCTTGCCACCGAAGGCTGGGAATTAAGACGGGATACTTTGGCGCGCCAGGCACGTCCGCGTGCCGAAACGGAGCAGGACTGGCAAAGACTATGTGCCAGCGCAGAGGGGCTGAGTGGCTTCGAAGCATGGGGGGCTCTGGTTCAAGGGAAATTAGCCGCATCCTTGCTTGCCTTTTTGTGCGACGACTATTATTGCATTTTGTACCACCAAAGTCTTACCAAATATCTCCCTTTGGGCGTCAACAACGCCCTGACATATGCTGTCACTGCCAGTGTGATTTCCCGTCTGGGAAATAGGACAAAAATCCTCTACGGTCTTCATTCCCTCGATGCGCCCCCCAGCGTGGACGAATTCAAATTCCGCATGGGGTATACTGCCAAGCCTGTGCGGCAGATGGTAGTCTTTCATCCCTGGCTGCGTCCGTTCATGAACCGCGTCAGCCATGCGCTCCTCAAGGCGGGGCTGCGGCTGAGACGCGGAGACACCACCCTCTCCAAAGCCGAAGGTATGCTGCGGTTTTATTTGCAGGGGCGGCTGCCGCTCGAAAAGCAACCCCTGCCTCCACCTTTGCAGTCCAGATAAGTTTCACGCAAGGATTCTTTCATTATGCAAAACATTTCTATTACTTTGCCCTCACTGCTCTCTTTGCCCGGGCTGGTTGCCCGCTTTGGCAAACGGCTTTCCGACCTCACCAAGCGCCTGCTGGATGTCATTGCCGCCGCGCTGGGACTGATCCTGCTCTCCCCTTTGTTCCTGGCGCTGGGAATCCTCATCAAACGCGATTCACCCGGTCCCGTCTTCTACTGGGGGAGGCGGGTGGGCAGGCATGGGAGGGAGTTCCGCATCCTCAAATTCCGCACCATGCGCGAAGAGCCAGCCAGTTATAGCGGACCTCCGCTCACCGGGCGGGACGATCCACGCATCACCCCGCTGGGACATTGGCTGCGCGACACCAAGTTGAACGAACTGCCTCAGTTGTGGAACGTGCTGATTGGCGAGATGAGTCTCGTCGGTCCGCGCCCCGAAGCGCCGGAGATCGTCCGTACATGGTCTCCTGTGATACGGGACGAAATCCTTTCGGTTCGTCCGGGCATCACCAGTCCTGCGAGTATTCTCTACCGCGACGAAGAAAAGCGCCTCAACCCCGACCGTGTGATTGACGACTACCTCGAAAACATTCTGCCCGACAAACTCCGCCTCGACCAACTCTACGTTCGCCATCATAACCTCCTCACTGACCTCGACACGCTGTTCTGGACGTTTGTTGTGCTGATCCCGCGCCTCAGCCGCAAACCCATTTCCGAAGCCTGGCTCTTTGGCGGACCCATCACCCGCCTCTCGCGCCGCTACCTGAACTGGTTTGTCACCGATTTTGTGATTGCCCTCCTCGGCGTTGGTTTGACGGGGTTCCTCTGGCGGTTGAGCGGACCGCTGGATATCGGTCTCGACCGCGCCGTCTCGCTGGCGGTTGTGCTGGCGTTTCTCTTCAGTCTGTTCAACACACTGCTGGGGTTGAAGGGGGTCTCCTGGGCGTATCCGGCGGCGGAGGATGTTCTGCGTCTGTTTGCGTCCTGCGCTCTGGTCACCGTGACGGTGATTGGCATCGAATTGGCGTATCACCCGCACATCTTTCCGCCGGTGCGTTTTATGTCGGCGGCAGGATTGGTGGTGCTGTTGGGCTTCATTGCCGTGCGCTACCGTCTGCGCCTGGTCACCGGGCTTGCCAGCCGCTGGATCACTCTCCGCAACAGCACCTTTGGCGCGCCGGAGCGCGTGCTGGTGGTGGGGGCGGGGGAAGGGAGTGAATTTGCGGCGTGGCTGTTAGAGCGGCGCGAGTTCAAGCGGATTTATAAAATTGTCGGCATTGTGGACGATGACCCCTCAAAGCACGGGATGCGCTACGAGGGGCTGAAGGTGCTCGGCTCCACAGCCGATATTCCCGACCTGGTGAAAAAGCATGATGTGGGCGTCATCTTCCACGCCATCACCCGCCTGGATAGGGATGACCGCAGGCGCATCCTGACCATTTGCTGTAAGACCGGCTTGCGCGTGGTGATGCTTTCGGATGTGCTCAACCTGCTGCGTCGTCAATTGACGAAGCCCGCGCCTGCCGAGGCTTTCGCTGTGCAGGAAACGGCAGAGCAGGTTGCCCTATGAGCGAATTTTGGCGCGGGCGGCAGGCGCTGGTGACCGGGGCAGGGGGGTTCATCGGCAGTCATCTGGTGGAGGCGCTCCTGCACAAAGGGGCGAAGGTGCGCGCTTTCGTGCGCTACAACTCGCGCGGCGACGCCGGTTTGCTCAAACTGCTTCCCCCCGATGACCTTGCGCAGGTTGAAATCGTCGCCGGCGACTTGCGCGATGAACACGCGGTTGGGCAGGCAGTGAAAGGCTGCGACCTGGTCTTTCACCTGGGGGCGCTGATTTCCATTCCGTACTCTTACGTCCATCCGGCAGAAGTGGCGTCGGTCAACTTCATGGGGACGCTCAACGTGCTGATGGCGTGCCACGAGCATGGGGTGGGGCGGCTGGTGCATACCTCCACGAGTGAGGTGTATGGCACAGCGCGGCAGACGCCCATCAGCGAAAGTCACGTTTTGCAGGGACAATCGCCCTATTCCGCCAGCAAAATCGGCGCGGACAAACTGGTGGAAAGTTTCATCGCCGCCTACAGCCTGCCCGCCGTGACGGTGCGCCCGTTCAACACGTTTGGACCGAGACAGTCGGCGCGGGCGGTGATTCCCACCATCATCACGCAGGCGCTGGCACAGGAGGAGATTCGTCTCGGCAGCCTGACCACCACGCGAGACTTCACGTTTGTCACCGACACGGTGAATGGTTTTCTGCGTGCGGCAGAAACGCCGGGCGTGGAGGGCGGCGTCTTCAACCTGGGAACCGGCGAGGAGATTTCCATTGGCGATCTGGCGGAGCGGATTCTCCGTCAGATTGGCAGAACTGTCAGAATAACAGAAGACAGGCGTCGGTTAAGACCGGAAGCGTCTGAGGTCTTGCGGCTGGTGTCCGATAATTCCCTCGCCGTCCAGCGGCTGGGATGGAAACCCTCGGTCGCGCTGGACGAGGGGCTGAGGCTTACCATCGAGTGGATTCGCGACAACCTGCATCGTTATACAGTGGGTACGTATGAGTTCTAGGAGGGACGCATGAAGGCGGTCATTTTGGCGGGGGGCAGGGGCACGCGCCTTTCGCCGTACACGAAAATTCTGCCCAAGCCGCTCATGCCCATCGGCGATATGCCCATTCTGGAAGTGATGCTCAAGCAGATGAAACGGGCTGGCATTACCGATGTGACGCTCACCGTAGGACACCTTGCCAACCTGCTGCGCACGTTCTTCATGGACGGGCAGCAGTGGGGGATGAACATCTCGTACAGTTACGAGGAGAAGCCGCTTGGTACGGCGGGTCCGCTTTCACTGATTGAGGGGCTGGACTCGACTTTCCTCGTCACCAATGGCGACGTGTTGACCACGCTGGATTTTCGAGAACTGGCGGCGTTTCACAAGGCACAGGGCGGCATTGCCACTATTGCCGTTCACCAGCGGCAGGTCAAAATTGACCTGGGGGTGGTGCAATCGGATGGCGGTCACCGCATCAGCGGTTACATCGAAAAGCCCACCTACGATTACACGGTCAGCATGGGCATCTACGTTTTCGAGCCGCAGGTGTTGAAATTCATCCCTCATAATGTGTATCTTGACTTCCCCGAACTCGTCTTGAAATTGATTGCCGCCGGCGAAAAGGTCGTCGGTTATCCCTTTGACGGCTATTGGATGGATTTGGGTCGCCCCGACGATTACGCCCAAGCCGCCGAAGATTTCGCCAGCATGCGGGAACAGTTTTTGCCCGAGGAGTAGTTGTGAATTGGCGTGTTCCGCTTTCCGACATTGATTTTGGAGCCGAGGAGGAGGAAGCCGTTCAGCAAGTGGTGAAGAGCCGCTGGCTGACGATGGGCGCCGTGACGCGGGAGTTCGAAGAGGAGTTCGCGGCGTACGTCGGCGCGCGTCACGCCATCGCGGTGACGAATGCCACTGCCGCGTTACATCTCGCTTGTGTGGCGGGCGGATTGGGCGCGGGAGACGAGGCGATTCTTCCCTCCCTGACGTTTGTCGCGACCGCCAATGCCGTCCGCTACGCCGGAGCCATTCCCGTCTTCGCCGATATCGCAGGCGAAAACGACCTGAACATCTCTCCGCGCTCCATCGAAGCCTGCATCACCCCGCGCACGCGCGCCATCCTGGTGGTGCATTACGGCGGCTATGCCTGCGACATGCCGGCCATTCTCTCGCTTGCGGAAGAACACGGGCTGGTCGTCATCGAGGACGCCGCGCACGCCATCGGTTCTGAACTCGAGGGCCGCATGTTGGGAACCTGGGGACAGATCGGCTGTTATAGTTTCTTTTCAAACAAGAACATGACCACCGGCGAGGGCGGGATGCTGGTCACGGACGACGACGAACTGGCTGAACGGCTGCGCCTTTTGCGCTCGCACGGCATGACCAGCCTCACCTGGGACCGGCACAAAGGTCACGCCTGGAGTTATGACGTGGTGGATTTGGGGTACAACTACCGCATTGACGAGATCCGTTCTTCGTTGGGGCGCGAGCAATTGAAGAAACTCCCGCGCAACAACCGACTGCGGCGGGAGAAGACTGCGCTCTATCGTCAATTGCTCGCTGAACTCTCCCCCGAGATCGTCGTCCCGTTCGAAGAGCATCCCGGCGTTTCAGCGTGCCATTTGCTCCCGATCCTGCTCCCCGATGGAACGCCGCGCGAGTCGTTCATGGAGAATATGAAGGCGCAGGGCATTCAGACCAGCATCCACTATCCGCCGATTCACCGCTTCAGCGCCTATCGAGACTTGAACCCGCCCGGTGCAGCGAACCTGCCGCAGACCGAATCGGCGGCGACGCGCGAAGTGACCCTGCCGCTCTACCCTGCCCTCTCCGAGGACGACATCCGCTTTGTGGCGAAAGCGGTGCAAACGTCGCTGGCGGGCGTGGCGCGGGCTTTGGCATGAAAGCCTTGCGTGCCGGAGCAGGTGTAATGTCCGCCTACAGCGCGCATTGAAAACAATTATTTTGTTATCTTGTTTGTGACAGAGAAGAACGTGTACAATTATTTCAAGTGTGGCGTGCACCAGCGGCAGGATAAGCCTGTCCCCGCACTTTAGGAGTTTTGGATGGAATTGAAGGAATATTTTCGCATCGTCAAACACTGGGCATGGCTTCTGATTTTGGGTCTGCTCCTGGGAGGGGCAGGAGGGTATTTTTTCAGCAAATACCAGACGCCAATCTATCAGGCATCCACGCGCATCATGGTCATGCGCCCGCCGCAGGAAAGCGCCTCCGATTACACTTACCTGAGCGCGCAACAATTGACCCAGACCTACGTTCAACTGGTCACCACGCAGCCCGTCCTGGACGCGGCTTCGGCGGAATTGGGCTTCGAGGTCGAACGGGAGCAGATCAGCGTCCAGCAGATCCGCGACACGCAGGTCATCCAGTTGACCGTGGAGGACGAGAACCCCGAACACGCCGCCGCCATCGCCAACGTGCTGGTGGATAAATTGATCGAGCAGAACGACGCCTTCCAGGCTGGACGTTTCAATTCCGCCGAGGCGAGCCTGCGCGAACAGATCCAGCAGGTGGAGACCCAGATCTCGGGCTTGCAGACCATCATCAGCCAGATCTCGAATCAGAACCTGAAGGAACAGATCGAGCAGTTGGAGAAGCAGATCACGCCCCTGCAGGAGGAGGTCCTCCAATTGGAGCAGGAGATCGCCGCCCTGCCCACCCATATCACGCAGAACAAGGTGCTCATCGCCGAGAAACAGGCGCGCATCAACCAGATCAAACCCCTGCTGAACGTCTACCAGGAGATCTATTCGAACCTGCTCGTCTTCGGGCAGCCCATCCAGAGCGGGAACGACAACGACCCGCAGTTATCGCAACTCCAGTCCACGCTGAGTCTATACCAGCAGATCTACATCAACCTGTTGAACAGCCTCGAAACGATCCGCCTGGCGCGCCTGCAAAACACGCCCAACATCGTCCAGATCGAACCCGCCTCCACGCCGGAGATGCCCATCCGTCCGCGCACCGCGATGAACACTGCGCTCGCCGCCGTGGTGGGATTGATGCTTGCGGCCGGCATCGTGTTCCTCGTCGAACACCTGGACGACACCCTCAAGACTCCGGATGAGGTCGAGCGCGTCCTGGGCGTTCCCGTGCTGGGTTTCATTGCGGACATGCAATACAGGGGCAAGGGATTCGAGGTGTACGTCACGCGCCAGCCGCGCTCCCCCGTTTCGGAAGCCTTCCGCTCGCTTCGCACCAACCTCGAATATGCCTCCGTCCAGAAGCCCATCCACACCCTGATCGTGACCAGCCCCGAACCCTCCGAGGGCAAAACGACGATAGCCGTCAACCTGGCGGCGATCTACAGCCAGGCGAAACGGAAGGTCGCATTGCTGGACGCCGACATGCGGCATCCCAACGTGCATCGTTACATGGGACTGACCAACCAGGACGGATTGACCAACCTGTTCCGCGACCAGACGGACGTGCTGAAGATCGCCCGCAACAAAGTGGACCTGCCCAAACTGTCCATCATCACCACCGGGAACCTGCCGCCCAACCCCGCGGAATTGCTTGGCTCCGACCGCATGGGCTGGATCCTGGAGGAACTGCGCTCCATTGCGGAAATGGTCATCATTGACACCCCGCCCTCCCTGGTCGCCGACGCGCAGGTGCTGGCGGCAAAAGTGGACGCCGTATTGCTCGTGATCAAGCCGGGCAAGACGAGCGCGGCTTCCGCCCTCAGTTCCATGGAACTCTACCGGCGCGCGGGCGTGAGGGTGGTCGGCGTGGTCCTCAACCGCATTCCGCGCAACCGCAGTTACTATTACGGCGGTTACAAATATTACTCCCCCTACAGCGAGAGCAAGGGATATTTTTCCGGCATCAACGCGGAATTGGAGGAGATCCCGTCCGCTGACTCATCCAGCGACTGATCATGCCCTCCGTGTTGTTCGTTTGCACAGCCAATCGTTTTCGTTCCCCATTGGCGTCCGCCTTTTTTCGAGATGCGCTGCGGTCTCTACGCGCCGACGAAACCTGGGAGGTTGACAGCGCCGGCGCCTGGACGATCCCCGGCCTGCCGGTCCTGCCCGAAGTCTCGCTGATCGCCCGCAAATACGGTCTCGACCTCGCCCGCCACCGCTCCAAGCCGGTGACCGAAGCGCTGCTTTCCAACTTCGACCTGATCCTCGTCATGGAAACGGGTCACCTGGAGGCGCTGCAGAACGAATTTCCATCCCACAGCGGCCGCATTTATCTTCTCTCGCAGGTTACGGAGGGACGCGTGTACAGCGTCCCGGATCTGATCCATTCCGCCGAATCCATGATGGAGGTCGGCGGGAATCTTCACGACCTCATCCGCAGCGGCTTCGAGAATATATGCGCCCTGGCGATCCGATTGCGGGAGGCGCGGGGAGGCTCCTCCAACCCTGACCGGGCGGGATGAAATGGAAAGGGAATTCGTTGAGTTGAAAAACAGGAAAACCGCGCCGGGCTTGCGGCGATCCCTCCGCTGGCTGGCGGTCTTTTTGCTGGTCGCCGCGCTGGGGCTGGCGGGCATCAAAGGCTGGCGGATCTATCAAAAAGGCTTGATCGTGTACGAAGACGCGACCGCCCTGCGGGGATCGCTTCGAAGTTCCCTCGAAGGCATGGATTTCAAGGAGACGACATCCGCAATGACGGAATTACAAGGCGACCTCGACGAATTCGCAAAGGAGGCGCGACCCTTGTTATGGCTGGCGCCCAAATTGGGATGGGTTCCAACCTACGGCGGGGACCTGGCGAATGCTCCAAACCTCATTGAATTGGCGGATCAATTGATCGGCGCCTCCATCGTTGCGCTCGAGGCGGCGGAACCTCTGCTGGCTGAAATCAACTCCCCCGGCTCCGCCCTCGACCCGGCCGGCGTCACAGCGTTATTGGTGGATGCCCAGCCTCGGTTGTTGGAAGCGCGGCGGGAGTTCGATCAGGCTCTCGAGGTCCGAAACCGAATCGAGGCTGGAGGCTTGTCCCCCCGCTTGCAAGGACTTCTTACAGAGGAACTCGATCCGCTTCTTGCGCTGATGGATGACGGGCTGTCATTATCCACGACCCTACCCCTCATCCTGGGCGCCGACGGGAACGGTCCAAAGACCTACTTGCTCCTGGCGCAAAACGAGGACGAACTGCGCCCCACCGGGGGATTCATCACCACCGTCGGCAGGCTGGTCCTCCACGAGGGAGAGATCGTCAGCCTGGAATTCGAAAGCGTGGACAACCGCGAGGATTGGACGAAGCCCTACCCGGCCGCCCCCTGGCAATTGCAGGAATACATGAACGCCGATGTGCTGATCCTGCGCGATTCGAACTGGTTCGCGGATTTCCCGACCAGCGCGATGTGGGCTGAATATTTATACGGCTACGATCATCCCGAACCGATGGACGGGGTCATTGCGTTCGACCAGCAATTCCTCGTCATGCTGTTGAGCGCCCTCGGTCCGCTCGAGGTGGAAGGCGCGCCGTATCCGATCACCGGCGCAAATGTCATCGAATACATGCGTTCCGCCAAGGAACCTCCCGCGGATCAACCCGTCCCCTCCGGCTGGTACCGCAAGGAATTCATCGGGGACATCGCCGACGCGCTCCTCGATAAACTTATGAACGGGAGGAACAACAACTGGCGCGCGTTGGCGGTCACACTCACGCGCGCGCTGGAGGAACGTCACCTGCTGCTGCAATTCGACGACCCGGCGGTCACATCCCTGCTCGCCGAACGCGGCTGGGACAACGCCGTGCGTCCCATCGGAGGCGATTTCCTGATGACCACCGATACCAACATCGGCTTTAACAAAACCAACGCCCTGGTGGAAGTCAGTCTCTCCTACGACGTTGACCTGACCGACCTCTCCGCGCCGACCGCCGCCTTGGTCGTGACCCACACAAACAATGCGAGCGCCGACGCGCCGTGTGTTCACTTCGACACGAGACCCGCGCCGGAAGATTACGCCTATCCGATGGATCGCTGTTATTGGGCGTACCTGCGCGCTTACAAGCAGGCGGGCGTCGAATTGACGGATGCCGCCCTGCACGAAATACCCGCCGAATGGATGTTGCTCGAAAGGAGCGTGCCGGCGCGCGTGGATGAACTCGACGAGCAATTGGATGGGGCGCGGGGGTTTGGCGCATTGATCGTCGTCCCCGGCGGGCAGTCGCTCAGCACTTCCTTTGAATTCAGCCTGCCAACCTCGGTCATTTCTCCCGCGGAGGCTCCGAATCAATATACCTATCGCCTGAAAGCGCAAAAACAACCCGGCACGCTTGCCCATCCACTGGTCATCCGGGTTCATCTGCCAGATCGCGCCGGTGTGGAGTCGGTCAACATGCAGGCGCTCGTTCAGGGAAACAACGTCCTGATCCAGACAGACCTGCGGACGGACGTGTATCTCGAAGTGGTTTTCCACGTCCCGTAAATGGGAGTAAACCGGGCATCCTGTCTTCCCGGGTGATGCACCGGGATATAATGAGAGGAAAGGAAGGCATATCGTGACGACCAATAAGTACTTGCGGATAACGCTCGCGCTCGTTGTGTTTCTTGGGGTCCTCCTGCTGGCAGGGGGACGATCGGTTTGGGCGGGTCAGGATAACGCCGCGAACGCAGCGGTTGGATTGGAGCAGGGCGAGCCGTCGCTCCTCGCCGGTCCTCCCGGTCCCGGCTCGGTCAAACCGCCGCCCCGGCACTTCAAGGCATGCAAGGACGGTCTCTATTCCGTTGGAGGGGTGGTTACCATCGAGATCAAAAACTTGAAACCCGGTTACTGCATCGAGGCGGTTTTGTGGAACCCGAGGTTCCAGTTCAAGCGCATCCCGGACGAGGCCGGCAAGGTCCTGGCTCACATGCTGTTCCTGCGGGTCTATTATCAGGGACGCCTGACGTATGAACTCCCCATCGAAGACGGAAGCGTCGAAGCCTGCTACGCCGTCCCCCCGGAAAAACAGGCGCAGTTTTACTTCTACGATTTCTACGGCGTGCGCTTCAAAAAACTGACCCACCCGCCAAAGACCTGGGAGGCGCTTGAAACCCGCGTGGATGCCGACAACAAGACCGCCTGCGCCTTCACCCAGGTATCCGGGGTGTATGCGCTGGTCGGCAAATAACCCCCCACCCCAAACCTGATCCAACGACGGGGAAGAGGCGCGCCTCTTCCCCGTTATTTTTTCATCAATGCCCGTTCGCATTTTTCTTCACCGTCATCTGCCCGCCATCGTCCTTGCCTTGTCGCTCCTGGGCGTTTACCTCTCCACGCTTGCGCCGGGGCTGACGTGGGCGAACGACGGGAGCGACGGCGGCGACCTCATCACCGCCGCGTACACGGGCGGCGTGGCGCACCCAACCGGCTACCCTCTCTACCTGCTCCTGGCGCGTCTCTTTCAATTCATCCCCCTCGGTTCGTTGGCGTATCGCACCAACCTGCTATCGGCTCTTGCAACGTCACTGACCGCCGCGCTGATCTGCAGGATCGTAACGCGGGCGCTCGACGAACAAGGCATGAAACACGCCCGGCTCGCCGGGTTAATCGCCGGCTTTGCCTTCGGGCTGGCTCCGCTCGTCTGGTCGCAGGCGGTCATCACGGAGGTCAACGCGTTGCAGGCGTTCCTGACCGCCCTGATCCTTTACCTGTATTCATTTCAGAGCGGGAACGGGAAAGAAGCCGATCGCCTGCGCGGACTCGTCATGGGACTCGCTCTCTGCAATCACGCGACCGCGCTCTTTCTTGTCCCCCTCACGTTCATTCCCGAACCTCGGAGGAACGCTTCCTTCCCGACCCGGAAACTGCTCTGGCTTTCGATGGGCTTGCTCCTCTACCTGACCCTTCCGCTGCGCGCGGCGAGCGATCCGCCCGTCAATTGGGGGGACCCGGTCACGCTCGAGCGTTTCTGGTGGCTGGTCTCCGGCGGGTCGTATCGAAGTTATTATCTGCAATTCGAGTTCGTCGAAATCTGGGGGCGGTTGCAAGCCTGGGCTTCGTTGTTGTTACGGCAATTCGGCTGGTTCGGAGCGACGCTGGGGATCGCGGGATTAATCGTCCCGTTCAAACCGTCACGGTTGTATTTATTCACTGCATGGACGGGATTGGTCTACAGCCTTTTTGCGATCCTCTATTCGTCGGCTGATTCCTACGTGTACCTGATTCCCCTCTACGCCTCCTTCGCCATCTGGATCGGGCTGGGAAGCGGATACGCCTTGGAACGATTTTCATCGGGCGCAAGCCGCCTGGGCGCGGGCGTTTTGATCGCCGGTTATCTCGTGTTCCATGCCGCAAGTTATGGGGGTCAGGTGGATGCGTCCAAAGATCTTCGGGCGGAGAAGTTTGGGAGGCAGATCATGTCCGAGGTCCCGAAAGACGCGCTGCTTTTCGTCAAAGGAGACCGTGCGGTCTTCACCGCCTGGTATTTCCACTTTGCCCTCGACGAACGACCAGATGCGATCGTCGTTGCCGAGGAACTCCTGCATTTCGACTGGTATCAGGAAACGCTTCGCGATACCTATCCCGCATTGAATATCCCCGGTCCCTTTCCGTGGGCTCGAAACCTCGCCGACGCCAACCCGACGCGGCCGGCGTGTTTCGCGCAATATACCGATCGGGCGGAAATTGATTGCCTCGAAGCGGCGGCGTCGCCCTGACCTCGTAAACTTGTTTTGTGGTCTCCTCCTTGTGAACGAACAGCCCGGTTGCCCGGGCTGTTCGTTTTTTTTCTGTTCATGGATCGGATCAGGGAACGACCGCAAAGCGGCTTTTCAGCGTGTTGTAGATGTAGTTCTCCCACAGCAACCGGATATCCGCCTGGTCGTAATCGTGGTTGCAGAAGGTTTGAAAGATGACGCGTCCATCGAAGCACGAGGCGACCACACCGTAATCGCTCTTTCGATTTTGGTACATCCCAGCCAGCAGGGTCGCATCGCTGCCGGGCAGCAGGCGGAGGTAATCGCCAGCCTGCCATTGCCAGTAACGCCCGTAGTGGATCAGCGGGATGGCGTTGTTCGGTTCGTTGAAGACCGGGTGGGTCGAATCGAGCCAGTAGATCGAATCCGCCAGGTTGTAACTCTTCTGGAGTTCGATGCCGCATTGCGTCGTGAGCGTTTTGATGCGCCCCTCGCTGATCTCGTCGAGATACCACATCTCGATGATCAACGCCGCATCCTGCCGCACGACCCGTTCGGTGATCACGTCGAAGAATTCGCCCGAGACCCTCTCGTGTGCCTCCGCCGCGACGATGATCAGGTCCCATTCAACGCCGGAGTTCAGGTTTTCCATGAAGTTGCCCAGCGCATCGCCGACGTGGGTGTATTTCAAGTCCATCCCGTCGAGTGTGTCCTTCACCCACATTCCGATATACGGCGTGTCCTCGTACACCAGGATTTTGGCTGACGCAATGCGTTCGTTGACGTCGAGGGTGGCGGTCGGAACGACCTCCGTTGGAGTCGGAATGCTTTCGGCGGCCGGCGGCTGCGTGGGCGGCGGCGCTTCGGTCGGCTGGATTTGGGACGCGCTATCCAATGCCTGGCGGGTCAATTGGAGCGACATCTCGGTCGCCTGCAATTCGAGCGCAGCCCTGGTGGGATCGAAGGCGGGGGGCTGGGACGTGGCTTGTCCGGGGATGTTGCAGGCAAGCGCCAACGCCGCCAGCGCCGTTAACGCGGCGACCCAGCGACCGATGGGGTTGCTTACGAAAAGCCTCGCAACCGCAAAGCAGGCGCGGCTTGGCTTCGGCGTTACGGGTTGATTTGTGTGCGACATCGCGCGCCTCCTTTGTTGCCGGGCAGGGAATATTCAATCTGAATTTTGCGGGCTGGATCCGCTCCGCGCCCGCAAAATCCGTAAGAAAGCGCAGGACCGACGTTACACCTGCCCTGGCGGGCGGTGCCAGGGGAGAACGTCGCCTACACGCCAGTTTTCAGATACTCTCAAGGCATTGCCGGATGCGCTCCGGTTTCGGGTCACGTCCGATCTTCTACAACTTTGGCAGCAGGTACTCGTACACGCTCAGCGCGGCTTTGGCTCCTTCGCCGACCGCAACCAGTACCTGCTCCGCGTAACTGTTCGTTACGTCGCCCGCGGCGAAGAGACCGGGGACGCTCGTGCGGCAGGCGCAGTCTACAATGACGCGCCCTTGCGCGTCCAGTTTCACCAGGTCTCTGACCATGCCGGTGTTGGGCGTGAGCGCCTTTTCCACGAACATGCCGTCGGCTTCGATCTCCTTCAACTGGCCGGAGCTGTCCTTCACGATGAGTTTGCGCGCGTATTCGTCGCCCTTCACCTCGACGATCTCGCAGTCTTTCATGATCTTCACGTTGCCCGCCTTTTGGAGTTTGTGTCCGAGCGGGGTGTCGAATCCCTTTTCGCTGGCGCAGATCATGGTCACCTCGCGGGCTACGGTGGAAAGTTCGCCCGCCGAGCGCAGCGCCAGTTCCTCGTCGCCGATCACCAGGACGGATTTATCAATGAACAGCGGCGCGTAGGAGAGTGCAGAATAGCACAAGCCCTTCATCGTGTATTCCTTTTCGCCCGGCACGTTCATGCGCGTCTGGCGCGTGCCTGTGGCAAGGATGACGGCGCGGGCTTCCAGTTCGGCGCCGTTCCGTGTCGTGACAATGAATCGGTCGTCCCTCTTTTCGACCTTTTCGACGGATTCGATGTGCCGCGCAAAATCGAGGTATTCCAGTTCGTTGCGGAACTTGTTGACGACCTCGAGTCCCTTGATGATCTGATAGTCTTCGACCCAGGGCAGGGCAAGGCGATAGTTGGTCTTGCCGCCGAGGTCCTTCGAGACAAGGAGGACGTTCAAGCGTTTGCGGATGGCATAGACCGCGGCGGTCAAGCCTGCGGGTCCGCCTCCGATGATGATTAGATCGTACATGGTTATCTCCTTCCGCCTCTAATACGCGGACTTGACCGTTTCCAAATCCACTTCGGGACCGTCGCCATGCGGGGGTTCGGGGATGAAGCCCTCCTCCATCATGCGCTTCGTCATGTCCCGCGAGCGTTTGATGATCTTCGAGGCGCGCTGGAATTCCTCCTCGTAGGAACACTCGACGCGCGCCAGACCCTGCTCGATGGCTTTCATGGCGACCGATGCGGCTTCGCGCGGGAAGACCTCCCAATCGTCCATGTTGGGAAGGATGAAGTCCGGGGCGAGACGGTCGCCGACGTGGTTCGCCAATGCCTGCGCCGCGGCAAAGCACATTTCGTCGGTGATGGTGCGGGCGCGGACGTCCAGTGTGCCGCGGAAGATACCGGGGAAGCCCAGCGAGTTATTGACCTGATTCGGGAAGTCGGAACGCCCGGTCGCGACCACAGCCGCGCCTGCCTCCTTCGCCTCCCAGGGCCAGATCTCGGGAACCGGATTGGCGCAGGCGAAGAGGATTGAATCCTGCGCCATTGACTTGACCCACTCTGGAAGAATGACGCCAGGTCCCGATTTGGAGAGGGCAATGACCACGTCCGCGTCCTTCATGGCTTCGGGAATGTCGCCTTCGCGTCCCTGCGCGTTGGTGATGTTGCAAAGTTTCCATTTGTCCTTGTATTCCGCTTTACGCATCTCGATATCTTTGCGATGTTTGCCGAGGATGCCCTTGCTGTCCACCATGAAGCACTTTGCCGGGTCCGCGCCCCAGCCGAAGATGAGACGCGAGCAGGCGACGTTCGACGCGCCGCTCCCGATGAAGGCAATGCTGACCTCGTCCATCTTTTTGCCGACGACTTTCAACGCGTTGATGAGTCCCGCGAGCGTGACAGTGGCTGTGCCTTGCTGATCGTCGTGCCAGATGGGAATCTCCGCCTTTTCGCGCAGGGTATCGAGAATGTAGAAGCATTTCGGCTGGGCGATGTCTTCGAGATTCACGCCGCCGATGCCGGGCTGGAGCATCAACACGGTGTTGATGATGGCGTCGGGGTCTTTGGTGTCGAGCATAATGGGCACGCCGTCCACGCCGCCTAGATATTTGTAGAGCAATGCCTTGCCCTCCATGACAGGCAAGCCCGCTTTCGGTCCGATGTCGCCAAGCCCCAGCACGCGCGTCCCGTCGCTGACCACGGCGACAGTGTTCCATTTGTTGGTGTACTCGTAGACGAGTTCTGGGTCGGCTTGAATGGCTTTGCACGGCGCGGCGACGCCGGGCGTGTACCATATCGCGAAATCATCGAAACTGTGGACGGTGCATTTGAGAGTGGTTTCGATTTTCCCCCGATAGAATGGGTGCAATCTCATGGCGTCGGCAGAAGGCTTCTTGGCTTTGGCAAGAAGTTCTTCAGTGTTCATGGTGTCCTTCTTTCTTTTTGGTTTGTATTGTCAACGCTTCACGAAAACCTTGTGTAGATTGCTCTCTGGCGCAACTCTGGCGAAAGAGAACGCCAGTTACGCGGCGATCCTTGAACGATTCAATCCTTCAAGATTTGTCGGCGCAAGATGGCATCTTGCGCTGCTCATATAAACCGATCCTTCTCCTCGATTCTTCGCGCAGGGCAAGCAGCACGGCGTGCAGGTCGAGTCCGCGCTTGCAGGCGCCGCGCGAGGCTTCCAAAACGGGATCAGACCACAGGGTCCGGCAGTGAAGCGCCTCTTCATCGTTTTGCAGGACGAGTTGGATGAGACTCCCCAGCGGGATGTCCATCTCGTCTGAAAGCGGGAGGTCGCAATCGAAGCAGGCGTGACAAAGATTGACGTCCTGCCCCGTCGCAAGTTTGACGACGCGGCGCAGAGACATCCTAGAACTCGTCCGTCTTCGAGTGCAGGCACATCGTCAGCAGGACGACGTCGCGGGTTTCGCCGTCGGGGAAGATGAAGTAATCGTCGAGCGTCGCCTGCGATTTGAAACCGAGTTGTTCGAAGGCTTTGACGACCTTCGTTTGTTCCGCCATGACTTCGGCGGTCAGGATGATCACACCCTGCCGGCGCGCGAGGTCAACGAGGACGCGGATCATTTTCATCCCCAAGCCGCGCCTGCGATAATCCTTCGCGAGGAAGAGACGCACTTCGGCGACGTGGCGTTTGGGTCCTTCGCCAAAATGCAACGATGCGCTTCCGACAATGCGATCCTTTGCAAAAGCCAGGATGGGCAGGACCTTGCCGTAATCGAGGTTCTCGCACCAATCGTGGATCACGGCTGGGTCCTTCACGTAGTGACGGAAGTAGCGCATGTCGTCGTCCTTGACGGAGGCATAGAATTCCATCAGGCGCGGTTCGTCCTCCGCCACCATCGGACGGATGAGGATGTAGGCGCCGTCTTTCAGCGTTGCCATTTCGCGGAAGTTTTTGATCTGTTCAGGAAGCATTGATTTCTCCTGGCTTGCCTTGCTCGAAAGACTTCCCTTTTGGGGGAGGATAAAGGTGACAGTCACTTCCGAAGCGACTGTCACCTCGAATCTAAGCAGGCACTTTCTCGAGTTCAGGTTGGTGGAAGCCCTTAGGTAAAACGCCGCCTTCCGTGACGATGCGCGGGACGATCTCCTCCCAGCCGACTGCCATGATGTGCAGACCGTTCACGCCCTGACCTTCGAACTTCTTGATCTTTTCGATCAGTTCGAGCGCGATTTGCACGCCCTCCTCCTGTGCGTTGCCCGCTTTTTCGGCGGCTTCCATGCGTTTCATCAGGGGTTCGGGGATAAACACGCCCGGCACCTCGTCGTTCATGTACTTTGCCATCTTGAAGGTCTTGAGAGGCGTGATGCCAATCAGAATGAAGACCTTGTCGAGGATATTCCGTTTGGCAAGTTCGTTCAGCCAGATTTCCAGATGCTCCACGTCGTAGACCAGGTTGGTCTGGAAGAATTGCGCGCCAGCGTTCACCTTCTTGTGTTCGCGCAGCGCCTGGAATTTCGGTTCGGATGCGAAGGGGCTTGCCGCGGCCCCGAGGAAGTATTGAGGCGGGAACTTGATCTCGCGCCCGTCCATGTACCTGCCCTCGTCGCGCATGCGGCGCAGGACCCACAACATCTGGATGGAATCGATGTCAATCACGTCCATCCGCCCGCGCGGGCTGGGCGCCATCTTCATCGAGTCGCCTGAGAGGCAGAGGATGTTTCGGATGCCCATCGCGCTTGCGCCCATCACTTCGGATTGAAGGCCGACACGGGTTCGGTCGCGCGCCGCGATCTGCATGACAGGTTCCGCGCCGTGCTCGATCGCCATCTTCGAGCAAGCCTGGGAGGACATACGCGGCGTGGCGGAGGGGTTATCCGTGAAGTTGATCGCAGCGACGTAGGGCTTGACCATCTGGATGTTCTTGAACAACTTGTCGGTCTTGACGGTGAGCGGCGGAGCGACCTCCGCGGTCACGACGAATTCGCCTGCCTTGAGCCTGCGCTCGAGTTCGGAGACGGGTTCGGTGTACTTCGGCGCATGGTATTTATTATCTCCCTGCCACCATTCCGGTTCGCGGATGGGTTCGAAGATGTCATCCCACGTCTTGTAGCGGACTTCTGCGGGTTTGAAAAGCAAGCCGCTAAAGACTTTGCCGGCGCCGATTTCCCGTACCCTGCCGAACACATCACCCCACGTTTCCGTGCCGACCTTGTCCCAATCGAGAGGCGGAAGGACCTCGAGCAATTTTTCCTCGCGTCCCATTGCGAATGAGCGTTCGTAAATCTTGTACCAGATGCACGGACGGGTCTCATCCACGTAGCAATGCTCTTTAGTGGAGCCGCCGCATGGCCCGTTGCGCTCGCCCTTCGGGCATTCCATTGGGCAGATGAATGCGGTTTCCTGAAGCAGGCAGTTGCCGCACATGCGGCATCCAAATAGCGGTCCCTTGATGGCTTTTTCGAGAGCCGCGAGCGCCCGCCGATTAAGCGGTTCACGCTTGAAGGGCAGGTAGGGTGGCTGCCAGCGGCGACCAGGGGTGAAGATGGGCATGGGTTCCTCCAATATCAGTTGACGGTTATCGGTTGACGGTTGGCGGTTTTGCTGCCAACTGTCAACTACCAACCATCAACTGCTCAATTCATCAAATACGAATCCGCATAGATCACTTTGTTCAGCAGGATCTGCGTCGTCTTCCAAATCGCGGACTGTTCGGGGTCGGACAAGTCGAAGTCTTCCATTTGCGGTTCCTCGCCCGCGCAAATCCGTTCTGCAATCTTATTGTAGACAGCGGCAAGCGGATTGCTAGTGTCCTTTGTCTCTATCCATCTAATGACATCGTTCTGCTTTTCGTCGAACGGGTTGGCGATCATCATCTGCAAGCCGACGCCCATCAACATGGCGAGGTAGACGCGGTTGATGAGCGGACGATTCTCGTTCGGCACCGCGTTGGAAACGTTGCTCAACCCGACCGAAATCATCGGCGCGGGGTCCCAGGCATATTGCAAGGTCCGTACCGCCTCGATGAGATGCGGGCAGTATTGCTGGCATCCGCTCACGGTGAGTACGAGCGGGTCAATGATGAGGTTTTCCATCGGGAGGTCAATCTCCATCATGCGCGGGATCAAAGTCTCAATAGCAATGTTGACGCGCGCGTCCGCTTCGACGGGAATGCCCTCCGAGCGCATGGTCAACGCGATGAGCTTGGCGTTGTACTTCTTTGCCAGCAGCGGCACCTTCTCCAACCGTTCCGGCTCGGCGGAGGTGGAGTTAAGAATCGGCTGCGCCTTGGTGATTTTTTTGAGCGCGGCTTCCATGCCGTCCACGTTGGTGGTGTCAATCGAAAGCGGCACGTCCACGACCGTTTCGATGGTTTCCACGATCCACGGGAAGACCTCCGCCCAATCCTTCTTGCGCGGACCGAGATTGATGTCAATTGCCTTTGCCCCCGCCTCCACCTGCCGCACCGCCAGGTCCATGAAGAACTCGCGGTCGCGGTTGGCTAATGCCTCTTTCACCTTCTCAGAGATGATGTGGATGTTCTCGCCGATGATATACATGCGTGCCTCCTTTATTAGTCAAAGGTCAAAAGTCTTATCGGTCGAATGACGTGCGACCTTCGATTTTTGACGACAAAGCCTCCACCACACTCGGGAACTTGCTCAAATCCGTGTGCGGCAGAAATAGAGCCGATGTGAACGCTTCATAAAAACTATTGTCAGCCGACAATTCAATGTATGTCATGCGCTTCGCAATCTCGGTAATTCGCTCGCGCTTCCTCCAATCGAGCAACGCGTAATACGCGCCCTTCACCGACGTATTGCCCAAAAACTCGAAGCGCGACCAATCCATATCGGGCAGCAAGCCAATTTGCACCGCCTTCTCGACGTTGATATATTTTCCAAATGAGCCTCCCACCAGCACTTTGTCCACCGTTTCAAGCGGGATGCCGACGTTTTCCGCCAGCACAGTAAAGCCCGCGTAGATGGCGGCTTTGGCGCGCAGCAGGTTGTCAATGTCAACACGCGTGATGACGATATCCTCGCCCGACTCCGTCTCCGCGCCCCAAGCCACGACATACTCCCCGCCATGCGCTCCCTCGCGGACCCGGGGACTGCGCGCCGACAAATTGACATTTCCACCCTTGTCAATGACTCCCGTGATGAACGCCTCCGATAGAAGCGATATCAACCCGCTTCCACAGATTCCCTTCGGCTTGCCTCCGCCGATGACGCGGTACGTCGGCTCGAGCGTTTCGCCGTTGATCCATATTTCCTCGATGGCGCCCTGCGTTGCCCGCATCCCGTTGACCACGCCCGCGCCCTCGAAGGCGGGTCCTGCCGAACACGCGCACGTGACCAGCCAATCGCGATTGCCCAGTACTGTCTCGCCGTTTGTGCCGACATCCAGAAAGAGAGTCACGTTCTCCGCGCTATCGAGTCCTGAGGACAATACGCCTGCTGTGATGTCTGCGCCGACGTAACTCGCCACCCCGGGCAGACAATCCACTGCCGCTTCGGGGTTGACGTTCAAGCCGATATCGCGCCCCGTCATCATTGGTGGATGATTGACCGTCGGGACAAAGGGTGAGAGGCGAATGCTCGATGCGGGAATGCCGAGCAGCAGGTGCATCATCGTGGTATTGCCCGCGATGGTCGCTTTGACAACCTGGTCGGGAGTCACTTTGCCTTGGGGCAACTTGATTCGTTTACAAGCCAGTTCGAGCAGGCTGTTGATTGTCCCTGACACGCGCTGACGTAATTCATCTCCTCCGCCGTTTTTATTGGCATAGATGATTCTCGAAATCACGTCCTCGCCGCGCGCGATCTGACCGTTGTATTCCGCCACCTGCGCCCTGACCTGTCCCGTCACCAAATCCACCAGCCACAAGGTTACTGTTGTTGTCCCGATGTCAATCGCGCAGCCCCAGAGCGGGGAATATTCGTCCACATGACCGGGGAGTAAGTCTATTAGTCGAATAGTCGTGTGGTCGGATGGTCGGGTAGTGGCGTGGTCGGATGGTCTGCTCGTTTCGATGATGGCAGTGACGCGCCAGTCGTCCTGCCGCAGCGTGGAGCCGATTTTTCGGAGCAGGGGCAGGGAACAGGTCGGGTTTTCGATGCGGTGCTGTAAGCGCAGCGCTGTCTGCAATCTTGACCAGTCGTCGGTCTGGTCGTCCATGCTTGGCGGAGTCAAAGTCAAATGCACGCGGCGGACGGTTTGCGCGAACGGATATTCGTAGTCGGCGGGAACCGTGACCTCCGCGACGACGCGGTCGGTGGTGAGTCTTCTTTCGATCTTCTCCTGGGGCGGAATAAAGATTTCAACATCGCCTTCGACGACGGTTTGACAGGCGAGCGCGTATCCCTGTTCGATATCAGCAGGGGAAAGGCGTAGTGTGCTTCTTCGCCTGACAGTTCCCTCCGTCACCATCACCGCGCAACGACCGCAACGTCCCTGCCCGCCGCACGGCTGCGTGATGTCAATGCCTGCGAGATGCGCGGCGTCTGTCAGCAGGGTGTTGGTTGGGACGGTGACGCTGGCTTGCTTCTCGTCGTGGGTGAAGGTGAGGGTGTGGTTCATGGAGTCGAGGGTCGAAGGTCAAAAGTCGCGCGACCTTTGACCTTCGACTTTTGACTAATTCAAGGCTTGTTTCATAAACGCGGGCAGGTCCACCGCCTCGCGCGGACCGACGCGGACTTCCCAATCCGGGAGTTCCTCTTCGACTTCGCCGGAAAGCACTGCCACGTGACCGGGCAATACAACGCGCTTCCTGCTAACCTTACTTGCGACATCGAATCCCTTGATGGCTTTGGCGATGCGCTCCGCGTCGAATTTGCCCGCCGCCCACGCCGTCAGCACGGACATGCCTTCCGCATCGGTTACCACGAGCCATGCTGGCAGTCCAGACCCTTCGACTTCGTTGGCAACGGCGAAGTACGTGATGCTGAAGTTAGTCGTGACCAGCACGGGGCTTTCGGGTTTGGGCGCGTTGATTTCGTACACGCCAGGCTGGACTTGAATCGGTTTCTGCGGGTCGGTGTAGATGTTCTCGCGCAGGACGAGCAATGGATAGAGCAATTCGGGCTTGAACTCGCTCAACACCACGAAGCCCGCGTATTTCGCAATCGCCTGTGCGGCGGCAATGCCTTCGTCTTTCGCGTCACAGGGGAAGGCGATGATGGGATAACCGAGGGCGCGTGTGTTCTTGAGGGCGAGTCTTCTAAGTTGCGTGTTGCGTATTAATGACTCGCTCAACGTTTTTGGCGACGGGTCGAGGACGAGGTCTTCGACTCCCTTCGCTTGAATCTTTTGAGTCAAGTCGGCGAGGGCGTCGAGCGAGTCCGCTTTGACGACGAGGGCGGTTTTGTGAGTCTTCGCGAGGTCTGTCATCGCGTCGGCGTTGGAGGCGTCGGCGGCGTAGAGGAGCGGGGTCTCGCCTCCGCAGGCTGAAAGTCCAGTTTGAAGCGAGGCGGGGTTGCCCATCAAAATCAACGGACGTTTCGTCGCAGTCCGAATCGTTTTGATCGCATTACCTAAATCAGCATCCGCAAGAACCGCGAAGCCGTCAATCGAAAAATCCATCCCGACGTAATTGACCTTGTACGCATCGGCTTCCGCAACTTTCTTTGCAAGATCAGGGTCGGAGGCTTTGACGCGGATGAAAAGACCAGGCTTGTTGTAAAAGGTCTTTTCGTGACGGAACATGCAGACTTCGTTGCCCGCTTTGACTTCGGTTCCATCGGCTTTGAGCGCGACGAGTCGAATCGGCGGCGCGGCAGACTCGGCGAGTTGCTTTTTCGATTCCTCGCTGACGTACGGACACGCGCCGAGTTCCACTTGCTTGGCGGCAAGTTTCATCGCAAACGCGAGACAGGTGGGGAAGCCGCATTCTTTGCAGTTGGTTTGCGGGAGGAGTTTGTAGATTTGGATTCCTGACAAAGCCATGTTATCTCCTATCTTTGCACAGTATGCGTTCTATCTTTGCGCAGTATGCGTTCTATCTTTGCGTAGTATGCGTTCTCTAACGCATACTGCGACGTTAGAGAACGTCGCTTACGCAACAACAAATCAAGCCATCACCAATTCACCGATTGCCTCACGCACACGCCTCACGGACTCAGGATGCCTCAACACAACCACATCCGCGCCCGATTCGATCAATGCCATCGCGGTGAGCGTTTCCCAATTAATCGCGCGCGCTTTCCAATCGCCCCACGCTTCGGGAACACCTTCGCCAACCTTCGCCTCTTTCGTTTTCCACGCTTCGAAGCCAGGCGTGACGATCATCGGCGATTGGGTCATCGCGTCGCCCTGCAGTGCAGCGAGTCGCAGACGTTCCATCACGGAGTAACCGTATTCGATTCCATAGCCGAGCGCGCCCGTCGTCGGGTCCATGAGGATGCGGTCTTTGGGCATGCCCATGTCGCTGATGAGAATGTTCAACTGCTTGGAGAGGTTCACATCCATCGGCGTGCGCGCCTGCACGAGATGACCGTTCGCCATCGCGGTCGCGACGATGGTGCGGTAGTTTTTATCTTCGCAAATGCCAAGCACGAGACGTTCGCCCTTCGTCGCTTCGGCAATTGGGACAAGCAGTTCGTTATCCTTCTCCGCCTGCCCCGGACCCCAGACGATGAGCGGGAGTCCGCTCGCGCTCAAAACGGATTTGACCGCTTTGACCGCATCCTCGACTGAATCTTCAACGGTCAGCGCGAGGACGAGCAGGTCTGCTCCCGTTTCCTCGGCTTTCTTCGCCCATTGAGCCGGGTCGTTCATTACATCGCCCCACGCTTCGAACAGCAGCGGCGACCAGTCGTCAGGTTTGCGCGATTTGATCTCGATCGCAATGACGGGCGGATTCGACATGGGCGCTTCGAAGTGCATGAAGGGCAGGGTTGTATACCCCCCAAGCGTTACGGTTTTGGAGCGCGTACCGCCGTCCGCGCTCGTCGCGCCGATGGTGACGGTGCGAATACTTCCGGGCCATTTGTCTTTTGGAATTTCTATGGGCATGGTATCTCCTTGGTTCACCTATGTCATTGTGAGCAGAGTTGGTCGAGTAGCGAGCGTTCGTTGTGAGCATATCGAGACCAACGGAGCGAAGCAATCTCCTGTTGGCGAGGATTGCTTCGGGTGGTCTCGATACGAGCCGACAAACACGGTTCTACTCGACCACCATTTGCAACGACATCAAATTAATCCTGCTTTTCTCCTCGCCTCGTCTCTTCTTTCGATGAACTGCTCGATCGGCGATTTACGTTCCGCCGCGAGACCCAGATCCTTCAATTCACTTTCATCCTTTGCCGCCATGTGACGCAAAATATGACGATATGAAATATAAGCCGCGGGATAAATAATTCCCGCCGAATTGTGCAGCATGTACGCGACCCGGATGCCCCTGTCCTTCATCATCTGCGCCGCGACCGCAAGGGATATATCCGGCGGCAGTTCAGGGACGCCTTCGCTCATAATGTCTTCGGCGGTCAATTTCTCATACCCTTCCCGCGCGTACGCCCAGACGAGTTCATCCGCTCCCACCACGCCGATGCCGTGTCCCTCCGCATCGAGCACGCACATCGCCTCGACGTTCTTCTCCAAAAGGAAGCGCGCGATGTCCACGATGGGAGAGTCCCATTTGCAGGTCGGCACACCGACGGTCATCAGGTCACGGACGAGTTTTTGTTCGGTCATGGCATCGAAAGCCCCTTCCCCCAAATTCGCATTTCGATTTGGGGGAAGGCGGGGGATGGGGGTTACTCCTCTTCACCCGCCTGATTGCTCAGGTAGTTCTCCAACCCCATCTGCTCGATCTGCGTGCGCTGTTTCTTCGCCCAGTCGTGATGTCCCTCCTCCATCTTGAGGATGGTCAGAAGCAGGTCGCCCGTGGACTGATCGTCCACTTCGCCCGCCAGCGCAATAGCCGCGTTATAGGCTTTGATCGCGCCCAGCTCTGCCTCCTGGTCGTTGCTGACCATTTCCTGCACATTCTTGCCGATCTTCATCTCGTTGAGTTTGGAAACAATCGGAATCCCTTCGAGGAACAGGATGCGCCCGATGAGCCACTCGGCATGGTGCATCTCATCAATGGCTTTCTTTTCGATATCCTTGTGGAGTTTGCCGTAGCCCCAGTTATCACACATCTCGGAATGCACCATATACTGGCTGATGGCGGTCAGTTCGTCCGCCAATAGGTCGTTCAGGACTTTGATGAGTTTCTCATCGCCTTTCATGTTTTTCTCCTATTCGCTTCGCTCATCGTTGCAAGTTGAAAAGTTGGCACGTTGAAACGTTCAAACTTGGGACTTTCCAACATGCCAACGAGAATTAGAACATCGGCTCCATCGCCATGGCGGGATGATTGTGCGCCTCCAGCCAGGCAAGGAGTTCATCAACCGTTGTGACATTCCTTTCGTCGGCAATCTTGTCGAGCAGATCGGGGTCGCCTTCGCGTTCGCAGACCGCTTTGAACTCATCGTTCATGGTCTGCTTCAACACAGACGACATCCACACCACGCGCTTGAAACCGCCGTCGGCGGAGATGAACTTGGGGCTGATGAGGTAGTACTTGCCCACGCCCATCACGCCCGGGGTTTGCAAGCCGCCGCCCGCGATACCCGCCAGGGTCGAGAAGGTCATGCCTGCGGGAGTCATGGAAGTATCCTCCCGCGAGACGACCATCACGCCGTTGGCTTCGGGGATGAGCATGACGATGCACTCGAAACAACCGCAGGCGGTCATCGGGTTTTCCATGATGGAATACATCGAGACTTCCTGTACCACGCCATGCGAGCCGATTTTGGCGTAATCGTTCGTCCCCTGCCAGTAACCCTTTCGGTCATCGAGTTGCTTGCCGAGTTTGATGGGCTGGTTGGGTCCCGTCGGGTTGATGTTGTAGGAGGCTTTGCAGTCCAGCCAGTTGTACGCGCCGCACAGACCGAGCCGTTCGGGCGAGACCACGCAGACGTGATTCGGCGCGAACGACTGGCAAAGCGTACAGGAGTAGAACTCATCCACCTTGTCGTCGGTCAGGTCGGCAAGGCGTTTGTTGCGGTAGTCGTAGGCAGCGCGCGCCTTTTCCAGCCACTCGGCGTGCAACGCGGGGTCGGTGACGATGGTCACTTCCACTTTGTCCACGATGGCGCCGAAGTCCTCGTGGAAGCGCGCGTGCAATATCTTGCCGAAGTGTTCGAGGTTGAAGCCCTTGTCTGCGGCGGCATTCGAGATGCGGATCCAGGCGATGTCGCGCTGACCGACGTGCTGGATTCCGCTCGCGCCGTTGACGAAGTAATGCACCTGCCGCTCCAGCACCGGCTCGAAGTCCTGCTGCATTTGCCTCCCCGCGACCTTTATGACAATACCCAGATCCATCGAGCCTTGTGCGGGGATTTGTGAGAAGTCCGGTCCGATGACTTCGATCTTGCCGTCGGTCACTTCGTCCAACTTCGCCATGTACAGGTACTCGAAGGCGCGCGAGTGCTTGCCGCCGAACTCCACACGCAAATCCGCTTTGCGAACAACTTCGCCCTCGAAAGCAGAACCATAAGGCACAGGCACATCCACGTTCGAGACCTTGACCTTGACCCCGCGCACTTCGATACACTTCTGAACCAGCCGCTCGGCGCGTTCCAAATCGTCCTTGCCTTCGATTTGATTGAACGGCATGGAGACGACATGTTCGTAGGTGGTCACGCCCGTCGGCAAAATTTCAGGGATGACCGTATCCGCAATGACGGGGAAACCGAAGTTGATCGCGCCTGCCGCCGCGGCGTACTTCAAATCGTCCACTTCGCCGAGGGCAAGCACAAAGGCAAAGACGCGCTCCTTGTTGTAGAGCAGGATCTCGCGCGATTGACCGGGCTTGAGTCCGCCGAAGGTCAGGGCGGAGCGGGTGGCGAATCCCAAAGCGTAAATCGCGGAGATGGTGTCTGTCCCGAAGGGAACGGTGTAGGTGTCGTAACCGAGTTCCACGCCCTCTTCCATCAGTTGATGGATGATGCTGCGCCCGTTGACGTTGCCGCTGAGGAAGCACAGGATGTTGCGGCGCTGCAACTCGCGCACGATCTTGACCGCGACCTCGTTCGATTTTGCGCAACCGACGATGGCGGCAAATCCCGGCATACGACCGTCCACGAGTTGGATGCCCCATGAGCGCAGTTGAATGTCGTCAATGGGACCGTTTAGATGCCCATCGCCATTATCTCCCTCTTTCGCATCGGGACTTGTGAACGATGTACCTCCCGCGAGTTTGAATCCAGGCATGGGTTCGGGCTGAAGTCCATAAACGAAGCGGATGGCTTCGATGGCTTCCGCCGCGAGCAGCGTTGCCATGCCTGAGTCGAGCGTCTCGCCGAGATACGGCGTCCATTTCGAAAAGGCAGGGATGGGGTGAAGCAAATCGCGCGCGTATTTCAACACGGGCTGAAGATCGCCGAGTTTTTCCACCGCCTTGCCAGTCATCCCAAGAATCGTCGGAAGATAATACGCCGTGTTCGGGAACGAGACGGGCGTCTCCGCGCCTTTCTCCTTCAACGCCTTATTCAACATCAATTCGGCTTCGGTGACCAGCGCATTCGCGCCGCGCATGGCTCGAGTAGCAATGTATTTCGACATAGTGTAGTCTCCTGGTCTTCTAGTCTAATAGTCGCTAGTCTCATGGTCGTCAGTCGGCAACTATGAGACTATTCGACTATCTGACTATCCGACTACTCCGTAAATCGCCTCTCGCTTCTTCTCCAACGGCAACTTCTCCAATTCGCGCATTCTCCAATCGCCGCTGCGCCCAAACTTATCCTTCTCCCACGCGGGCAGACCGAGCGCAGCGCGCTTTTTGTCAATGTGCGCCAGCGTCGCTTCGATCATCTTCTGCGGGTCGGGGATAAACTCCAGCTTGCCGCCGTAAATCTTCTCCCAACCTTCGCTGATGTAATGAAGCACCGCGTCGCTATCGCTGACTCGGTCCGGCATGCCGCTCACGGGCGAAGCGCCGCCAAAGATGACATACGCGCCCGAAGCCACGCAATACGTCGCAATCGCCAACGCCTTCTCGCTCATCCATTCGGGCGCGAGACCGACGGCGGGAATCTGGTCAATGTCATCACCCAAGCCGCCCTCCTCCACCATTTGCGTCAGCACGGTCAGGATGCGGGTATTGTCCACGCACGAACCCATGTGGAGAACGGGCGGGATGCCCACCGTTTCGCAGACTTCCCGAAGCCCGCTTCCGACTTCGCTCAAGCCTGCTTCGCCCAACATCAGCCCCAACTTCCCCGCGGCAATCGCGCCACACCCCGTCTGGACGACGAGTACGTCGTTCTTGAGCAACTCCTTCACAACGACATTGTGCAGATAATCCTGCGACGAGCGCGGATTGTTGCAGCCCACAATCGCCGCCACCCCGCGGATGCGTCCCGCCATAATGGCGTCATTGAGCGGACGGAACGAAGCGCGGTACGAGCCGCCGAGCATGTAGTTGATGTACTCGTGTGAGAAACCGGGGATGACGTCCTCTTTGATTTGCGGAATGTGCGTCTTCGAGCGGTCGCGGTTCTTGAAGTTGTCAATCGCCGTCTTCAAAATCTGCTTGGCGATGGTCAATGCCTTGTGTTCGTCGAATTCGATGTGTGTCGCCCCCGTGATGCGCACCTTCGGCGAGGTGGTGATGATCTTGGTGTGGAAGTTTTGCGCCAAGCCGACCAAAGCCTGCATGATGCACTGCACGTCCACCACCATCGCCTCCACCGCGCCCGTCAGGATGGCAAGTTCCTGATGCAGGAAGTTCCCCGCCGCCGGGATGCCCTGCCGCATGAGGATTTCATTGGCAGTGCAGCAAATTCCCGAAAGGTTCACGCCGTTCGCGCCTGCCGCCTTGGCGTATTCGATAATTTCGGGGTCCTGCGAAGCGGCAACGATCATCTCGCTCAGGCTCGGTTCGTGACCGTGAACGACAACGTTCACCATGTCCTCTTTGATCACGCCCAGATTTGCCTGTCCCACAATCGGCGCGGGGGTGCCGAACAAAATGTCCGAGATGTCGGTGGCGATCATCGAACCAGCCCAGCCGTCTGCCAGTGCTGTTCTGATCGCGTGATTCAAAATATGTTCGGGGTCCTGGTCGTCGCCGATGTGGGTGCGGTGCAGCGCCTCCACCACTTCGCGATCCACGCCGCGCGGAATGACGTTTTGCTCGCGCCAGATCTGCTGCCTTTTCTTCGGTGCGCGTTTGGCTGGCACCACTTCGCCGCGCTGCTGACCAAATTGGGAAATGTAAAGGTCAGCCAGATCGTTGGCGATCTCTTCGGGCGAACGTCCCTCGATTTTGATGTCATAGTACGAAGCGACCATCCGCAGTTTGGCAACGTCACGTATGGAATATCCCTCCGCTTCGCCATTTGCCGTAGCCTTCAACAGGAACGCCATGTCGCGCCCGTGATCGGAGTGCGCCGCGCCGCCCGCCGCGATGGCGCGCGTCAGATTGCGCGCCTGAATCGTATCCAGCGTCGCGCCGCACACGCCCACTTCGCCGCTCTTCGTCAATCGGCAGGGACCCATGCCGCATTGCTTACAGCACATCCCTGCGCCGCCAATGTTGCACGGAACCATGTTATCGGCGCGGGTGAACGCTGTACCGATTCCCAATTCCTCCGCGCGGATCAACATCTGTTGCGCGGCG
>JABWAU010000152.1 GCA_013360875.1 Anaerolineales bacterium | reverse complement strand
AGATCGAGAGGTATTTGGAGACGGCGTAGCGCCAGTGATCGGTGATCAGTATTTAGTGATCAGTGATCAGTGAGCAGTAATCGGTGAAAACTCCGAGGGACCAGTCCTTCGGAGGTTTTTTCATATTCACACGTGTATAATCAATACTTCACGAAAACAGGGCGTAATTTGCGCCCTCTGGCGCAAATACGGCGGTAGAGACCGCCTAATACGCGCTTTCGTGATCTACTGATAATGAAAATGGAAATCAGGAGTCTTTCCATGACAAAAGAAATATTCATCTCCTACTCCCGCCGCGACCAGGAGTTCGTCACACGCCTCGCATCGGAATTGAATGCGCAGGTGGCGGGTGTATGGTTCGACCAGTCCACAATTCAATTGGGACAGAAGTGGCACGATGAGATCATGGAGGGAATCCGCAAGTGCAAGGCTTTCATATTGGTGCTTTCGCCGGATGCAATGGAATCGAGGTATGTACGGGAGGAGGTGAACAAAGCGCTCGAACTGGGCAAAACCATATTCCCCGTCATCTACCGTCCCGCCAAATGGGCCAGCGAGTTCGAAACACTGGTCAGGGAAGTCCAAACGCTCGACCTGCGCTCCGGCAGTTACACAGACAATTTTCAAAAACTGGTGGATGGTCTGATCGAGGCGGGCGCGGCGGAAGTCCCACATGAACGACCGTTTCTGCGCAAACCCGCAAAGGTTCCACTGGGCATCGTGTTCGGCAAAATCCCCGGTTGGGCATTCGCCTGGGGACTCGGTTGGTTAGTATTTTGGATCGTGGGTATTATTCTTCTTTCGATAATTACGGTCATTCAGGGTGATGGTCTGAGTGATTTGACAAGTGATTATCCGACCGCGCTCTTCCTTATATTCATCGGCGCTGGGACAGGAGGATTTACAGGTGGTTTGTTAGCCGGTCTAATCACCATGTTCGCCCTGCGGCCGAACGCGCCCAGCATTTCATGGAAACACATGGCACCCTCGATTCGAATTTGGGCGGTCAGCGGCCCGCTTGGGATGCTGGTATCTCTTCTGCTCACCTTCCTTATGGTCGCAATTGGCGCGATCGGCATACGAACTGCAAATTGCGAGGGACTTGGTTTAGGTGAGTGCATTGGTGCCATTATTGGCGAGGTTGCTGTGTTTCTCATTCTTGCAATTTCTTTCTTTCTCCTGCTTGCCGTCTTTACTTGGTTCCTCACCGGGGTATTTGCAGGCAGGCTGGCAATCCGCCACATCCGCAGGCTGGAGCCGGGCATCACAAGCGGACAAAGCCGCGGCGTTTCACTCGGCTGGGGGTGTGGAGCAATCGTCGCGGTCATCGTAATGACGACCGTTATCGGGTTTTTATTTAGCGTTTTGGGGTTGTGAATTTATTTCAATGCTTTCAGCTTTGATTGAATGTGCTTTCGCAGGGCAGGCGGCTTCATCGCCGAAACATCCACCCTCTTCGCCTCCACGAACTTCGCAAAGCGGATCAACCCCTTCGCCAGCGCGTTCGCAAATTCAACGTTCTTCACTGGCGCGTCCTCTTCGTGCCAGAAGCCTTTGATCTCCAGCGTCATCGTCGTTCGGTCCAATTTCGGGTCGAGCCGCGCCACCAGGTCATCGCCATACAAAATCGGCAGCACGTAATATCCCCAGCGGCGTTTATGCGCGGGCGTATACACCTCCCACGTGTACTCGAAATCGAACAACTTCTTTGCGCGCCCCCGCGCGCTCACAATATCCAGCGGCGCGAGAAACGTGACCTCCTCCAGCGTGGTCGTTTCCTTTGGATTCCATCCTTTGGGGACTCTTCCCTTTTCGAGCGACTCCAACGCCTTGACATCCCCTCCCAAAACGAGAAACGCATCGCGTCCGCCTTCGACCTGAACCTGCACGAACATCCCGGACTCTTTCCATGCCTCGACCAGATTCATCACATTCGCCTTCGAGTAATCTTTCCGCAGGTGATAATTCAAATCCGCGCGCATCGTCGCTTCACGCTTCAACCCCATGAACGCGACCGATTTACGCGCGAAGAATTCCTCCGCCTCCTTCTCGCTTGCGACATAATTATATTCCTTCGGCGCGATGTTCTCACGGAAATCATACACGCGGTCGAAGCCTTCGCGGTGATGCATCATCAACTCGCCTGAAATCCACATATCGTACAGCGCCAGCGACGTATCCTTGCGCCCGCGATAATTCCACAAGCCGACCTTGTTTCCATCCAGGTCGCGATTCCCCAGCGGACCGCGCCTCCGTAGTTCCGCGCGCACCTGCTCGAACAGTTCCTCGTGACTCAGCACAAATCCTTCGATGCGCTTATCGTGACTCCGCCTTTGCATGTGCAATCGCCAATACGGCAGGTCGGACATGGGATACATCGCCAGCCAGCCGCCATAATCGAAGAACTCGCGGTCCTCGTAAGCGACCTTATACAGATACTCCGGCTTGTAATCCAACACGCGGCTGTGCAGCACGATATCCTGGCTGCGCGCAACGACGTTCAATGGGTCGAGTTGAACCGCTTCACAGGCGCGTATGGCGATTGCTGTGCCTCTCTTCCCTCTCCAGCGGCGGCCGGGCCACAATCCCTGTTTGCCAAGGACGAACCTTCTTGCTGTTTGTTTTGAAATGATGATGGGCGTCATAAGTTTCCGCCCATTTTAGCACAAATATTCTAGGAATAAAATATGAACCGGCTGTCCCATAAAAATGTCCCGAAGGTTCGACGGGAAAAATTTGATCTTCCACCGAAGCCTTCAGGACAGTGACTGACGTGCAATTTCAAACCGCGAACGGATTGAAGTTCGTGTCCCTGTCGTAATAATCCTCATCCTCCGCTTTCTTCAACGCCCCGACGACCCCATAAGTTGCCGGCGTCATCAATGCTTCCACGCCGCATTTGAAGAGATAATTCGTCAAGGTTAGCGTGAGGAACAGACTCCATGGAAAAACGCCGAACGTAGAAGCGACCAGCACGAACACCACCGTATCCACGAGTTCGCCCGCCAGCGTGCTTCCGATGGTACGCATCCACAGCCAGTGGCCCTTTGTCAGGATCTTCATTTTTGCCAGGGTAAACGAGTTGGTAAATTCGCCCGTCCAATAGCCCGCGAGACTCGCCAGTACGATACCGCCTGTGCTCATCCCTCCCAGGATGGCGTTATAGGCTTGATCACCCGCGTATCCCTGCCACGTCACTTCACCAGGCAGGATGCGAACGACCCAAAAGATGACCGCGCTCAACGCAAGACAGGCAAACCCCGCCCAGATCACGCGCCGCGAACGCTTGTATCCATAGACCTCAGTGAGGATGTCGCCAAAGATATAACTGACCGGGAAGAGGATCGTCCCGGCGTCGAACGCCATCGGAACACCGAACAGACCGAACCCCAGATCAACGATCTTGGCGGAGGAGGCGATATTGCTCAAAATCAGGACCGTCACGAAGACAGCCATGATGAGATCGAGGTAACGATATTGTTTCATGAAGATGGTCCTGGAACGCTTTCGATGGAATTGACTCTCTCGATCATCCTGCAAAACGAACACAAACCGGGCGCGGAGGTGGGCTGTCCACAGTTTGGACAGGGATGCAGGTGCGCCTGTTCGACGTTCTTCTCCACGAACAACTCCCCATTTTTGCGCGCCTCCAGGAAACGCAGGTAGAAGGTCAGTTTTGCGCCGGGGCGTGTAGTCTCCAGTTGATTCAGCAATTCCTTGTAATAAATGGAGGTCGAGCCTTCCGCGAACGGACATTCCTCGTAGATGTATTCGATACCCCGCAGCAGGCAATACGCCGTCATCTCGCGTTCGTAAAAGCGGCAGAGAGGCTTGGCTTTGCGCGCCAGGCCCGGGGTCGCGGGAAGAACCGGGCCTTGCCGCAAAAGATAGTTTGCATCCCACATTAAAGTATTCCCAAACAGGACCGCGGCTTCGTCGTCGAGGTTGTGACCCGTCGCAAGCACGTCATACCCGAGGTCACGCGCGATACGGTTCATCTCGTGGCGCTTCGTCAACCCGCAGACCGCGCACGGTTTGCCATGTCCGCGATGACTCATCTCCGAAAGCACTGGGATGGATTGTCCGTATTCCTTTTCGATGTCAACGATGTGAAGTTTCAAGTTGTATTCGTTCGCAAATTTTTCCGCGAGCCGCTGTGATTCGTGGGAGTAATCAATCCCGCCATCAATCCCCAAACCAAGATACAACCCATCCGCCTCGTAGCCCAGCCGTGTGAGAATGTCCCACAGCGCGAGCGAATCCTTGCCGCCCGAAACCGCGACGAGGATCTTCTCATCGCGCGTGAACATCTCATATTTCGTGATGAAGCGTTCGGTCTGTTCGGGAACCCATTCGAGATAATGGTCCCGACACAACGCCAGTTTGTGCTGGCGCATGTTGACCGAGGCTTTGTTTCCGCATTTCTTGCATTTCATAAAAACTCTCCGGACTCAACGTCTCCTGACGTTGAATGCAGTGTCACGCAATGTCAGGGGTATTGCGCTCCGCCTCATCGGCCTCCAGAAATCACCGCGATCAGTTTGATCACGTCGCCGTCCTTCAGGATTTCGTCCTCCAGAATCATCTCGCCGTCGCGCGTCGCGATCACCGACTCGGGCACGACGTTGATCTTTTGCAAAGCAGAGAGCAGCGTCATCCCCGGTTTCACCTCATATTCCTCGTCACGCAAAATCAACTTCACAGCCATGCTTGGATTTTATCACGCCTCTTTCGCCCCGCTTCATCCTTTCGGCAGGTTCAAAGCAAGCCTTCATCATTCATCTTTCATCCTTCATAATTTACTTGACATCCTCCCCCTCCTTGTCTTAGCATATCCCCATGCGAATTGGAATGATGGCGGACGCCTACAAACCCCATGTCAGCGGTATCACCAGTTACATTGACCTGAACAAACGCGCCCTCGAAGACCTGGGACACGAGGTCTATGTATTTACGTTCGGCGACCTTGAATATAAGGATGACGAAGCCCGCGTCATCCGAAGCCCGGGCCTGCCTCTCGGCGAAACAGGCTATTACCTCTCCCTGAGATATAAAACCACCGCCAAAAAACTCCTGCAAACGATGGACGTGGTTCACGTCCATCATCCCTTCCTCAGCGGACGCCTCGCGCTGAGTTATTGCCGCCGCAAGCAAATCCCTATCGTCTTTACCAACCACACCCGTTACGACCTGTATGCCCAGGCGCGCCTGCCTTTCATGCCGGAGGAGGTCAGCCAGAGTCTCCTGCAAGCCTACATGCCCGATTTCTGCGGCGCAATGGATCTGGTCATCTCGCCCTCGGAGGGAATGAAAAAAGTCCTGAGGAAATACGGTGTGGAGAGTCACATCGAGGTCGTGCCGAACGGCGCGAACCTGAAACCTTTTCAGACCGCCAGACCGCTCCCGCGCGCCGACTTCGGATTCACCGACGATGATATTTTGCTGATCTATGCGGGACGCATCGCGCCGGAAAAGAATCTAGAATTCCTGCTCCAGGCTTTCGCCGGGGTCGCGCGCGCCATCCCAAACGCGCACCTGCTCATTGTTGGCGGCGGGCAAAAAGAACACGTGGAGGAAATAAAACCGTTGCCGGGTGAACTCCGCATCGCAAACCGCGTCCGGTTTACGGGCATGGTCCCTTACGCGCAACTCCCCTCTTATCTTGCGATGTGCGATGCGTTCGTCACCGCCTCCGTCACGGAAGTCCATCCATTCTCCGTGATCGAGGCGATGGCGACCGGGCTGCCCATCGTGGGCATTGACTCGCCCGGTGTCGGCGATTCGGTCACGGACGGGGTATCCGGTCTGCTTGCCGCGGAGGACATCGCCTCCTTTACCGCCAAATTGACCCTGCTCTGCCTGGACAGGAATCTGCAAAAGCGAATGGGCGCTGAAGCAAAAAAAGCCTCCGAGCAATTCTCCATCGAACGCACGACAAAGATCATGCTGGGACATTATTCCCGTCTCACGCAGACCACCAAGCCCGTCAAGCAAAGCCTCGATGAACGCCTGATGGCGATCCTCGAAGAGTTCCTGAAATGAAACACAACCAGCGCATCGGCAAATGGGGCGAAGAAACAGCAGTAGGATTTCTCGTCCAAAAAGGCTGTGAGATCGTCGGGCAAAATGTGCGCACGCCGTATGGCGAGATTGACATCGTCGCCAAACGAGGAAACACAATCATCTTCGTCGAAGTCAAAACGCGGACATCGAACAAGATGGGCTTGCCCGAAGAGTCCATTACGGCGCGGAAACGCGAGCACATGATCGCCTGCGCCGAACACTACGCAATGGAACGTGAAATTGACGGCTGGCAAATTGACGTGATTTCGATCGAGGGAAAGCCGGGAGGGGAACCCGTGATTACGCATTTTGAGAATGCGATTTGAGAACTCACCCACAGCCCCTCTCCCTTTAGGAGAGGGGAATTATCCCCCCGGTCCCGCCGCTGTTGGCAGGACGGAGAGATTCCCCAAAACAACCTGCCCTGGCTCATCGGCGGTTTAACTGGCGGTGATATGATTTTCCTGCAAATCGAATATCCACAGGCGCGCGGATGATGAGGCTCGTCCGCGTGATGAACAAAAGCCTGCGTCGGGATCCCGGCTGATAGCCTCTACCATCATTCCGCTGGTAGAGGCTTTTTTCCTTGCCGCCAAACAACCCACAGGAGACAATCATTCATCATGGAAACCACTACAACTTCACAACAAGGCATTTCCACAAAAAACGCCCTGCGCTTCGTCGTCCTCCTCGGCATCGTCAGCCTGCTCGCCGATATGACCTACGAAGGTGCGCGCAGCATCAACGGTTCGTTTCTGGCGATCCTCGGCGCGAGCGGAGCGGTCGTCGGCGTCGTTTCCGGCCTGGGGGAATTGATCGGATTTTCCATTCGTCTCGTTTCAGGTTATTTCAGCGATAAAACCAAGGGCTATTGGGCGATCACGTTCTTCGGCTATGGGATCAACCTGATTGCCGTGCCTCTGCTCGCCCTGACAGGCAACTGGCAGATTGCCGCCGCGCTCATGGTCGTCGAACGTATCGGCAAGGGCATCCGCGTCCCGCCGCGCGACGCCATGCTCTCCTACGCCACTCAACATACAGGGCGCGGATGGGGTTTCGGTCTGCACGAGGCGCTGGATCAAATCGGCGCGATCCTCGGTCCGCTGGTCATCGCCGCCGCGTTATATTTTCGCAATGGCTACCAAACGGGATATGCGGTCCTGCTCATCCCCGCCCTGCTTGCATTGAGCGTCCTGACGACCGCCCGCTTCCTCTATCCCCGCCCGCAGGATCTGGAATTCAGCCAGACGAAACTGCAATTTCAGGGATTCTCAAGGACGTTCTGGTTGTATGTCCTTGCCACGGCGTTGATCGCGGCGGGTTTCGCGGATTTCCCATTGATCGCCTATCACTTCCAAAAAGCATCCGTCGCAAATGAAACCCTCATCCCGATCCTCTATGCGATTGCGATGGGCGTGGACGCGATCGCCGCCCTGATCTTCGGACGCCTGTTCGACCGCCTCGGTCTGACGACCATGATGCTGGTCGCTGCACTATCGGCTTTTTTCGCCCCTTTGGTCTTCTTCGGGGACTTCACGCTGGCGATGCTGGGCATGGCGTTGTGGGGCGTCGGCATGGGCGCGCAGGAATCCATCATGCGCGCCGCGCTGGCAGGCATGATCGCCCCCGAACAACGCGGGCTGGCTTATGGACTCTTCAACATGGTCTATGGGTTTGCCTGGTTCCTCGGCAGCGTGTTGATCGGCGTCCTGTACGACATTTCCATTCCGTGGCTGGTCGCCTTTTCCGTCATCGCGCAACTT
>JABWAU010000151.1 GCA_013360875.1 Anaerolineales bacterium | reverse complement strand
CAATGTCGCCAACTCGTATTTTCAGATTCCGGAACTGCGCGGCTTCGAACGATTCGTGGTCGGGCGTCCGATCGAGGAAATGCCGCTTCTGACGAACCGCATCTGCGGCGTGTGCCCCGAGGCGCATCACATGGCGGCGGCAAAAGCGGCCGATGCGGTCTATCGCGTCGATCCGCCGCGCACGGCGAAGATGCTGAGGGAATTGCTTTATTCCGCATTCTATTGCACCGACCACACGACTCACTTCTACGCGCTGGGCGGACCCGATTTCGTAATGGGACCCGACGCGCCTGTCGCCGAACGGAACATCCTCGGCGTGATACATAAAGTGGGCCTGGAGATCGGCGGCAAGGTCATTCAGATGCGAAAATACGGGCACAATGTCGTCGAAATGATCGGCGGCAGGAAAGTCCATCCCTGCACCTCCATCCCCGGCGGAATCACAAAAGGCATCACCGAAGAACAGCGCAAAGAGATCGAAGAGATGGGACGCTGGGCAATCGAGTTCGCGCAATTCAGCCTGAAGATCTTCAACGACATCGTGCTGGGCAACAAGGGTTACGTTGACCTAATCCTCGGCGACGTGTACACCCATCGCACCTATTACATGGGTCTTGTGGATGCGAATAACAAGGTCAACTTCTACGACGGGAAAGTGCGCGTGGTGGACCCGAACGGAAAAGAGTTCGTCAAATACGAGCCGAGGGATTACGTTCAGCATATTGCCGAACACGTCGAGCCGTGGACCTATCTCAAATTCCCATATCTCAAGAATGTCGGCTGGAAAGGCTTCGTGGACGGGATCGATTCCGGCGTCTATATGGCGACCCCGCTTTCGCGCCTCAACGCCGCGGACGGCATGGCGACTCCGCTCGCGCAGGAACAATACGACAAATTCTACGCGACTCTGGGCGGAAAGCCCGTGCATCAACGGCTTGCGATTCATTGGGCGCGCCTGATCGAATTGCTTTACGCCGCGGAACGCTGGGTGGAATTGGTCACGGATCCCGAGATCACTTCTCCGAACGTTCACACCAAACCGACAGAAATCCCAACGGAAGGCATCGGCATCGTCGAGGCGCCGCGCGGGACGCTCACGCATCATTATTGGACCGATGAATTGGGCCGCGTGACCAGGGCGAATCTCATCGTGGGCACGACCAACAACTACGCGCCGATCCAGATGTCCACGCAAAAGGCGGCGAAGAGTCTCATCCATGATGGAGTCGTGAACGAAGGCTTGCTCAACATGGTCGAGATGGCGTTCCGCGCCTACGACCCGTGCTTCGGGTGCGCCACGCATTCACTGCCCGGTCAGATGCCCTTGGAGATCACGATCCGGGACGCGGACGGGAATCCGCTCGAGGTGTTGAAACAGTTTTGCTGAGCGAATCAACTACCGGCTTTCGTGGAAGCGGAGCATCCACATGAAAACGATCATCATTGGTCTCGGCAATCCGATTCTGGGAGACGACGGCGTCGGCTGGAGGATTGTCGAAGAAATAAGCAAACAGCTGCCCAAAGAGGCTGAGGCGGGAATCGAATGCCTTTCGGTGGGCGGCATCGGTTTGATGGAACATCTTATCGGGTATGACCGCGCGATCATCATCGATGCCTATATCGCCGAAATGGAGGATATAGGCTCGATCCTGATACAGAAACTCGAGGAAATGCCGGATTACTCCGCCTTCCATATTACCAGCGCGCACGACACGTCTTTACAGAACGCAATCGAACTCGGCAGGCATATGGGCGCGCAGTTGCCTGTCGAGGTGATCGTGATCGGTATCGCCATTCATCGCATCAGCGAATTCGGCGAGGAGCTTTCCCCGCAGGTCGCGGAATGCGTGCCGCAAGCCGCGCATATCGCGTTGAATTTGTTGAAAGAAAATGTAACGAATACATGAGAGGAAAGTCATCCGCGCGGGTGACTTTCTCATCTTGGCTTGAATCATGGATGGGGGTACCTTAAAGTTGATGCACGAACATGCGCTCACCCAAACCCTGCTCGAACTTGCGTTGAAGAACGCCGAAGGTAAACGGATCGTCGCCGTCAACCTTCTGCTTGGCGAATTTTCGGATGAACGCCCTGAGGCGATCCAGTTCCATTGGGAGAACATTTCCAAAGGCACACAAGCCGAAGGCGCCCAATTGCTTTTCCGTCCCGCGCAGGCAGAAATGAAATGCCTGGATTGCGAAGCCGTTTTCCACCCCAAGGATGAAGAGGCTGAATGCCCGAATTGTAAAGGTTACCGCGTGAAATTGTTGAGCGGCGACGATGTAAGGCTCGAGAGTATCGATGTGGAATGACCCATGAACCGCCATATTTCCGTCACCGGCATTGTGCAGGGAGTCGGTTTTCGCCCGTTCATTTACGGACTTGCGAAACGGCTCGGCTTGCACGGCTGGGTGCGGAACACATCCGGGGGCGTGGAGATCGTCGTTCAAGGAAACGAATTACAGGTTGAACGTTTCGTCCGCAGTCTGAAGACAGAAGCCCCCCCGCTGGCAAAGATCGACTCGATCTCCGTTCGATCCGACTTCTCCGATACAAACTTTAATACCTTCAACATTCAACCTTCGACCTTTATCGAAGGCGCATTCCAGCCGGTTTCACCGGATGTTGCCCTCTGCCCGGACTGCGAACGCGAACTCTTCGACCCAAAAGACCGGCGCTATCTTTATCCGTTCATCAACTGCACGAATTGCGGTCCGCGTTTTACGATCATGACCGACCTGCCTTACGACCGCCCCGCCACCACCATGGCGGAGTTCGAAATGTGCGCGGAATGCCGAGCCGAATATACCGATCCGGCGAACCGCCGCTTCCATGCCCAGCCGGTGGCTTGTCCGCAGTGCGGACCTTGTGTTCATCTCGAAGTCTCGCCGTCTCAACCGCAAGACCTGTCTACAATAGATCTGCGCCTCGCCGCAATCCTGAAAACAAGAAAATACCTGCGGGAGGGAAAGATCATCGCCATCAAAGGGATCGGCGGTTTTCATCTTGCCTGCGACGCGGGAAACAGGATGGCGGTCGATGAATTGAGGCGGAGAAAAGGCAGGCAGGGCAAACCGTTCGCATTGATGGCGGCGGACCTCGAAATGATCCGGCGTCATTGCGAAGTGAACGAAGCGGAGCGAGAATTGCTCACCGGCAGGGAGAAGCCCATCGTCCTCTTGAATAAAAGGGAAACTTCCACCCTGCCCAACGACCTCGCCCCGGGCATGGATACGCTTGGCGTCATGCTGCCCTACACCCCGCTCCACCATTTGATCCTCAATCGAAGCGACCCCATCCTCAACCGCGAACCCGCCCCGCCGATCCTTGTGATGACCAGCGGCAACTTCAGCGAAGAACCCATCGCCACGGATAACCAGGACGCGCTCGAACGCCTGGGTCCACTCGCGGATGCCTTTCTCTTGCACAACCGGGATATTCATGTGAGATGCGACGATTCGGTTGTGAGAGTTGAAGGTCGCAGGTCAAAGGTTGAAAGTCATGCGACCTTAAACGTTAAACCTTCAACTTTTTATCTCCGACGCAGTCGCGGCTATGCTCCCTATCCCATCCACCTTCCCATCGAAACCGTTCCCACTCTCGCCGTCGGCGGTGAACTCAAGAACACATTCTGTCTTGCGCGCGACCGGAGCGCCTTCCTCAGTCACCATATCGGCGATATGGAAAACGTCGAAACCTTCCATTCCTTCGAGCAGGGAGTCGACCATCTCAGCCGTTTGTTTCGCGTGAAGCCCGAACTTACCGCCTGCGACATGCATCCCGGTTATTTCACGACAAAATACGCGCAAGGCATTGCGAACATTCCCCGCATCGCCGTCCAGCACCACCACGCGCATATCGCATCCTGCCTGGCAGATAACGGATTGGAAAACAGACGGGTGATCGGACTGGCATTCGATGGAACCGGATACGGGACCGATGGAACCATTTGGGGAGGGGAAATCCTTCTCGCCTCCTACGCGGACTTTGAGCGGTTTGCGCACCTCGAGCCTTTGCCTCTCCCCGGCGGCGACTCTGCCATCCGCCATCCGTGGCGAATTGCGGTGGGGTACGCGCACGCCCTGGGAATCGACATCGATGACCTGCCTTTCCTGAAAAATCTGGACATGCTCGCCGTCAACATCGTCAGACAACAAGCGGACAGAAAATTGAACGCGCCGCTCACCTCCTCGATGGGACGTCTCTTCGACGCCGTGGCAAGCCTGGCTGGAATCCGGAATGACGTTTCCTATGAAGCGCAAGCCGCGATCGAAATGGAAGTCTTATCCAAACCGTTTCTGACCGCTAAGCCATATCCGTATTCGGTGGATAACTCCATTCCGCTCAAAGAACTTCTTCAATCTGTCGTTCATGACGTCCGAACAGGGAAACCCGCCGGGATGATCGGCGCAAGATTCCATAAAACGATCGCGGAAATCGCCGTTGATGTCTGCAAACGCGCCCGCGTTGAAACGAGTCTCAACGAGGTCGCGCTCTCCGGCGGCGTCTGGCAAAACGAACTCCTGCTGGGCTTTGTATCCGACGGACTTGAGCGCGAAGGCTTTATTGTATATTTCCACAAGCAGGTCCCTGCCAACGATGGCGGTTTGGCGCTGGGTCAGGCTGTAGTCGCTAACTTCATTGCGAGCCGCGAAGCGGCAAAGCAATCTCCCGTAGGGGGCAGCGTCTGAGAACGCAACCTACGCAACACGAAGGATGAACCATGTGTCTCGCAATTCCCGGAAAGATCGCCAAAATCTATCAAAAAGACGACCTCAGCATGGCAAAGATCGATTTCGGAGGAATCGTCAAGGAAATCTGCCTTGCGTACACCCCCGAGGCAAAGGTTGGCGATTATGCGCTGATCCACGTCGGCTTTGCGATCAGTCTAATGGACGAAGAAGAAGCCCAGGAAACCTTGAAATTGATCAAGGACATAGCGGATTTCGAGAATGAAATTTCTTGACGAGTATCGCGACCCCGCAAAAGTAAAGCGCCTTCTGCGCGAGATCGAATCCATCGTCACCCGAAACTGGGTCATCATGGAAATCTGCGGCGGGCAGACTCACGCCTTTCTGCATCACGGCCTCGATGAGATGCTCCCGCCGCAAATCGAACTTGTGCATGGACCGGGCTGCCCCGTTTGCGTCACGCCGCTGGAGCAGATTGACAAAGCGATCGCCATCGCTACGCGCCCGGATGTTATCTTTACTTCCTACGGCGACATGCTCCGCGTGCCGGGTTCGTCGAAAGATTTGTTCTCCGTCCGCGCCAAGGGCGGGGACGTGCGCGTGGTCTATTCGCCGCTCGAAGCCGTTCAAATCGCGGAAGCAAATCCTGATAAAGAGGTTGTCTTCTTCGCCATCGGTTTCGAGACCACCGCGCCCGCCAATGCAATGGCGGTCCTGCAGGCGATGAACAAAGGCGTAAAGAATTTTTCCGTGCTGGTGTCTCACGTCCGCGTGCCGCCTGCGATGGAGGCGATACTGGGATCAAAAACGAATCGCGTGCAGGGATTCCTCGCGGCGGGGCACGTCTGCGCGGTAATGGGATTCCACGAATATCCGCCCATCGCGCAGAAATATCGGGTCCCGATCGTAGTAACGGGTTTCGAACCCATCGATTTGTTGAACGGCTTGTTCGCAGCGGTCAAGCAGCTCGAAGCGGGCGAAGCGTTCGCCGAGAATCAGTATCAGCGGGCTGTCCGCTTCGGGGGGAATGAATCCGCCCAAAACACGATTCGAAGCGTGTTCCAATCCGTTGACCGAAAATGGCGCGGCATTGGGCTTATCCCTCAAAGCGGCTGGGGTCTTCGTCCCGATTACGCGGAGTTCGATGCCGAAAAAAGATTCGACGTCGAAAATCTTCTTGCGCAGGAATCTCCGTTGTGCATCGCGGGCGAGATCCTGCAAGGCATGAAGAAGCCGACGGGATGCGCCGCGTTTGGAAGGGAATGCACGCCGCTAAACCCGCTCGGCGCGCCGATGGTTTCCGCCGAAGGCGCGTGCGCGGCGTATTACAAGTATCATCGGATTTCGGAGTCCAATGTCTCCTGACGTTGGCGCGATAGGGCATCAAGGTGATTATGTTTGACGATTTAGATTTCGAAGGTTACACGTGTCCGGTTCCGATTCGTCCTGACGATACAGTTGTGCTTGGTCACGGCTCCGGCGGGAGCTTGAGTCACGACCTGCTCAGGCGGCTGTTTCTTCCCGAATTAGGCAAAGCCGCGCCGCGCGCATTGGACGATTCGGCTGTGGTGGTGATCGGCGGCGAACGATATGCATTGACGACTGACTCGCACGTCGTCTCGCCGTTGTTCTTTCCCGGCGGCGACATTGGGCGGCTCGCAATTTGCGGAACCGTGAACGACCTCGCCATGATCGGGGCGAAACCGATCGCGTTGACCTGCGGATTCGTGATCGAGGAAGGGTTGCCGTTCGAGATTTTACAGCGCGTCGCGGCTTCGATGAAGGAAGCAGCGGACGAAGCGGGAATTTACATCGCGGCAGGAGATACAAAGGTGGTGCAAAAAGGCGGCGCAGACAAGTTGTTCATCAACACATCGGGAATCGGAAAGATCGCAGATGGAGTCGATATCTCCGGCGCGAATGCAAAAGAGGGCGATGTCATTATCCTTTCAGGGACAATTGGGGATCATGGGATTGCGGTCTTATCCGCGCGGGAGGATTTGGGCTTTGAAACGACTCTCGAAAGCGACGTCGCCCCGCTCAATCGTTTAGTGGAGGCGATGCTTTCAGTGGGTGAAGTCCATGTTTTGCGCGACCCCACTCGCGGCGGTCTGGCGACGACTCTCGTCGAAATCTCGGAGCAATCGAACGTGACGATTGAGATCGAAGAGGAGCGCTTGCCGGTCAAACCCGCCGTCAAAGCCGCGTGTGAGATGCTGGGATTCGATCCGCTGTTCATTGCAAACGAAGGGAAGCTGGCGGCGTTCGTGAAAGAGAGCGATGCGGATAAAATTTTGAACGCGATGAAGAAAACAAAATACGGCAAGGACGCCGCCGTGATCGGAAGAGTGATCGGAAGCGGAAAATCGCAGGTGAGATTGAAAACTGCAATCGGGGGGACGAGATTGGTGGATATGCTGCCGGGGGAAATGCTGCCGAGGATTTGTTAACCATTCGCTTAATCCATTTTTGCCTCATTGCCGATTCATGGTAAAAGTGGGGATATGAAATCCTTTCATCGACGCGATCTTGTCTGGAGTCTTCCGCTATCCCTTTTACTTGGAGCGGGACTCTCCGCCCTCCAGCCGGGGAATTTTTTCATCGGCTGGGTGGGCTTTTCGCTCCTTCTCTTTCTTTCCCTCTTTCTTCTTTCATCCGCGACCCGTTGGGGAAGCGGTGGTCTCGATACGCGGCGCGAAAATCATGCGCCGCTACTCGACCACCATAAAAATCTAATATGGATGGTATCCCTCGCATTCGCATTGCGTCTCGCGGGCGGCGTGGGAACCTATCTTGCTTTGCCGATTTACGGTTACGCAGGGGATGTAGAACAAAGCGCGGGCTTCACGTACACGGATGCCTACCGCCGCGACTCTCAAGCCTGGGAACTCGCCGCCTCGGATCGTCCGATTTTGGATGCGTTCAACAGCCGCTTCGCCTCCGACCAGTACGGCGGCTTGCTGGCATTTTGCGCCTTTATCTACCGTTATCTTTCCCCTGACGCGCATCGGGTCTTGATGCTGGTGCTGATGTCGGCGTTGATGGGCGCGTTGGGAGTCCCGTTCCTTTGGAAGGCGGTCAACTTGCAGTGGGGAGAAAAAGTCGCGGCAGCTTCGGGCTGGATCTTCGCCTTGTATCCCGAAAGCATCCTGCTGGGCGGAGTCGCCATGCGCGAGCCATATTTGCTGGCATTCAGCGCGTTTTGTTTGTGGGGATTTGTGGG
>JABWAU010000150.1 GCA_013360875.1 Anaerolineales bacterium | reverse complement strand
CACATCCACAGGTCATGCGGCGGCAATGATGGGAACGAGCGGCGGCACCTCCGTCACGGCAATGGTCGCCTGCTGCTTGCATCACGTCACCGACGTTCTGCCCATCCTGGGGGTCAGCGCCGCCGCCACGTTCCTCACCCGCTACCAGCGTCCGTTCATGCTGGTGGGTCTTGGCATGGAAATCATCGGCATCGCCATCATGCTCGTCGTGCTTTATCGCGAACGCAAGAAACTACCGCCCATTCCAAGATTCCAACCCGCTCTTTCGGAGACAAAATGAAACGTTTCCTCTTTGCTTTGATTTCAACACTTGTGCTGACTGCATGCTCTGGATCAGCCTCGGCTCAGACCGCCCCTTCAACTGCTCCTGCTTCGACGACCTCCACCAACGCTGACGGCAGTCTGACGCGCTCCGATGCACAAGGCGCGGTCACTATCACAGTCACACCGCTTAACCTGGACGCGTCTGCCGACACAGTGGAATTCGACATCGTCATGGACACTCACTCGGTTGATCTGAGCATGGACCTGGCGACTCTCTCCACGCTCACCACAGACACAGGGTTTACCGTCCAAGCCGCGCTTTGGGACGCGCCGCGCGGCGGTCATCACGTGAGGGGCAAACTCGTATTTCCCGCAGTGCAGGATGGAAAACCCATCCTGGAGGGCGCAGGCAAACTCACGCTCACGATCACAAACGTGGATGCGCCTTCGCGCATCTTTGAGTGGGATCTGGAATAGCCGACGAGCAACATTGATGATCCATCAAGGTGACAAACATCACCCGGCTCGACAACAATCTTCATGAGCAAAACTGCCTGTTCCCCGCTACGCCGTCTGGCGCTCCCATCCTCCAAGCAGGGAAAATAAAATGCAATCAAGTTCGAAATATTCATTCAAAGGAGATACAAAATGGCAACACAAACGCTTTCCAAAGATTATCGTCTGATTGACCCGCCACTGATGACTTCGCTGTTCAACAGCGTGTACATGTCCTGGCTGTGGCTCGCGGTCCGCCTCTATCTTGGTTATACCTGGATCACGTCGGGCTGGGGTAAGATCGGCAACCCTGGCTGGATGCAAACCGGCGAAGCCCTCAAAGGCTTCTGGGAGCGCGCCGTCATCATTCCCGAAGCGCCTGCCCGTCCCGCGATCGCCTTCAACTGGTATCGCTCGTTCATTACCGCCATGCTGGAAAGCGGCAGTTATACCTGGTTCGCCAAACTGGTCGCGATTGGTGAACTGGTCATCGGCATTGCGCTCGTGCTTGGTATGTTCACCTGGCTGTTTGCCTTCCTCGGCGGTTTCATGAACTGGAACTTCATGATGGCTGGGAGCGCAAGTGTCAACCCGGTCATGCTCATTCTGTCCATCCTTCTGATCCTCGCCTGGAAAACCGCCGGCTGGTTGGGACTCGATCGCTGGCTGTTGGTTCAGGTGGGAACCCCCTGGCAGCCCGGTCTGCTCTTTCAGCGCAAGTAGAAACACCAACACGTGATTCGATATCCTCCCGTCACACTGCACGGGAGGATATGTCCTTTTTGGGAAATGTAACCATGTCTGATAAGTCTTCATCCATCAGCCGACGCGACTTCATCAAAGCAACTGTGACAGCCATTGGCAGCCTGATCGGAGCGCTGATAGGGATTCCGTCGGTTGCCTATCTGCTCTCGCCTTCCCTGCGCGCCGAGGAAGATACAGACTCCATTCCCCTTGGAGCGCTCGAAAATTATCCGATTGGAGTGCCGACTCGTTTCGACTTCACACGCACAAGGGTCAATGGCTGGGAGCGAACCTCCGTCAATTATGGATTGTACGTCTGGCGGAAGAACGAAAACGAGGTACGCGTCTTTTCGGATATTTGCACTCATCTGGGATGCCGTGTGAATTGGCGTCCCGACATCGAACACTACATCAGTCCCTGTCACGATGGTCATTTTGATATCGAAGGGAATGTCATTAGCGGTCCCCCGCCGCGCCCGCTGGACGAGTTCGTCACCCACATCGAAGACGGAAATCTGTTTGTCACCCTTCCGCCCTATGAGCGCAGCGGATGATGGAAAAAGCGGCTGACCAGCCATCCAGAAGGATTATGTCTAGGAATTCCCAACTTACTCGCCGCGATTTTCTGAAACTGACCGCGCTGAGCGCGGGCATGCTGGCGCTGCGTCCATTCACAAGTTTGTCGCTGCCGGAATTCCCCCTGGCGGATAAATTGGGTCGCATCACGGTCGGCAAAATGGATGTCTATTCGCGTCCCGATGTAAACAGCCAGATCATCGGCGCGTTGTATGAAGACAACATCGTTCCGTGGATTCGTGAAGTCGTTGGCTCGATGCCCGGACGCATCAATCAGCGTTTCGTGGAAACGCCGAATGGTTTTATCTGGGGCGGATATGTTCAACCCGTGTCGAATCGACCCAACGTTCCCGTGACCGCGTTGCCTTCGACGAGTCTTGGTCAGGGGATGTGGGCGGAGGTCACCGTTCCTTATGTGGATTTGATTCTCGACAATCCGCCTCCGCGCGCGCCGTGGCTGCAATATCAACTGTCCATCAACCTGCCGCCGCGGTTTTACTACAGCCAGATCGTCTGGGTGGACCAGATCCGCACTGATGAGTCGGGGCGGGTCTGGTACCGGCTCAACGAGAAGTATGGCTCCGGGGACGTTTTCTGGGGGCAGGCGGAGGCGTTTCGTCCATTGACTACAGAAGAGGTTTCTCCGATCAGCCCTGATGTACAGGATAAACGTATCGTTGTGAGGATATGGGATCAGACGCTGTCGTGTTTTGAAGGAGACACAGAAGTTTACTTTGCGAAAATTTCGAGTGGTGCATTATACGATGCCTGGGGCAATCGGGTGGACGCGTGGGCAACACCGGTGGGTGAATCACCCATCTGGCGCAAAGCAATCTCCCTGCCATTGAGCGGAGGCAGCGCCTCGGCAGGTTGGAACTTGCCTGCGGTTGGTTGGGTCAGCCTGTTTGTAGGGACGGGTGTCGCGATCCACTCAACGTACTGGCACAACAACTACGGCGAGCCGTCTTCGCGCGGCTGTGTCAACGCCAGCCCGGAGGATGCGAAATGGATCTTTCGCTGGAGCCTGCCTCAGGTCCCGTATGACCCGGGGGATGTGACCGTCGAGTGGCCCGGCGGGACGAAAGTCATCGTCGAGGATAGATCCTTATGAGCAAGGGATAAAAGACTCGTCAGATGTGGGCAATCTCACAGTCGCCAGGTTCCCTTGTGACAGCATGACGCTGGCAATCTTGACGATATCCACCCGTTGGCGAATTTGGTCAGAAACAGACCTTCCTCAAATCCGCTGTTGCCGCCGCCGACAACAGCGCCTTTTTCCCTTGTAAAAGGCTCCATCGCAGGTGACGCAAAAATGGACGTTCGAGCCGATCAATTCCTCCTCGCCAGGGATTCCCCACCGGCGATAGCGCGCGGGCGTTTGAACTTCATCTGGAATTTCGATCAAGAAATGCTCTGTTGCAAAGACCTTTCAGATGCGTATTTGGTCTTTCTCCAACGCCTTTCTCTGCGCTAGAGAGCGCAAAATACGCAAGTCCTTGTGGATGATTGCAACAGAGCAATCAAGAAACATTTTTCATCAACAAGCCGTGAACAACAACCGGTCATGGGAATCTCCTTTTTCGCAAAACAGGGGCGGTTGAATCGCAGGCGCATCGTTTTGAGCTGTGAGGCGGGAGATGTTTTCCAGCCAACCGACGAAGAATAAAATCATGCAGGACGCAGGGAGAAGGATTTTTGCGGCTTTCGGAATCTTTAGACGGATGAGCCGCTTCATCCTGCGCACAAAGCGGAAAGTGGTTGTACAATATGGAAATACGTCTGCTGGCTCTGCGAGCAGTTCTCTACGGCATCGGCGGCGCTGTCGTTTCTGCTTGACGTAGAACGCCAACAACGGAGGTCGCAACATGCGCGTAAATTTAGAAAAAGTCCCCACTCATATCCGGGGGCTGGATGACATTCTGGAGGGAGGGTTACCGCGGGGCCGCACGACGGTGATCAACGGCGGCGCCGGCTCGGGCAAGACCCTGCTTGCCATGGAATTTCTCTACCGGGGCGCCCTGGCTGGCGAACCGGGCATCTTCATCAGTTTCGAAGAGTCAACCGAACAACTGCGGCAGAACGCCGCCGCCCTGGGCTGGGACCTGCCCGCGCTGGAGCAGGAGAACCGCCTGTTTCTGCTGGACGGGCGAATCAAGTCCGACACGCTGATTAGCGGGAAGTTCAGCCTCAAAGGACTTTTGGCAATCGCCGCCGGCAAGAGCCGGGAGATGGGCGCCAAACGCATCGTGATTGACGCGCTGGAGGTTGCTCTGCGCCTCTTCGACGAGCCGCGGCAGGTGCGCAGTGAAATACACCTGCTCAACGATTGGCTTCAGCAGGCAGGTTTATCCGTCATTCTGACGGTTCGTCCTCCCAGCCGGGGCGGCGTATCCATCTATGAAGATTTTTTCGAATCCATGGGCGACTGCGTGATTGTCATGGACGCCCGGGTGGCGGACCAGATTTCGACGCGTCGCCTGCGGGTGGTCAAATACCGCGGCTCCGGGTTCGGGCGCAACGAGTATCCATACGTCATCACAAACAACGGAATTCACACCGCGCCGATTTCCACAGTGGGACTGCGGCACAAGCCGCTGGGCGAAAAAATCACTACTGGCATCCCCCGTCTCGATGAGGTTCTGGATGGCGGATATCGGCGAGCATCGTGCGTGCTGTTTGCCGGCATGCCCGGAACCGGCAAGACCATTCTGTGCAGTACATTTGTCGCCGCCGCCTGCAGCCGCGGGGAGCGGACGCTGTATATCAGTTTCGAGGAATCCGAGGCGGCGCTGGTGGAAAACGTCCTCAGTGCGGGAGTCGCCCTGCGTCCGCACATTGAATCGGGGCATTTGCGTCTGCTTGCCAGTTTTCCCGAAGCCATGGGAGCGGAAGAACACTACAGCCGCGCCCTGGAGGCAATCGAAGAGTTGTCCCCGGCGCACGTGGTGGTGGACGCCATTTCCGCATGCGAGCGCATGGGGGGCAAACAAGCCGCCTTCGAATACCTGATGCGGCTGCTCAACGCCTGCAAGGAGCGGGGCATCACCGTGCTGCTGGTAAATCAGACCATCAGAAAGGATGATTTCTCCGAAATTTCCGGAATCGGCATCTCCTCCATGGTGGACACAGTGGTCCGCCTGACCTACAAGGAAGATTACGGGGAAATCACCCGCCTGCTGCACATTCTGAAATCGCGAGGCTCGCGCCATTCCAACCAGAAGCGCGAGTACGTCATCACCGATGACGCAATTCAAATTCGGGACCTCTACTTCGGCGAGGGGGAGGTCCTGACCGGCGCAGCGCGGCAGGTGCAGGAAGCCAAAGACCTGGCAGAAGCCCAGCGACTCGATTACGACATCCAAACCAAGGAACTGGAGTTGAAACAGCTGCATCTCATCCGCGAACAGATGAACAGCGGCTTTGCCGCGCGGACGGCGATACGGGGCGGCAAAGCGTTCCGGCGGCGGCCGGATGATTCAGGTGGAGAGAGATAAGCCATGAAACCGAATAAGGCACAATCAGCGCAAGAAAAATCCGGCGCTCCTCCGCTTTACCGCCTTCGACTCTTTATCGCCGGCGACGAGCCCAATTCGGCGCAAACCAAAGTCGTTCTGACCCGTTTGTGCGACAAGCGCTTGAGAGGACGCTGTGAGATTCAAATTGTGGATGTTTTCGAGGATTATCAGGCTGCCATTGACTACGGGGTGAGCGTGGTTCCAGCCCTGATCGTGGAGTCGCCACCGCCGGTGCGGACCATTGTCGGCTCGCTAAGCGATGAGGACAAGGCGCTGGCGGCGCTGGGACTCGCGAAAGAGGGCGGGCATGAGCGATAAAAAGCCATCCTACGATGAGTTGAAGCGGCGGCTCGAACAAGCCGAGGCGACCCTTGCCGCTTTGTACAGGGGAGAAGTGGACCTGATAATCGGAAGAGCCGAACCCCTGGTCGTACGGTTCAAGTCCCTGGTCGAGGAAAATGAACGGCTGGGGCGGCATTGGCAGGCGACCTTCGACGCCGCAAACGACGCAATCTGGGTGCTCGACCCCGAGCATCGCATCCTGCAATCCAACCAGACAGCGGAACGGTTTTTCGGAAAGCCCCGCCAGGAAATGATCGGCCGCCACTGCTGGGAAATCGTCCACGGCAATACCGAGCCAATGCCGGAATATCCCGCACTGCGTGCCAAACACAGCCTACGCCGCGAAAGCATGGAACTGCAGGTCGGTGACCGCTGGTTCGAGGTAACGGTGGATCCGATCCTGGATGGGGACGGCAATTATACGGGCGCCGTCCATATCATGAGCGACATTACCGAACGCAAGCGGGCGGAAGACACGCTGCGCGAGAGCGAGGAGCGCTACCGCCGCATTTCCGATCTCATCACCGATTATGCCTATGCCTTCCGCGTGGAGGAGGGTAACAAACTGGCGCGCGAATGGGTGACCGATTCATTCACCCGCATCACCGGCTACACCCCGCAAGAGATGGACGAGCGGGGCGGCTGGTCGAGCATTATCCACCCTGACGATATGCCCATTGCCTTGGCGCGCGCCCGGCGGTTGTTTGGCGGCGAAAATGATGTGAGCGAATTTCGCATCATTCGCAAAGACGGCAAAATCTGCTGGCTGCGCGATCACGGCCAGCCCGTTTGGGATGAAACGCAGGGACGCGTGGTGCGCATCTATGGCGCCGCAAAGGACATCACTGAACGAAAGCAGGCGCAGGACGAAATCCGCCGCCGCGCCAGCGAATTGGAAGCGGTGCACAAAGTCTCCACCGCACTGCGCGCCGCGCAAAGCGCCGAAGAAGCCCTGCCCATCCTGCTCGATGAAACGCTTGCCGCTCTTCAAGCCGAGTCTGGGGTCATCTGGCTGTACGAACCGCCGCGCGGCGAACTGCGCGCTGCGGCGACGCGCGGCTGGTTCCACGACCTTGGCGAACCCCCCATCCAGCCCGGCGAAGGGATTGCTGGAACGGTCTTTTCCAGCGGCGAGACACATGTCTCGGCAGAATTCGCCGCCGACCCGCTCACCCGCGCGTCGGTGCGCGAGCGCGTCCCGTCCGGCTGGGGCGGCGCGTGCGTTCCCATCCGCTCTGCCGCAGAGGTTATCGGCGTCCTGCTCGTCTCGATCCGCGCGCCGCGTCAGATTACGCCAAAAGAGACAAAAGTACTGGAAGCGCTGGCGGAAATCGCGGGCGCTGCCCTGCATCGCCTGAGCCTGCACGATGAGGCGCTGCGCCGCGTGCGGCAACTCCAGGCGCTACAAACCATTGACCGCGCCATCACGGCGGCTCCCGATTCACGCGTCACGCTCACCGTTTTGCTGGAACAAGCGCTCGCGCCGCTGGGAGCGGATGCGGCCGGGGTTCTGCTGTTCGACTCTCATACACTGACGCTGGAATACGCCGCCGGGTGCGGCTTCCGCGGCCGGCGTTACGAACGCTCGCGCCTGCGTCTGGGCGAGGGGCAGGCGGGTCTCGCCGCGCTCGAACGGCGCACTATCTGCGCCGCCGACATTGCCCAATTAGAGCCGCCTTTTATCCGCCTGCCTCTGCTGGCGGGCGAGGAGCTGGCGTCTTACGCCGTCGCGCCGCTTATTGCAAAAGGGCAATTGCTCGGCGTGCTGGAAGCATTCCACCGCGCACCATTCGAACACAGCCGCGACTGGCTGAGATTTTTCGAGACCATCGCAAATCAAGCCGCCATTGCGATAGACAACGCCCGCCTTTTCGAGGGCTTGCAGCGTTCCAATCTCGAACTCTCGCTCGCTTACGACGCCACCATCGAGGGCTGGGCGCGCGCCCTCGAACTGCGCGACCAGGAAACCGAAGGTCACACCCGGCGCGTGACCGATCTGA
>JABWAU010000029.1 GCA_013360875.1 Anaerolineales bacterium | reverse complement strand
ATCAGTACTTCACGAAAGCGCGTACTTGGCGTTCTCTAACGACAGGTTTGCGCTAGAGAGCGCAGACCTACGCAGGATTTTCGTGATCTACTGATAATGAAGAACCGCCACATCCTTCCACTTTCCAGATATGGCGGTGCATTTCCTTACGCTCTCTCGTTTGCCTACGGATTGGGCGTGCTTTGCACCGCCACGCCGACCCACGAAAAGACGCGCTTCTCGCTGATCGCCCCGGCGGAAACCCAGATCGGCTGTCCCTGCTCGTCCACGCCGTTCTGGCGGACGGTGGTGACCCACCAGCGGATGACGTGCGCCAGGTTATCGTTCGGGCGGAACGAGGTGGGGACGATGTACTTCGTATCGGTCACGTAATCCGTAATGCGCCGTCCCTGACCCGAGGTCACGTCTTCGATCGTGACCTGGTAACGCTCGTTTTCGCGCAGCGTGCCGATGGTCGCCCACTGCAACGTCACCACGTCGTTTGCCAGGGTGAAGGCGGCGCCATCTGCAGGCAGGAGCAGGTTCGGGGCTTGGTAGGGAGGCGGAAGCGTCGCAGTGGGAGTCGGTCCCGGCGTGGCGAATCGTTCGCACAACGGGATGATGATCGGCACCCCCACGAAAACGTTATCCGTGGAAAGTCCGTTGTAGAACTTGATCGCCTCCTGCGGGACGTTGTAGTTTGCCGCGATGCTCGAAAGCGTATCGTTCGCCTGCACCGTATAGGAGATCTTTTCGCAAGCCTGCGCGGTCTGCGTGGCTTCGTTTGGGATATCGGTCGGCGGCGGCGCGGGAGTCGGCGTTGGATAGGGGATCTTCAACGTTTGTCCCGCGGAGATGATGCAGGTGGTGGGCAGGTTGTTCAGGATGATGATGCTTTGCACTGAAACGCCGAACGCAACCGCGATCCCACCGCAGGTATCGTTGGCGCGCACCGTGTAATCGAACGGCGGCAATGGCGTCTCTGTTGGAATGGGTGTCGGCGGCAGCGTCTCTGTGGGAGTCGGGGTGATGGTCGGGGTGGCGGTTGCCGTTCCCTCAGCGGTGGGGGTCGTGATTGAGGCGCCCGCAATCCCGGAACTCAAACCGAAATACACCGCCGCCGCGCCGATGAGCAGGATGATGACCAGCGCGCCGAGCGCAGCCGGCAGGCTGAGCGTGATTTCCGGCATACGGCTTGCCTGCATCCCGGTTTCGATTTTTTTCGATTTTGGCGTGGCTTTCGCGGTCAATTCCGTCCCGCACACGAGACATCGCGTAGCGCTCTCGCTCAATCGCGTCCCGCACGTGGGGCAGACCTTTGTTTTTTGTGTGGACGAAGGTTCTTGAATCATACGGGCGGGAATTATACCATTGCAGACTTCGGAAGTCTCCGAGACTTCAGAAGTCCGAAAACGGCTCTTTTCACGCCTTTGCCTGATTCGCTTCGAGGGAATTGATCCCAGCCTTAGCCGCGTACTCGCTATACCCGCCGATGTATTCGGTGATTTGCGAATCCTTCAACTCGAAGATGCGGTCCACGGTTCTATCGAGAAAATACCGGTCATGCGAAATGACGAGAACAGTCCCGTTGAATTCTTCGAGGGCGTTCTCCAGCGCTTCCGCAGAGGCGATGTCGAGATTGTTCGTTGGTTCATCGAGCAATAAGAAGTTCGCGCCGGATAAAACAAGCAACGCCAGTTGCAAACGGCTCCGTTCACCGCCTGAAAGCGCCCCGACCTTTTGAGTCACTTGTTGATATGTGAACAGATAACGGATGAGGAATGAGACCGCGTTCGACTCGCTCATCTTCCCTGCGTGTCGAACCGCGTCCATCACGGTCTGGTCGAAATCCAGCGTTTCATGTTCCTGCGCGTAATACCCGACCCTCACGCTCGGACCAAGTTTGATCTCGCCGCTCGTAGGCTGCTCCTTTCCCAAAATCATCCGCAGCAACACGGACTTTCCCGCTCCGTTCGCGCCGATCAATCCCACCCGCTCGCCATGACGGATGAGGAAGTTGAGGTTGTTCAAAACGTTTATCGCGCTGAGCGGAGGGAGCGAAGCGACCGCAGTCGAAGCGGGCTGAGGAAACGATTTACTCACCCTCACAAACTCCAGCACCTGGTTCGACCCGCGCCAGCCGTTGAGCGACAGGTCCATTTTGCGGCGTTCGAGCACGGGACGCTCGATCTTTTCAATGCGTTCGATGCGCGCCTCCATGTTGTGGATGCGCGTCGCAAACTTGTCGTTGAAGACAACCCATTGTTTGTAGCGTGTCAGCGCCATCTCGAGCCGCCCGATCTCGCGCTGCTGGACCTGATACAGTTCCTCCTGCCGCGCCAGTCGTTCCTCCTTGTCCACGATGAACTCGGTATAGTTGCCGGTGAAGGTCGTAATTTTGCCGTCTTCGATCTCGGCGATGTGGGTGGCGACCGCGTCGAGAATGTACCGGTCGTGCGAGATGATGACGACCGCGCCGGGATACTCGTTGATGAGTTTCTCGAGAAACTCCTTGCCCGGCATGTCGAGGTGGTTGTCCGGTTCGTCCAGTAGTAACACGGATGGAAGCGCCAGCATCAGCCGCGCCAATCCGATCAGTTTCTTCTGTCCGCCGCTCAACGCGCGGACCGGTTTCTCGAAGTCCGATTCGGGTAGTCCCAGTCCGCGCAGCAACTCACGGACGCGCGATTCGTAGTTCAACCCGCCCAGCGACTCGAACTCCTCCAGCAGTTTGTGCTGGGAATCCAGTGTGCGTTCAAGGGTCTTGGGGTTGTTGTAGACCTCAGGGTCGCCGAGTCGCTTTTCGAGGCGTTTCAACTCCAAGTCAATTTCCGCGATGCGTGGATTTCCCTCCAGCGCAAGTGAAATGGCGGTTCGGTCTGGCTCGAATTCGGGGTGCTGGGGCAAATATCCGACGGTCACACCTTTGGCGCGGATGACCGTCCCGCCTTTTTCGGGTTCGTGTTCGCCCACGATCAACTTGAACAGCGACGATTTTCCCGCACCGTTGGGACCGATGAGACCGATCTTCTGGTCGTGCTGGATCTCCCAACTCAGATCGCGGAAGATGACGTGCGCGCCAAGTATGAGGGTGGCATTCGAAACTGTGATCGAGATCATGTTTGCTCCAATATTATCAAATCATGGCGTAGTCGGTGTTCGCTTACGCCGATGGACACGTTAGAGAACGTGTCCTACGCACAAAATAAACAAAACGCCGCGGCGTTGGGGCGCCACGGCGTGAAATGACAACAAAACAGACTAAATCATCCAGGCAACAGGCGCGATTCGAGGAAGCCTTTGAAATCGAATCCACGTACACCGATGCACAGGAAGACTTTGTCCGAGCGTTCGTATCTCATAATGGACGGGATTATAACATTCCCTGCTCAAAATTCACACATTCTGATAAAATACCACCCGCACGCCGATCCTTCGACTACGCCCCAACAAACGGGGCTTCGCTCAGGACTAAACCCTCGGCTCCCCTGCCGGGGGTTTTTGTGTGTAATATCCATATGTCATTGCGAGCGGTTGTTGCGAAGCAATCCCATAATTGAGAGAAGAGATTGCTTCGTCGGGATTTCGACGCTGTCGCGTCTCACCTCTCCTCGCAACGACATTCTGAAACCAGGTGTAAGAATGCAAACCGAACGAACCGACCTCCGAAACATCGCCATCATCGCCCACGTGGACCACGGCAAGACCACCCTTGTTGATGGTCTATTGCGCCAGTCGCACACCTTCCGCGACAACCAGCAGGTTGCCGAGCGCGTGATGGATTCCAATGACCTCGAACGCGAGCGCGGCATTACCATCCTTGCCAAGAACACCGCCATCACAGTTCCCGATCCTGCCACGGGAAACACGATCAAGATCAACATCGTGGATACGCCCGGTCACGCCGATTTTGGCGGCGAGGTGGAACGCGTCATGAACATGGTGGATGGCGTTCTCCTGCTCGTGGATGCAGCGGAAGGTCCCATGCCGCAGACCCGCTTTGTGCTTAAGAAGGCGCTTCAAATGGGACACAAAGCCATCGTCGTCATCAACAAAATTGACCGCAAGGACGCCGAACCCACGCGCGTCCTCAACGAGACCTTCGACCTCTTTATCGAACTCGGCGCCACTGAAGAGCAGGCGGATTTCCCCGTCATCTATGCCCAGGCGACGGCTGGACGAGCCGGTCTCACCCCGGACCTCGATCCTGATCTTGCCTGTTTGTTCGATGTCATTCTCAAACACATCCCCGCGCCCAAAGTGGACCCGGACGCGCCGCTGCAATTGCTCGTCACCACACTCGGTTATGACGATTACCGCGGCGTGACTGCCGTTGGTCGTATCTTTGCGGGCAGGATCAAGGCCGGACAGCGTCTCGCGCGTCTGACAGTGGATGGACGTAATCTTCCTGAATCCGCAAAGTATCTTTATACCTTCCAGGGGTTGAACAAGATAGAGATCGAGGAAGCCAGCGCAGGTGACATCGTTTCGCTTGCAGGCTTGGAAGAGATCGGCATCGGTGAAACGCTTGCCGACCCCGCCAACCCCGTCGCTTTGCCGACCATCAAAGTGGAGGAACCCACCGTCCGCATGACGTTTGGGGTGAACACCTCTCCGTTCTCCGGGCGTGAAGGCAAGTACAGCACTTCTCGAAACCTGCGCGAGCGTCTGTATGACGAACTGCGCACCAATGTCGCTTTGCGTGTGGAGGATACCGAGTCTGCCGAAAACTTTTTAGTATCAGGTCGCGGCGAGTTGCATCTGGGCATCCTCATCGAAACGATGAGGCGTGAGGGTTATGAATTTCAGGTCTCGCGCCCTGAGGTCATCTTCCACAAAGCGGACGACGGTGCGCTGCTCGAACCTTATGAGGAAGTACACATCGAAACCAGCAACGAAACCGTCGGCGTGGTGGTGGAAATGCTTGGGAGTAGACGAGGCAAAATGATGGATATGCAGGCTTCGGGCGAAGGCACGACGCGCATGGTCTTCATCGTCCCGACCCGCGGCTTGCTGGGCTTCCGCTATCAGTTCCTCACCTCCACGCGCGGCGCGGGCGTCATGCACACCATCTTCTACGGCTACGATGAAATGGCGGGACCGATGAGCACGCGGCAGTCCGGTTCGCTCGTCGCGTGGGAGGCTGGCACGACCACCGCCTACGCGTTGAAGGCTGCGGAGGAGCGCGGCATGTTGTTCTACGGTCCCGGCGTGGAGGTGTACGAAGGCATGGTTGTTGGCGAGAATGCGCGCTCGGGCGACATCGCCGTCAACGTTTGCAAGAAGAAGCATTTGACAAATGTGCGCGCGGCGCGCGGCGACATGGAGATCCGCCTCACCACGCCCCGACAAATGTCCCTCGACGAGGCGATCGAATACCTGGCTGACGACGAACTGCTCGAAGTCACACCTGAAAATTATCGTATCCGCAAGCGGATTTTGAACACCGAAGAGCGCGGCAAGGTGACGAAGAAAGCAAAGGAAGCGTTCGAAGCATAAACGAAAAGGACTTGCGCATTTGGCAAGTCCTTTTTGGAGTCACGGAGCTTGTTTCCGTTCTGTTTGGCGGCAAGTGTCGCCGCGTCGTCGGATTCCAAATTCGTATCCGTAATCCTACGGACAACTAAACGATATTTCCTTGCTTCGGGTGGAGCCAGCCGCGTTGTAAACCTCGATGAAATAAGAAAATTTATCGCCTGCGGTGTACGAGATGGATTCGGAATAGGACTTTGAATCCGCTGGTAATTGCGCGACAGCCTGACCGTCCCGGATGACACGGTAACCGATCTCGTCGTTCGCCCGATCCGTCCACGCGATGTTGACGGTCAACTGCCCGACGCTGCAATTGAACGTCCACTCCTGGATGGACGGCGCGGCGGGCGGCGGCTTGGTTGACGTTGGCGGCGGCGTGACGCTCGAAACGACCCAGTAACTTCCCTTCACTTCCACGTACTCGCCCCACAACCAGCACACACCCGCCGGGCTTTCAGCGGATTTCACGAGCCAGTAATTTTCCTGCGGATACGCCCCGACGATCTCCAGTTCCTTCCAAGCCAGGTACGTGTACACAACCTCGTAATCCTGACCGGGACCCGCGCGGCAGTTGGTTTGTTGTAACACCCTCAACATCGGCATGGAATACGTCGGGGTGATCGTGCCGGTCGGTCCGCTCGTGGGAGTTGATGTAACAGGCGGGGATGTGGCGGTTTCCTGGCGGATGGTCGCGGTGGCAGACGGCGCCAGCAATGCCTCCACGGTCAACGCCGCGGCGGTCTGGACATCGCCGGGCGGCAAGACCTGTTCGCCGCTGCCGGGCAGGTTGCAGGCTGACGTGAATGCAAATAGCAGGATGCCAGCCAGTAGAGGTTTCGTTACTTTCATAACTCACTTCCTGTGTCCATGATGGAATCACTTGCCGCGCTGTTCCCATAACGCTCGACAACTGTTTTGAGTTCCTGCGAGGTCGCGAAAACCTGCCCGCATATTCGCACCGCCGGATGATCGCCGCGACGGAAGGATTATCCCTGAAATGGAAGAGAAAAGCCAGCAGGTTGTCCTGCTGGCTTCGATACTATGCCGCGGTATCCGGCTGGTTGATCCAAACCCTATGGTTTGAATTTGAAGATCCACAGCCCGTTGTTGCGGTCACTGGCGAAGATCAGATCGCCTTGCACGTAAATGCCCCAGAAGTTGTTGTTGTCGTTGTATTCGGCGATGACGCGCGGCGACTTGGGCTGGCTGAAATCCACGGCTACGAATCCGTCCGCGTACCATGAGAAGTAGGCGGTATTGCCGCGCACGAAGACGTTATGCACTCCGAAGGGATTGGGCGCGCTCGGATCATTGGTGGAAGGCAATTTGATCGTGCTAAGCAACTGTATGTTGGACGGGTTCGAGGTGTCGAAGATTCGGGCGAAGCCCCAGCCATCGAATTCTCCCATTCGCATCGTCACGTTGACGGGTTGATTCGCCTCCCGATCCGCTGCCAGACGCTCGCCGCGACTCTGCGCGACGAAAACGGAGGGGGTGGTCACCGGTGTGCCGCCCATCAGCACCAGCGCCTCGCCGACGTTATTGAACATGATCACACCGACCGCCCCTTCAGCCGTGGCGCGGTTGATCTTGTCGGAGAACGCGCAGAAGCCGCGTTGGATCAACGCGATCTTCCCGGTAACCGATTCGCCATAGGGTTTTCCGCCCGGACAGCCGTAGCGGGCGTCGTCAATGGTGTCTGTCTCGGGATCGCCCTTGCCAACCCAGGCTACATCGGCTGTAAGCGGGGAGAAGGATGGACTGATGGCACCCACCACTGCCTCGTAAATCTCCCCGGCATGTGGACCTGCGTTCACAGTGACGCGGCCCAAACCCGTGGCGGAGAAATCTTCATCGGTGGTAACGATGAGATTCCCGCCGCGCGCGGGGACGGCGGCATGAGCGTTGCCCTCGTCATCCGGTCCCCACGTGGAATTGCCCAGGAAGCGCGGGTTGGTCGGGTCGCTGATGTCCAGCAGGATATAGCCCGAATCCCAGTAGGAGAGTATTCCCATCTTGCCGTTGTCGTTCGCCCATACATCGTGAATGCCCAGACTGCGGGAAGTGCCACGAGGTTCGAGACCCGCCGGCGCATCCGGACTGACAGTGGCGCTCCAACGTCCCGCTTCGGTTGGTGCGGAGGGGTCGGTTACGTCCACGATGCGAAAATCGTAGAGATTGGGATCAATGTTTGCAACCAGCATCACGTACGCGCGATTGCCAAGTTGATAGAGGTAGGTGTTATGGACTCCAAAGGCTATCGGCCCCGGCCCCGGTCCCGGACTGCCAATCGAATAGAAATCAGCCAGATGAGCCGGGTTGTATGGGTCGGATACGTCATAGAGGCGGATGCCGCCATCGCCGCCCGTGCGGCAGGGTTCGTTGGTATGCACCAATAGATCGCCGTGGAAAAAGGCGGTATCAATGCGCGTCACCTTGACATCGTTGGCTCGAGTCGCCACTGGAGAAGCAAGATCACCGATCCATTGCGGATTGGCGGGATTCGAGATGTCAACGATTTTGACACCCAATCCCAGGTCACCGGCGCAAGCCGGACTGGAAAAGGTGCCGACGTAGGCGAACTTCCCGTGCGCCCAAACGTCCGTGTTGGTGGTGTTCGACATGGATTCGCCAAAACTGAGGTGGCTGACGACAGAGACGTTACGGGAACGTGGAGGGCGATGATCTCCGTCTTGTCCCTGGGTAAATGTGCTATCCGTCAGCGCCAGGAATTCGTCAGTGAAATGGACCTGAATATCATCTCCATGGTTCTCATTCGCCTGGGCGAATGAGATGGGGGCAAGCGCGATTGCGAGAGCCAGAAAAACGGTCCTTGCGGCTCTTACGAACACTTTCATCTTCTTGTCCATGATATTCTCCTTATAAAACTAAAGTTAGACGGCCGGATTCGATACGATGCTTGGTCATAGGGTAATTCTTCTCAACGATCCGAGAACCACCTCCTTTCAATAGGAAAAAAACTACCGAAGAAAAATTCCTCGGCAGTCTAACGTGGATCTTTCCGTTATATACATCAGCCCGACTGATCCACGTGACCATGCATTCCCATCACGCGATAGGTGTGCCTGTTCGATGTCGTTATAATTCAGACTGGATTTATCTTATTATAGCCGATTCGTTTGCTGGATACAAGAGGATTACGAAATCCTTTTGTGCGCACGCCCTCCGACCCGAAAATATTCCACGCGCCCTTTTTCATCACGAAGGATATCGCCCAACGCGCCTTTATACGGTTCGTCCAAACCGATGACCTTGTCCTTTGCATAGAACTGAAACCGCATCGGCGGCATGGCGGGACCCGGAGGCGAATCAGGTGTGGGAAAACCTCCCAGCGGGATGTGATGATACATCAGGTATTTATCCTTGACCTTAATGTCGAAACACTCGGTACCGATCCTGTAACGTCCCGTGTACTCTTTGAGTTCCACCGTCGGGATCTCGATGGGTTCGGGCAATGCCAGAATGACCTTGAAATATGTTTCGAGAACCAACCCGAACATTTCAGCCGTAATAATCCCGCCGTCGTCGCTGTTCGTCAGGATGGCGCAGGCGAAATCCTTGTCGGGGATGAAAAAGAAATACGCCTGCTGCCCGTTGGTCGCGCCGCCGTGCGCGTACACTTTGAACCTGCCTGCATCCCGAATGAACCACGTGATCCCCATCATCCCGCGCGGACCGGCATCCGCCTGTGGGACGCGCATCGCCCGCAGGCTTTTTCCAGAGATGACGTTCTTCTTTCCATTGCTCGTATGGAAGCGCGCATACTTCAACAGATCGCGGACAGTGGACACGACTCCTCCCACGCCGTTGCCTGCCCTGCCAATCGCCCACGGACGCGCCACCTGAACTTTTCCCTTCACCTTCTGATGCCCGACCACGAAGCGATGTGTGAACAGGATGTCGCTGGGATAAAAGAAGGACATGTCAAGCCCCAACGGGTCGAAGATCATTTCCTGTACTGCCTTTTCGTAGGGTTTCTTCGCCACGATCTCGATGATCCGTGAAGCGGCGTTGAACCCCGTGTTGTTATACGACCAGATCGTCCCCAAGGGTTGTATCTGCGGTAATTTGGCTAGATCTTCCACCGCCTTTGCGAGCGAATCGTCGCCATCCCCGAAGTTATTGAAGTAGTCGCCGACCCATCCGCCGGTATGTGTAAGCAAATGCCTGACCGTGACCTTTTTCGACACCTTTTCATCCTGCACCCTGAAATCCTTGATGTACTTTCGGACGGGCGCGTCCAGCTCCACTTTGCCCTGCTCGACGAGCATCATCAAAACGGTGCCGGTGAAGGTCTTGCTGATCGAACCGGTCTGGAAAAGCGTATTGGGTGTGACGGGAAGCGGATGCTCCACGCTTGTGATGCCAAACCCCGCCGTATGTTCCCTGCCCCTGTGCCAGATGCCGATGGCGATGCCCGGCACGTCGAGCCGCTTCATTTCGGAAACGATCTTTTTGGCGATCTTCCTGAATTTTGTGTCCGTGATCTGCGATGTGGAAAGGTTCATTGCGCCTCCGCAAAACGACGGGAATTATCGCCCGTCGGTATGTTGTCTTCTCTATTTTATGCCAAATGGATTGTCGGGAACAAGAGAAAAGTCGCCATTCTCAGCCGCATCGAAATCAATACTTCCTCCTGTGCAGCATTCTGAAGAAGACCTTGAGTAATTCCGCGTCGAAGCAATGATGGTCGCGTTCCATGATTGCCAGCGCTTTTTTGTGGGAATAAGCAGGACGATAGCCGCGATTACTGGTTAAAGCGTCGTAGGTATCGGTGATGCGGATGATCCTTGCCTCGAATGGGATTTGATCGCCTGCAAGTTTATGGGGGTAGCCGCTCCCATCGAAATTTTCGTGATGGTGCAAGATGCTCAAGTGGATACGCCTGTCCAGTTTTAGTTTTTCGATCAAGTTTGCCCCCAATTGTGCGTGGTGTTGGATCATGAGATGTTCGGCTTCGGTAAACCGGCCCGGTTTGTTGACGAGAAACTCGCTGATGGCGATCTTGCCAATATCATGGATCTGCGCGCAAAATTGGAGCAGATCCAACTCGGCAGAGGTCAATTTGATCTTCCCGCCCAACCCTGTGGAAAGCGTCATCACACGTTCGGAATGTCCTTCTCCATGTGCATCGCGTAATCCGATTACGCTTATCAGAAACGACGATAGATTTTTCATTGGGCGTTTTGTGCATGGACGAAAGACTCTCCGGATTCTTACTGTCCACTACAGGCAAATGGATCGCCTCGTTGTCCAAATCCAATGGCTGATTATTCTCCGCTCCCCTCCATCCATGTGGATTGATACTCGGGCTTCTCGTATTCCAACGCTTCCTTGGTGATGTGCAACGGGTAGAAGGTGTCTACCATGACAGCCAGTTCCTGCGTTTCCTTCTTGCCGATGCTGGCTTCCGTCATGCCAGGCTGTGGACCGTGAGGAAGTCCGTATGGGTGTAATGATATATCGCAACGGTCAATTCCTTTGCGGGACATAAAATTGCCTTCGGCGTAATAGATCACCTCGTCCGAGTTCACGTTCGAGTGGTTGTACGGCGCAGGGATGGCGTCCGGGTGATAGTCGAAGAGGCGCGGCACGAACGAACACACTACGAAGTTATGCGCTTCGAAGGTTTGATGCACCGGCGGCGGCTGGTGGACTCGTCCGGTGATCGGCTCGAAGTCCTCGATGTTGAAGATCCACGGATACAGATAACCGTCCCAGCCAACCACGTCGAAGGGGTGATAATCGAGGATGTGTTTCGACAATCTATCGCGCACCTTGATCCGCACTTCGAACTCGCCGCGCTCGGTATGTGTTTCCAGTTCTTCGGGTACGCGGATGTCGCGTTCGCAGTAGGGCGCGTGTTCGAGCAGTTGACCGAAGTGATTGCGATACCGTTTCGGCGGCTCGATCTGCGAAGGGTTCTCGATGGTGAAAAAGCGCGCTTCACCGTCGTCGAGGAGCATTTGCCAGGTCGTGCCAAACGGGATGACGATGTAATCGCCTTTGCGGAATTTGAGGTTCCCGAACTGCGACTTCAACACGCCGCTCCCTTCATGCACCCACCACGTTTCATAAGCCTGCGCGTTGCGGTAAAAATAATCCATGCTTTTGCTGGCGCGCGCCACGCCGAGGATCACGTCCCTGTTTGCCAGTAACGGAATGCGCGCCGAAACAGGATCCGTTCCCAGCGGCGCGTCAGCGGTGGCAAAGGCGCGGTGACGGATCGGTCCGAAGTCCACAGTTTCCGGGAGGCGCGAACCGATGTCCTCCGCGTGTTTGACGCGCGGCGGGATGAAGTTGTGATACAGGATGGATTGCAGGGACGAAAATCCCTCCAATCCCATCAATTCTTCACGATACAATTCGCCGTTCGGTTTTCTGAATTGCGTATGCCGCTTGTGGGGGATTTGTCCGAGTTTGTGATAAAAGGGCATGGGTCCTCCGTCTTTTATTCGACCAGTAACTTCTTTTTTCCAACAGTGTTTCTCAAAACGCCGATGCGTTCGACCTCCAGTTCGACCACGTCGCCTTCGTTCAGCCAGGGACCCTGAAACTTCGTCAGTTCGAGCAGGCAGCCTGTGCCGACCGTGCCGGAGCCGATCACGTCGCCGGGATATAGCATCACTGAATCCGAAACGCGCGCAATGATCTCTCCGAACGACCAGTGCATGTCCTTGAAGTTGCCTCGGGACAATTCCCTGCCGTTGACGCGCGCGACCATTTCGAGATCGTACACGCCCGGGCGTCCCGTCGCTTTATCGGAAATCGCTTCGTGCGTGACGATAACGGGCCCAAACGCCGACGCGAAATCCTTGCCTTTGGCGGGACCCAACCCGACGATCATTTCTTTCCGTTGGATGTCGCGCGCCGACCAGTCGTTGAAGATTGTGTAGCCAAAAATATAATCGGGCGCTTCTTCGGGCTTGATGTTGATGCCCGGCTTGCCGATCACCGCCGCGATCTCGAGTTCGTAGTCCATGGCATTGGTGTAGGGAGGGTAGGGAATCGCATCCTCGTGACCGAACACAGCATTGGGGTTGGTGAAGTAAAAGACCGGGAATTCGTACCATTCCTCCGGCACTTCCCGTCCGCGGTTCTTGTTGGCGGTCTTGACGTGCTGTTCGAAAGCGTATCCATCGCGTAATGTGTAGGGCTTCAGCGGCGAGAGGAACTTAACCTCGTCGAGCAATAATGAATCCTTCGATGCCTTTTTAGCGGCTTTTTCGGCGCCGGCTTCCATGACGGCGTACATGTCCGCGAAGGGCAGGGTGTGGACTCTGTCCTCGATAACGAGGGCAGGCTGGGTCGTGGCGCGAAGCGTGGAGATGGTGGCGAATTTCATTGTATTGAGTTCCAGGTCAAAGGTCGAAGGTCGCAAATCATTGACTTTAGACCTTCGACCTTTGACTTTCAACTAGAGATTTCCTCGTCGTTCCTGTTCCAGTTCGATGGATTCGAACAAAGCCTTGAAGTTGCCCTTGCCGAATCCCTTTGCGCCGTGACGCTGGATGACTTCGATGAACATGGTCGGGCGGTCCTGGATGGGACGCGTGAAGATTTGCAGGAGGTAGCCTTCGTCGTCCCGATCCACGAGGATGCCGAGTTGGTGGATGTCCTTGTAATCCTCTTTGATCTTGCCGATGCGGTCGGGGAGCATTTCGTAGTACGTGTCTGGCACGCGCAGGAACTCCACGCCGCGCTTGCGGAGTTCGCCAACGGTCTTGATGATGTCGCCGGTGATGAGGGCGATGTGCTGGACGCCGGGCGTGAGGTAATAATCGAGATATTCCTCGATCTGGCTCTTGCGGCGTCCCTCGGCGGGTTCATTGATGGGGAACTTGACGCGCCCGTTGCCGTTCTGCATCACCTTGGACATGAGCGCGGAATATTCGGTGGAGATGTCCTTGTCGTCGAAATGCAGCAACTGGCGGAAGCCCATCACTTGATGATAGAAGTTGACCCAATGGTTCATCTTGCCGAGTTGCACGTTGCCGACCATGTGGTCAATGGCGGCAAGCCCGGTGGATTCGGCTTCGTATTGGATCGGCTTGTAAGTTGGGGCGAACACACCTTTGTAATCGTCGCGGTCCACGAAGACGTGCAGGGTTTCGCCATACGTGTGGATGGCAGACGTGCGATAGATGCCGTGGTCGTCCTTTTCCTCGCGCGGACCCCACGCGGATTTACCTCCGCGGGCGGTGGTCTCCTTCCAGGCTTTCTCCACGTCGTCCACGCCCAGCGCGATGACCTTGACGCCGTCGCCATGCACCATGTGATGCGCGGCGAGCGGGCTGGAGGGTGAGTACGGCGCAGAAACAACAAACCGCGCCTGCCCCGATTCAAGCACGTACGAAGCAAAGTCGCGGTTGCCGGTTTCGAGTCCGGAGTAGGCAACGGGTTTGAAGCCAAACGCCTTCCACCAGTAATACATGGTGTGTTTGGCGTTTCCCACGTAGAAATGCACGTGGTCAACGGATTTGATTTGCAGGAAGTCCGCCTCCTCGGTCATGGGACGGGTTTCGTTTACGGGTTTTTCGGTTACAGCCATTGTGCCTCCTTTGGTGAGATGAGAAGATTTTACGACAAAGAATGTCTGATTGCAAATAGAAATGAGAAGACCCTAAAGGTCTCGAAGACCTTTAGGGTCTGAGCGCTACGAGCCGTCCGCGCTCCGTTTCAAGGCATCCTCGATAAACATCTTCCAGACGGGGTAGGCGTCCTCGTCCCAGATCGTGTGCATCACTGCAAACGCCTCTTCAGGCTTCCAGCCCAGTCTCAAAATGCGGTATATCGTAATGAACGCGCTGGCGCGGAAATTCGCTTCACAATGTACGTGGATCTTTCGATCCCTGTTGGCGTCCATCGCATCCATGAAGATATTCAAGCCGTCTCTTGTGGGAGTACTCCAATTGACCGGGATATTGATATATTGCATGCCCAGCGACTCGACCAGTTCGGGTTCGTTCGGTATGGCGTTCGGAACGTCGTGCGGCGCAAGGTTGATGACCAACTCCACGCCTGCCCCCGCCACCGCCTTCATTTGTTTGGCGGTTGGCATGCCGCTGCTCGAGAGCTTCGCGTGGTAATACAGATAGTTATAAATGTCGTTCACTTCACCTGCACGATTTTTGCGTCCGTCATCTTTTGCAGATCGGACGTCTTCAACTCGAAGATCGCATTGGGGGTTCCCGCCGCCGCCCAGACCACTTCATATTGCAGGAAGTCCTCGTCCATGTACGTCTCTATCCTTTGGACGTGCCCGACGGGCGGTACGCCTCCAATGGCGAAGCCGGTTACTGCTCTTACAAAATCGGCATCCGCCTTCCCGATACCTTCTCCTGCGTACTCACGGATGCGCTTCTCGTCCACGCGGTTCGCCCCGCTCGTGAGGACGATGACCGGCTTGCCCGACTCCTTGCCCCTGAAGATCAACGACTTGACGATCTGACCGAGTTCACAGCCGGCGCGTTCTGCCGCTTCCTGCGCCGTGCGTGTGGACTCGGCGTGTTCGATCACGGTGTAGTGATAACCGAGTGAATTGAGCAAATCCTGAATTTTTTGAGCGGATGGGGAGAGAGGCATTTATCACCTTTATCAATTAGAATTATCCAAGTATAGCAAATAAGTGAGGAGATGACCGTGTCTGAACAGCAGCGACAAATCTATCAAACAGACGGCGACCGATATGAAGCGCTCATTTCGCGTGAGGATTATCTGGGCAACATCCCCCGCGCGCTCGATGAAATCGTAAACGTGGAGGGACTTGATGTCCTCGACCTCGGCGCAGGGACCGGGCGCCTTGCCGTCATGCTTGCGCCGCGCGCCAAATCCATGCGGGCGTTCGATGCCTCGGAGGAGATGCTGCGGGTTTGCCGTCAGAAACTGGAGGCAGGCGGACTGTCCAATTGGAAGGTGGAAGTTGCCGACCACCGCCAATTACCAATTGCCAATAACTCCGCCGACCTCGCCGTCTCCGGCTGGAGCGTCAGTTACCTCGCGGTGTGGAATCCCGACTCGTGGCGGGCTGAGTTGGAGAAATGGCTGGGCGAAATGAAACGCGTGTTGAGGCGGGGCAGTTATATCGTCCTGTTTGAATCGTTGGGTACGGGGAACGAGTCGCCGATTGAGTTGGAACATCTCAAGGATTTCTATCCCTGGCTGGGCGAGGTGAGATTCCAAAACAAATGGATAAGAACCGATTACAAATTCGAATCCATCGAAGAGGCGGAGGAATTATCTCGTTTCTTCTTTGGTGATGAATTGGGGGATAAGGTGAGGGAGAACAACTGGGTTATTCTGCCCGAATGCACGGGCGTATGGTGGAGAAAAATATAGGGGCGGGTCATCCCGCCCCTACGCGTTACGTCTGTTTCTTGAATCCATTCCTCACAGCCATGATCAAACCGACCAGCATCAAAAGGACGCTTGCGCCTGCAAACAGCCACTTGACCAGCGTGAAGATTGCCGAGAGCCATGCGAGCAGCGCGGGCGTTGACGGGTACACCGAAAGCATTGCGACAATTCCCAGATTCTCAAATAGGTCGAACAGCCACGCTCCAAACGGCACGATGTTGAATTTGTGCATTCCACTCGTGCCGGGGAAGCCGCGCTGGAAAAGCCACGTGATGGCGAGCGCAAAGAACAACGTATAAATAATGGGGTAAAGGATGTCCCCTGTCAACTCGAAAGTCCGGTACGCGGCGCGTCCCTCCTCGCCGTAGGATGCCACCATCGAATAAACTTTTTCAGGCGTGTAAAAGAGTTGCAGGTCGATCGGTCCCGTACCGCCCGAGGCGGATTTGATTTTTACCTCCTGCCTCGGCAGGATGACCGCGTTGAAAGACAGGAATCCCGCAAGCAAAACAAACACCAGCCAGCCGTTCGCGTACTTCTTCGACGTTTCAGAAAGTTTATCCAGCATGTTCGTCTCCATGAGTGATGGGATTGATATTGCTCATAGTCAGTACTTCACGAAAACAGCGCGTAATTTGCGCCCTCTGGCGCAAATACGGCGGTAGAGACCGCCTAATACGCGCTTTCGTGATCTACTGATAGTCCCAAAGGGTTGGACTGAAAGCAACCTTGAGCGGAATTACCCTTCGTGATGTTTATCGGATCAACGTCTCGGCCTGGTTCAGCCATGCGTCTTCAACGCGCTGTTTGTGTTTGCCGTGCATGGGCATTGACTCGATCTCTTTCAGAGAGAAGAACCCCGCATCGGTGGTCTCGTTGCTCAAGCCGAGTTCGCCGCCGATGATCTCTGCTTCGAAACCGAGGATGACGAAATGGACCTTTTCTCCATCGGGATAGATGACCAGTTGATCAGGATTGCTGTACACGCCGACCAGACGCTTCACGCGGACGCTCAAGCCTGTTTCCTCCAAAATCTCCCTTTCACACGCCTCCGCCGCGGACTCACCCGATTCCATCCTGCCGCCCGGCACGCACCATAGACCGTTGTCCGCGCGGCGCGTCAGCAGTACGTTCGTGCGCGTTTCATCGAAGATGACGGCGGAACAGCCGACGCGGATCTTGCCTTGTTTGCCCAACCGTGAGCCGTATAAAACTTGTGTCATGCAAGACCTCCCGTGATGAAGATTTCAATTCCGAAGAGATGTATGCTGAAACGAAAATTCCGTAACCACTTCGGGATTTGGAATGAATGTCCTCTGGTCTTCAATCGTTTCGCTCCTTCGACGCTTTCGGCGTTGCGCCAACGAAAAACCTCCGAGGTGTCTGAGACCTCGGAGGTCTGGCTCCTTATTCCTTGATAAACGTCCCGTCGCGCAGTTCTTTCAACGTTTGTTGAATCTCTTCGAGGGTGTTCATCACGAAGGGACCATACGGCACAATCGGTTCCTTGAACGGCGCGCCCGCCATGAGCATGAAGCGGACCGGGTTGTTCTCGGTCTTGACCATGATGTGATCACCCTCGCTGAATTTGACCATTTTCACAGCGTCTATGGTCTCACCCGAAAAGACTCCTTCACCCTGGAAGACGTAGGTGATGAGGGTGTGTCCGCCTGGGATGGGGAAATGCCATTCGATGCCGGGAGCCAGCTCCACGTCCATGTAAAGAGGCGAGGCGGCGATGTCGGTAACGGGACCGGTCACGCCGTCCACCGTCCCAGCCACGACGCGGATCCTGACTCCGTCCTTTTCATAGGTCGGGATCGTGGCGGCGGTCACCTCCTGGTAGCGCGGCTCGGACATCTTCAGATGCGACGGCAGGTTGACCCACAGTTGGAAGCCGTAGATGTTCCCGCTTGGACCGCGGCGGGGCATTTCCTCGTGCAGGATGCCGCGCCCCGAACTCATCCACTGCACGTCGCCGGGACCGATGAGACCTGCGTTGCCGAGGCTGTCGCGGTGATGCGTTGCGCCTTCGAGCATGTAGGTGACGGTCTCGATGCCGCGGTGCGGGTGCATGGGGAAGCCGCGGAGGGGTCCTTCGAGTGGGTCGTTGAAGGCGAAATGGTCGAAGAGCAAGAAGGGGTCGAACAGGTTGCTGGATTTCGGTGCGATGGAGCGGAGCAATCGCACGCCCGCGCCTTCGATGGCAGTCTGCGGTTCGATGATCTGGGAGATGGTTCTGAGTTGGTTCATGTGTGGATGGACGAGGCGATGGCGGGAGATATTACATTCCGCGCCCGGCGTTCGGTCACGTCAGGAAGCGGATCGAGTCGAGTATCTTGTTGAATTGGGAGCTTGACTCGGTGAAATCGTGGTCGTCGTCCCAAAAACTGAAGAAGAAGACTTTACCCAATTGCTTGTGATAACACACTACATTCATTTGCCATCCCTGGGCGATCTGGGGAGGTTGTGGGGCGGAGGACGCCGAGGCCGGCGAGGATGCGGAGGAATCGGGCGATTGTAGCGGCGCGCTGGAATTGGGCGCCTGGCTGGCGTTGGCAGCTGCCTGCGGCGGAGGGGGGTGAGCCTGGCGTTCGCGCAGTTCCTTCACTTGTTGCGCGGTGAATGGGTTTGTAATTAACATTGGCTCTAATGTGATCGGATCCTGGCCTATCATCAACGAAGTGAACGTCTGCCCAATTAGTTTCAGGCTTCGGGTCTTTCCCCCTTCGCCTCCAAGATGAACATATTCCGCGGTCATCTCCCCGATCCAGGGATTGCTTTTGACGCTTTCCAGATACCTCTCATAGTATTTATCTTCGCTGACGCCGGATGGTATGGGGATGAAGGTTGCATTGAACCGAACGGGATACCGTTGACTCAATTCCGGCGGCATGGGAATGGGGCTGGTCAGTTTTTCCTTGAGTCGGGGGAGTCCTTCCGGCGGACGCCAAAAATCAAAAATAACGCCTCCGAAAGGTTTCCACTCCGCGGGTCTGGCGAGAACGATACGCTGGCGTTCGTCCACTTCAATGACAAATTGCTGGGGGTGCGGAGCGCCACGGATCAATTTGTGTTCGAGTTCCTTATTTTTCTCGCGCAGTTCTTCGAGTTCGCCGCTGGACTTCCGCAGTTGAAGATACACGGATGTGAGCAGGCTTACGGATATCAATGCGCCGGCGATCGCGCCGGAGACGGAATATTGCTGGATTTCCGCTTCGGCTTGTGAATTGAGGATGCCGAACGTGACGTACGCGATGAACAACCCGACCATTGCAATGACCAACAGAACGATTAGGTCCATCACTCTGCCTTTGAGCATGTAAGCCTCCTGAATTATGGTGGAATGAGATTAACCGGATTTTTATTCGCCTCACGCGGCGTTTTTAGGCAATTCCCCCGCCTTCGATGTAGCCGCCTCTCACGACCGCCGCCCGCGTTCTGCCATCGGGGTGGCGGTAGCCGGGTCGAGCCATGAGTTCCATGATGCAACGTTGGAGCGGTTGGAGGTCGAGTCCATGACGCGCCAGGACGAACCCGGCGAAATGATCTGCGCGCATTTCATCCGACCAATCGGGCATCCAGCCGGGAACGAGTACGCCGCGCACGATGTGTCCCACCTCGTGCGCCAACACCCCGAACGGCGCGGACAAACCGTAACGCTGTCTTAGACCCTCCATAAAGATTGGATCGTAAATAACGACTTCATCGCCAAACCACGGTGTATTGCCTGTCGCCATTGCATTTTGGATGCCGGGTTGCGTGAAGACGTTAATGCGAACGGGCCAGCCTGCCAGATGGGCGATCAGGTTGACCTGCTGTGCGCCAAGACCCTGAAAGTCGGGTTGGGGCGGATTTGGTGGCATGGGAATCGATGGCAGGAATGCGCATAAATTGTTCCAGTATTCAGTCATCTCCTCGGATCTCCTTTTTGAACATGTTCATCGAAGTATACACCCGATGGTATCCATGCAAATTATCAGAACGATGTTGTTACGAATTCCATTCTCAATACACCATCACCTGGTCCGCTTCCATTGTCTTCTACGCTTTTCCACCTGTCCTTCACGTTGAAGTGGAGCGCTTTGGTTTGATCTTGACAGTTTGCCACTATCCGACAGGCGCCTCCAAATGGAATCCGATCGAGCCTCGGCTGTTCAACGAAATCAGTAAGACCTGGGCTGGCTGTCCGTTGCGAACCTTGCGGACGATATTGGCAAAACCAGGACCGACGCCTCCGATCAGACTCGTGCCGCAGCCTGGTCCCATGACGAGGAGATTTTTCTCCGCTGCGATTTGTTTCAAGGCGAGTAGGCGGACGTTCCCCCTGGACAGTCCGTCCAGGACAGGCTAACGTCCGTTGTGATATGTAATGAGCAATCCCGTCAATAATCCAGTCAACAAATCCCAGCCAGTGGAGTGACCGATGCGGGTCAGTTGCGAAACGAATGGCGAAATGCTTTCGAACGATCCGCCGCTGAGGATGTCGTTGACGATGCGATGCAATGGTTCGATGGCGTGTCCGCTGGCGTGATCTTTCAAGAGGGTGAAACTGATGAAAGGAGTCCGTGAGCGATAGGTTTCGATTTGAAGTTTGTAGGCTGTGAAATCAAAATCGGGATACGCGGCTTGAAGATGATGGACGGCAAATAACATGCCGCCGAGGAAGTCATCGCCTGAGGGGGTGAGACCTGTGCCAAGCCCGATGAGTTTGTCTGCGATTTCGGGGGGGCGGGAGAGTTGATGATCGAGGCAGGTATGTGCCATGTCTACAATAAGAGGATGGGAGAATTGGAGGATTGGGTCGGTGAATTTTGATTGGGTGGGGTTGTTTTCGGTGAGGGCAAGGATTTGCGGGATGAAGTTACCGAATCCTTTGGCTTGGGATAAATCCAGTTGCGAGAAAAAGGAATGAATGTGGACAGGTAATGAGGCAATATCCAAAATTCGATTTGTGCGAGGAGCAACCCACACGGGAGGATTGCCAATCTCGAAGAGGAGATCGGGATCAAGTGTCAGATGATGATCTGCCACTCGAAACGGCGACCCAGCCGAAAGTCCGGGAAGAGGCGAAGGGATGATCGCGCAGCGTCGGTGCATGGGCGCGTCGTCCGTCGTGATCCAGAAAAGTTCATCTGTCTCAGTCAAGAGGTAGATTACTTTCGAGAAGACCGCGAGGATTTTCCCGCGTTGTCCATTTGTGAGGCAGTCGCGGGCGGCTGATCCCAATTGAGTGAAAGCAGATGAAGGTTGCATATCGGTTTGGGCGTCGGCGGGTCTCGATGCTTCGTACTCGACCACCCCCACCGACGCCCGTTGTTGCGATTGATTTTACTTGGGACTGCCGAACGGACCCAATCCCTGCACCGTCCCCCAGATGGCGATCCCCGAAACGACGAAAATCGCCAGCGTCGCCCCATGTTGTTCCAATCGCAACGCCGCCCAAATGGTGAACGGGAAGAGCAGGTAGATCAATGTCTGATGAAAGATTCCATCGGGCGGTTCGCTTCCAAAGACGTACCGCGTCACAAAAACCAGCAGGACGAGAAGAACGACTCCCTCCAGGTATTGTCGGCTCCTTGACCGCAGGGATGGCGGCTTCGCCCACACCAACAAGGCGGGCGCGACGACGAGAGCGCCAAGCAGATCCCCTATCCACCATGTCGTCCATATCGCGCCAAACCCCGACCATTCCGCGCTCCCCGTCAACATGAGCGTGAACGTTCCAATCGTCGCGCTGATGGTCGTGCTGAACACGGAAACCGCCGCCAGTCCCACCGCGTCGCGAATCCGATCCATCGCGTTGTGGAAACCGATGAAGCGTTTCAGCAGATACGCCCCCGTCAGTGCCTCCAGCGTATTACCTATCGTAAGCCCCACCGCGATGGCGGGATCCGCCCCCGTGAGCAGCGATCCGAATAGAACGCCAAGGCTGATCCCGGGCCAAACATTGAAGCCAAAAACCAGAAGCGCGGCCAGCGCTATGCCTGTCGGCGGCCAGACCGGCGACGTGTTGAATTGCACATACGCCATCTTCAGTCCTACCCGCGCGGCGAGGTGGTAGATCACCGCGAGAACAAGTATCTTGAGCAAATAGATCGCCGCAGCTTTGGCGTTTCGGGATCTGACCAGCGAGAGGAACTTCATACACAAACATTATAGGATAAGCGTGCTGAGACCATATCCGCAGGTTATCCCTTTATTGAAATGACAAATATCCTCGATTTTATAGGTTTTACTCCTGCAATTTATCGTACAGCCAAAGCGATTTGGAAAAAGAAGAGATAAGACACACCCCAAAATTAAGGAATGAGAGAGCGGCAAAGCGATGGACATCTGAAGTAAGCTAAGTTTACAAAAAAACTGGCTGAACCGGAGATCTGCCATATTAAGAAATAAACGGTAACTGCTCAGGCAAGACCCTAAAGGTCTCCTTTGCAATCAAAAAATGCGCTTCAAGCATGATGTCTCTGCAAATTCAGCGTCTGTTTTTGCGAGAAAGACCTTTAGGGCCTGCGTATGCGAGAAGGGCTGAGTAGTTACAATAAACGAAAGGCAGATGAAGGAAAAGAGCAAACAACGCAGTTGGAAAGGCGATTGATGAACATGCTGTAGCCGGTTTTGGTTCAGTTGAAATGGAAATTGGATTTGTGTCTGGTGAAGATATTCTAGGGTTATTGATGGCGATCCCAATGCACTGTCCTCGTAACATTGGATTGTTGTTGAGCAAATTGGGAAGGCTACTCGTTAGTGTATTTCGCCACTTGATAGGGGACCCTACCGTAAATTCAAGTATGATGGTGGATGAGGTATTACCTATCGCAAATAATTTCCAATCAAGAAGCCCAGTCCTTCCGGATATGTGTTGCTAACCTGCCACTGTTATGCTGCATCGCGGGTTCGATCATGAAACGCCGTTTAACGAACCCGCGGAGCGTAACTATTAACGCGCCTGATTTTGGACGAAATTCGGCACAAAACAACAAAAAAACCGACCTTTTGATCGGTTCTTTCGTGTTATCGTTGGCGGTCCCGACGGGATTCGAACCCGCGATCTCGGCCTTGACAGGGCCGCATGTTAGGCCGCTACACCACGGGACCAGTTTTATCGAAGCGGGGCGTAGTTTATCATACGCATTAAGGCGTGTCAATACGCCCAGTCTGGATAGAGCGCGGGATCGGTGGGCGTTTGTCCGGTGGCATCGTGGACGTAAACATAATCTCCCACGTTCGCCCAATTGAACAGCCAATGCGCGTCGCCGACGGAAAGATTGACGCAGCCATGCGATTGGGGATAACCGAAACGCGTCCGCCAGTATGCGCCGTGCAGCGCGCGTGCCTTGTCGAAATACATCGTCCAGGGAACGTTATCGAGATAATAAAAGTCGGCCGGGTCGCTGTTCTGCATGGTCTCGGTCTCTTTTTTCTCGTAGATCTGGAACAGGCCGGGGCGTGTCCAGAACGGTTCGAGTCCGCTGGCGATGACGGTGGCAAAGACCAGTTCATTGTCGTCATAGACCGCCAGCGTTTGCTCCGCCAGGTCAACGTCAATCCAGCGGTTGCCGGCGACTCCTTCGGGCGGCGCGGTCTTTGGAGTTGCCACAGCCAGGACGCGCGCCTCCACCCACTCGTTGGGACCGATCATGTTCCAGTCCACACCGTCCGCGTGCTTCGTATCGTAGACCTGCACGATGTCAATGTATGGGTAAAGAACCTTTTCGGTCAGCGGCGTATTGTAGCCGGGCGCCCTCCTGACCGGTATGCTGTCGCTGTAAAATGGCAGCGCCCACGCGAAGGGATTGCGCGGCATCGAGCGGAACTGCAACCCTTGGAACCGGGAATATTCCCCGATGCGCGACCCCATGCCCGGTATCCACCCGCCGGATTCGAGCAGGTAATAGACGCCGCGCCCGGTATCCACGCGGTCAATATACGAAACGTACACGAACCCCGGCAGGTATCCCTGCCCGGTGGGATCGCCGCCGGGAGCGTTCAACACCGGCACATGCTCCTCATCGAGGCGAAAGTAACGATATGGAAGATCGGTGAGAAATGGGTCGGGTCTATTCGCCAGCAGAGGGCGCGGAGGAAAGGTCAGCCCCAGCCTTGCCATTTCCGTGATGAAAGTGGATGGTCCGAGAGGCAGGCAATCGTCCGGCACATCCTGGTATGCGCCAGGCGCGCAAACCACAGCCCCGCTTTCCGGTTCGTCCTCCTGCGCGTGCGCGCTCGACGGGCTGGAAACGGGAACGATGAAGAGAGTGACGGCGGACAGGAAAAGAAGAATCCTTTTCATGCGCGGTTTAATCTTACCAGACGACGCGATGACGCCCGTGTTTGCAGTTCTGTTAATGCCCGGCGGGATTTGAAACGCGCTGGCTTGACACATTTTGTCCACTACGCTATATTATCCGCAATTCTTGTCAATACGATTTCAGCCAAATGCGTTGGCTGGAGCATTTTTTCTGCGCAGGAGGGCTGTCTTGTCCAAATCACGAACTCAACAAATGGTTGATCGTCTCCGGGAATTGCAGGCGTCTTCCCCCGACATCGAAGCGTCCGCGGTGGTAAGCGTGGACGGTTTGAGCATTGCCTCCGCTTTGCCCCAGGGTGTGGAGGAAGATCGCGTATCGGCGATGTCTGCGGCGATGTTATCTCTGGGCGAGCGCATTGCCACTGAACTGGGCAGGGGTTCGCTGGAACAGGTATACATCAAAGGGGAAAAGGGATACGTTGTGCTGATGTCGGTGGGCGAGGACGCGGTTCTCACCGCGTTGGCGCGTGAGCAGGCAAAATTAGGCTTGATCTTCCTGGATATGAGACGCACCGCCGAAGATCTTGCAAAACTGATCTAACTGGAGTCGAGTATGAGCCCTGTGCAAAACGCCGGTTTATATTACCCCAACAAATTTGGATTGATCATCATAAAATCCCTGGAAGAAGTGATGGGAAAAAACGGACTCAACGCCATCCTCAACCTCGCTGGCTTGAACCACTACATCGAAAACTATCCGCCCGACAACCTGGACAAAGGCTTTGACTTTGCAGAACTATCTGCCATCGGCGTTGCGCTGGAGGAAATGTACGGTCCTCGCGGCGGGCGCGGGCTTGCGCTTCGGGCTGGACGGGCGACCTTCTCCGACGCCCTGAAGAACTTCGGCGCCCTGGCCGGCGCGGCTGACCTGGCTTTTGTCGTCCTCCCGCTTCAATCCAAACTGAGGATTGGTCTGCCGGCATTTGCCAAGATCTTTTCCCAATTGAGCGATCAGCACAGCACCGTCGAGGAAAAGGATACGGAGTTCATCTGGACCATCCACAAATGTCCTGTATGCTGGGGGCGCGTAAACGCGGACAAGCCGGTCTGTTACATCGCCACCGGGCTGTTGCAGGAATCGCTCAAGTGGGTTTCGGGGGGCAGCGAGTTCCGCGTCAACGAATCGAAGTGCGTGGCAATGGGCGACGCGGTGTGCGAGTTCGTCATTCAAAAAGAACCCATGGCGTAAAGCGGGGCTGACGTGGCAGAAGCCAAACACAAGATCCTGATCGTCGAAGACGACCCCGACGTCGCGGAAATGTTGAACGCCTATTTCCGCGTCCAGGGATATGACGTGTATACCGTCAACTGGGGGGAGGACGGCGTGCGCGCGGGTCAATCCATTTCGCCCGACCTCATCATTTTAGATATCCGCCTCCCCGACATTGACGGTTACGAGGTGGCGCGGCGCCTGCGCGCCGACCGACGCACCCAGGAGATTCCCATCATCTTCCTGACGGAGAAACGCGAACGCGTGGACCGCCTGCAGGGGTTCGAGGTCGGCGCGGACGATTACATCACCAAGCCGTTCGACGTGCAGGAACTTCGCCTGCGCGTCCGCAATGCGCTCAGGCGCGTCAGCCAGGGGTCGTTGACCAACCCCGTCAGCGGATTGCCCGAGGGACCCCTCGTTGACGAGCGCCTCTCCGAAGTGATCCACAAAAGCGGATGGGCGCTGCTCCACATTTCCATCGTGCACCTGGATTCGTTCCGCGAAGCCTACGGGTTCGTCGCGTCGGACGACGTGATGCGAGCGATCAGCCTGATGATCCATAACACGATCAAGGAATCGGGCGCGACCGACGATTTTCTCGGTCACATCAGCCCCACGGATTTCGTGGTTGTCATGCCGCCCGCCGCAATGTCCGCGTTTAGCGAACGCATCAAGTCAAGGCTCGAACAATCGCTGGATTACTTTTATCCGATCAAGGATCGCGAGCAGGCGTCGAAACGCCCCGACAGGCTTTCGGTGAAGGTGACCGACGTGCCTTCGGCGTTTGGACGCTATTCCAGCGTGGATCAATTGAAGAGCGATCTTTTGGACAGGCAGTTGTGAAGATCGTCGTTGTCCTGCCAACCTATAACGAAGCGGAGAACCTCCCAAGGCTGGTCTCCGCTCTTTTTTCGCTTCCGTTGGATTTGTTCGTGCTTGTCGTGGACGATAACAGCCCGGACGGGACGGGAGAGATCGCGCGGAAGTTGTCAAAAGAATACGGCGGGCGGATCGCGGTGTTATCCCGACCCGGGAAACTGGGATTGCGCTCCGCGTATCTCGAAGGGTTCGAAAAGGCTTTCGAAATGGGAGCCGATGCCGTGGTCCAGATGGACGCGGATTTTTCCCACGACCCGGCTGTGCTGGTCGAGATGGCGCGCCGCATCGAATCCTGCGACGTGGTGATCGGGTCCCGTTATGTAAAAGGCGGCTCCCTCGCCCGGCGCTGGCCCCTCTGGCGGAAGGCGCTTTCCGCGTTCGGCAACCGCTACGCGCGGACGATCCTCGGTTTCCCGCTGCACGACGTGACCACCGGTTATCGTATGTGGAAGCGAAACGCATTGCAGGCGATCCCGCTCGAACGCATTCGTTCCAATGGGTATGTGTTCCTGGTCGAGATGGCGTACGTCGCCTATTTGATGGGGCTTGACATGACGGAAGTCCCCATCCATTTTTCGGATCGTCGTTTGGGGAAGTCGAAGATGTCGCTCAAGATACAACTGGAAGCAGCGATGCGCGTGTGGGACGTGTGGTGGCATTACCGCGACTTGCGCAGGAAAAGCCGCCCGCACAGGATCACAGTCGAGGAATGAAAATACGCCTCCCAAGTCGGGGAGGCGCATTTCTTTGAATAAAGCCGCGAATGCGCGAATTCGAGCGTTCGCGCGGGGTTGCATTACTTGACAAGCGCGCAGAGCCTTTGCCATTCCTCGATACTCAACGTCTCCGCGCGGCGCATGGGATCAATTTCCGCTTTTGTGAGCAGCTCCGCGGCTTTTGCCGGGGGAATGTGCAATCCTGACGAAAGGGAATTTCGCAGGGTCTTGCGTTTCTGGCTGAACCCGGCTTTGATGAGTTTGAAAAAGGCATCCAGCAACTCCGGTTCGATCAACGGACTCGGGTAAACGTCAATCGTCAGAACCGCTGAATCAACCTTCGGCGCGGGAAAGAACGCCCCCGCCGGGATGCGCGCCGCGATGCGCGGCTTGCCATACACTTGCACGCTCAACGCCAGCAGGCTCATCTCCCCAGGTTCCGCGCAAATGCGCCCTGCGACCTCCTTTTGAACCGTCAGCGCGATACGGCTCGGTTTGGGACGGCTTTCCAACAGATGGCGAATGATGGCGGACGTGATGTAGTAGGGGATGTTTGCGACGACCAGATAATCCGCGTCATGGATCAATTCTCCGGGGTCGAGTTCCAGGATGTCGCCGTGAACGATGTGGACGTTTTCGTAGGGGCTGGCAATCGCCCGAAGCGGCGGGATCAGGTCCGCGTCCAGTTCGACCGCAACGACGCGGCGCGCCAGAACCGCAAGGTAACGCGTCAGACTCCCGAGGCCGGGACCGATCTCCAGGACGGTATCCGTCGGCTTGATCTGCGCGGCGGAGGCGACGGTTTCGAGCGCAGAGGGTTCCTGTAAGAAGTTCTGCCCGAGTCTTTTATCGGCTCGCAAACCGTATCGCTTGAGCAGGGCGGATGCGTCGAGCGGGGGAATTTCATCGATTCGCAAAAGGTCGGCTCTCCATATTCTTCAATACATTGGATGCGTCCGGTCGCAATGGTCATTCCAAAACGTATACGATGTTCTGCGGAACGGGCGTCAGAAAATAAACCGTGACCCACGAACTCCATTGTTCCCAATCCTCGTCGCTGTAACCGAGGTCTATCCAGGGCCTGCCCACACAGCCGCCGCACACGTCCGCCACGGTGGCGTACCCGTAACCGGGGATGTAAAGCGGTTGTCCCTGCATGACCAGGTACCAACTGTAGCGCAGTCCCACCACGCCCTTTTGCACCCTGGCGCCGCTGGATGTGCCGGAGTAGCACCGGTCGCCGCCCGAACGGCACGGCGAATACGACGTGGCATACATCTGCACTGCGCGCCAGTATTCGATGCTCACGCCGTCCACGACGGCGGTCTTGATCTCGACCTTTGTGCCGTAACCGAGGATGCGATCTTTCGGCGGGCGCACGAGTGTTTCGTCTTCGATCACGCGTGAAATCTCCGTCCCATCTTCATAACGAATGCGGATTCGCTGCACGGTGAGCCCGTTTTCACCGGGTTGTAATACCCGCGTTTGATCGAGCGGGACGTCCGCCGAGGCGATCAATTCGCTTTCGAAGACAATGGATTTTTGCGCGAGGAGAATCGACTCGCTGACGCGCACGACCCTGATCCGCCCATCGGACGGCAACGCTTCATTCTCCAACGGGAGGCTGTAGTCGAGCCCGAGGAGCGGAATCCCAGCCTCAGCCAGCGCCTCCCCAACCGTCTTCGCCGACGATTGAATCTGCATGACCTTTCCATCCACGCTGACAGTGAGTTCGCGGGAGGGGTATATGGTGATTGGAAAATCGGTGAATTGAAGAATTGGGGAATACAGGGGCGGGTCAACTTTGTCGCTTGCTGAGAGTTGAATGCCCGCCTCTTGCAACGCTTCGCCAACAGTGAACGCAGAGGTTTGGATGGTTTGCTTCCCCTGTGGTGAGGAGATGGTGATGGCGACTGCGCGGCGGAGTTGGAGGGTAATTGGGGAAGTAGGGACTGGAGAATTAGGCGCAATGGGGAGTCCGTTGAGGAGGAGGCGGTCATTCGGGTTAAGGGTAATACCCGCTTGCGCGAGGATCGCGGAAGGCACGCGTTCGGCCGTTTGAAGCGTGACGACCTGATCGTTATCAATGATGGTAATGGCAGGGAGTGTGGTCGGCTGGCAGGCGAAGAGGAGGAACGCAACGGCAATAACCAGCCAATAAGCGGGTTTCATGGATTCAATTATAAATCAGGCAGGAAAATGCACCATCCACACATTCGGCTCGACGTAAATCCCCTCGTCCTTTTCGACGTCCATCTCGATTGGAACCAGCGCATCGGGAATGACGTAGCGTCCGCTTTGGGGGAATTTCAAGCCGGTCCATGCCTCCCATTCCGCGCGCCTGCCGCGCACGGTCTTTGACTGGTGACATACTTTGACCATCCTGCCTCCCAGTCTGACATGGACTCTGAGCCAGGCGTCGAAAGGGAGTCCCTCTTCGTTCTGCCACGTGACGTAATCGTCCAGACTGATGAGCGGGTATTTGCTTTTCTCACTCGGGCGGACAGGGATGATCAGAGCGTTCAATCCTTTGGATTTGGCGAGGCCGCGCACCGCTTTAACCATCGGCGCGCTCAACCGCTGGCTTTGATAATCGGGATGAATGACGACCTGGATCGCGCAATGATAGTTTGGGGATATTCCCTGTTTGTGGTTCCTTACCGCTTCCGCGAACGCCCAGTCCCAACCGCCATCGGGGAGGTTTTCGAGCGTATCATCCCACCTCAACGGGAAACCGTTTGCCATCGCCGCGGCGCGGTTATTTTCCACGTCGTACATTGCCAGTTGATAGTCTGCAAAACTGTCCAACAGTTCGTGCCAGTTCTCGTTGGCAACGGCGTCGTGCAGCATGAATTCGGGCCACGCGGCTTTGGTCAGACCGCGTACCAAATCGCGATAATGCGGATGAGACGAAGAAGCGATGATCTGAAAACGGTTAACGTTCATGGCGCCTTTCCCAAAGTATACCGGATAAAATCCAACGTTCCGTTCAGATTTCCGAAGTCGGTTTTCTCCCTGGAATTTTGCCGTCCGATCCAGACGCGTAAGATAAGCGGACGCCATTCGGGTTCGAACCTCTGCTTTGCCCATTCCGCTGCGACAGCCTTCGAGACCACATCGCCGTGTTCGAGTGTGTAATGGGTGCGGCACTGGGTGAGAATCGTGTAAGACAGGTCCATGCCGACGAATCGACCCTTCAAGATCCTTCTCGAATTCTTGAGCAGGAGGTTCAGAATCTCATTGACGTTGGGGTGAGAAGTGAGGTAAGTGTGGAACATGGGAACCTGTAGCATGTTGCGTGGGTGATTTAAAACAAAAATCGAGGGCAAGCCTCGGCTGTTGGTGTGAGACCTCATGTCTTCGTGGATAATTATTCTTTCGTTGTCTTTGTCCGCGCGGGAGATGTGAGCGGTAACGGCGCGAATGAGACCTGCGAAGTCTTGAATTCATTCAGCGGGTTAATTGCCCTGAAAAAGGTTATGAACTACAGGTTGTCGGTCATGCCTTGCTCCTGGTATATACGGACGGGGAGATTATATCGTCTGTTTTTCTTTCTCCGAAACCACCAGCCACACATTCATATCCCCTTTGCCCTTCACGTTGATCGTACCGCGCGGCTCGCAGATGAAGTCATCCTTGACCAGTTCGTAGGTCGCCTCTGAAATCTGTATCTGTCCGGGCAAACTATATGTTTGCATCCGGCTGGCGGTGTTGATCGTATCGCCCCACACGTTGAAGGAAATTTTCTTGCGTTCGATCACACCCGCCGTGATGGGACCGGAGTTGATGCCGATGCGGCAACTCAGGCGGTTTCCCTCCAGGTAAACGCCGCGCTCGAAATAGTCCTGTATTTCCAGCGCCATCTGTGTAACCACTTTTGCATGGTCAGCGCGCGGGATCGGAAGCCCCGCGGCGATCACGTAACTATCGCCGACCGTTTCGATCTTCTCGACGCCGTATTTTTCGACCAGTTGATCGAAGTATGAAAACATCCCGCCTAAAAACTGGACCATGGCTTTCGGGTCGCAAGCCGCAGAAAGCGGAGTGAAGTCAACCAGGTCCACGACCATGATGCTGACCGAGTCGTAGTCATCTGCAATCGTCTCTTCTCCCTGTTTCAAACGGGCGGCAACGTGCCTGGGAAGGATGTTAAGCAAAAGATTTTCGGATTTTGCCTGTTCCTGGCGCAACATCTCGTACAACAGATTTTTCTGGTTGACGAAATAAACCAGAAGAAAGATGGCGATCGCCGAAACCGCGCCGAGATTCATGATGTAAAAGACGGTTATTGTGGCTGGTGAAAGCGAAGACAAGACCAGTGGATGAAATTCGAAGTATCCGCTGATGACGGCAAGACCGAGATATCCGCCCAGCCAACGCAGCGCCTGACGGTGTTCGCCAAACAGCAGCGCGCCAAGCGGCGATAGGAGCGACCAGATGATGACCGCACTCGATTTGACGAATCCGCCCAGGGCGATCATCAACAGGAATGGCAGGAAAAGGATGAGCAGGAGTTGGGTGAAAAGAAGAAACTTATACCGGCGCGTAACGTGAAAAATGGCGACGCTGAGAGATGAAACGACTGCATAGCCAAATGGGATGAAACCCGCGACGTACTCGCCCAAAAAGAAATAGAGGACGCCCCACAAGGCGCCTGCGGCAATGAACGTGAACGAACCCAGCGCCAGCAACGTCTTTTGCAGTCGCGTGTCGTCGCTGTCGCTGGCGTCGAAGCCGATGCGCGACGCAAAGGGAAGAATCCGCTGTAGCAGTGTTTTGATCAGGTTGTTCATTTCTCGCACCTCTAAAATTATCAAGCAGGGCGTTGATTGGGGGGTATTTACGAACTTACCTCACATTCCTCATCATTGCAACAATCTTCCATGCCTGCGGCTTTTTCGAAGGCTTCCTTCTCTTCGTTGTACGAGAACAGATCAATCCCAGCGCGCCGATGGAATCCACGGAGCCGAAGCCGCTCAATTCGTAGATCAGGCTCGATGCCACTAAGCCGAAGAAAATGGAGATCAGTCCCTCGGCAAGGTTGTAGAAAATGGTGAAGAACGCCAGCCATAAGGCATAGGTCCAGTATTTGTTCGCGGCAGATTTGGTAAGAGTTGTCATGTGTCGCTCTGTCATCGAACAGTTTACTTCATTTTGTTCTCATCGCGGCGGGATTTTTTATGATCGTCTTCTCTACCGTACATCAATCAATTTTTATCGTCAGGCACGCCAAGATCGCGAAGGTTAAAAAGGTTTTTTGGCGCCCTTTGCGGGCTTCGCGGTTCAAATGTACGGTAGCGAATGGTCGTCTAAGGATTTCGTGGTACCCTCAGGCGGTTTCGGAAATATGACGCCAAATACAATAAGGAGCAGAGATGAAAAAATACACCGTTATTCTTGTCCTGTTGAGTCTTTCCCTTGCGCTGGCGGCTTGCGGAGGGGGCGGAAACGCCCCGACCACGACCATCAACGTGACGATGACCGATTTCCAATTCGCGCCGAACGAATTCACGGTTCCCGCGGGACAGGAAATAACGGTCAACGCCGCGAATAACGGCGCTGTGATTCATAACTTTGTCATCATGAAATACGGCGCGAATGCGGGCGACGCATGGGATGGCAGCGACACCCCCAACATCTACTGGGAGGTGGAGGTCCAGCCGGGCGGCAGCGCGCAGACCTCCTTTACCGCCCCCACGGAACCGGGCGACTATGAAATCGTTTGCAGGACGCCGGGCCACATCGTGTCCGGCATGGTGGCAAAATTACGCGTCGTGGCAGGCGATAAATAGGGCGCCGCTGTCAACTTCCCGATCCGCAAAGGGGCGGGAAGTTGACAGCGGACAATAACGGGCGGAATTCAAGGGTTAACACTTTTTCCAAAAACATAACCGAAATATAGCCCTTTTTTAATTCCCCTTGTGAATGGCGGGCTATCGACGGGCGGGTGGATCATGTGTATATTACTACAAATCGGACTAATATTGTCTGATATTGGCTGGACAGGAGAAGGACGATGAGTGAGACCTCCGTGCTTTTATGTGCGTTAAGGGGCAATGTAACAATACGCGCCCGTTCTTCCCGATCAGCCTGTCGCTGAAACATCACTATACGCGGGTTTACAGCCATATCAGGAAAGGAGGACGCAGCCCCACACCACATTTTCCCAATCGGAAAAATTCATAACTTTATCAGTATTTGGCAGCGAGGAGATTGTTTTATGAACGGAAGAATTGCTTTACTTGTCGGGTTATCCGGTGTGGCGCTGGTCCTCTTTGCTGCGTGCGGTCAGGCTGTTACGCCTCCGCCGGCAGACCCCGCGGCAACGGAAGCGCCGGCGGAGGCGACTGATATTCCTCCCACAGCCATGCCCCCGATGCTCGAAGGCGATGTTGCGCGTGGCGGCAGGTTGTATGACGAGTGGACAGTGGAATTGGGTGTGGATGTTCCAGAAGGCGACCATCCCTTGTGGGCGACCCAAACCACAAACACGCGTACCGGGGGGGATACCTGGCGTTGCAAGGAGTGTCACGGCTGGGATTACAAAGGCGTGGACGGGGCATACGGTTCCGGTTCGCACAAAACCGGCTTCGTCGGCGTGATGAATATGGCGGGAAAGGACCCTTATGAAATCCTGCAAGTCCTC
>JABWAU010000149.1 GCA_013360875.1 Anaerolineales bacterium | reverse complement strand
GTCCTTTTCGTTCTGGCTTGCCACGGGGTAGCAGGTCTTATCGGGGTAGGTGAAGGCGTTGATAAAGGTCGCCAGCGAGCCTTTGACCAGTTCCACGAACGGTTCCTTGACCGGGTACTTCTCCGAGCCGCCCAACACCGAATGTTCGAGGATGTGCGCCACGCCGGTCGAATCCTTTGGCGTGGTCCGAAAATTGATGCTGAAGACCTTGTTCTCGTCGTCGTTGATGACCGAGAGCATCCGCGCTCCGGTGCGTTTGTGTTCGAATAGTTGAACTAGCGAGTTGATCTCGGGGATTTGCTGTTCTTTGATCAGGGTGAAAGATTTGGGCATGGGGGAGTCCTTGGATTGAAGTGTCATAAGTTTACCCCTTTCAAGAAATTACGAAGCCTTCTTGTGAGGGATGTTGGAATTACATTGCGACTTGCGCGTAGCCAAACAAGCTCACATATAAGGATTATTACATGTTCACCAACCGTACTTCAGATTCTATCAGCTTTATGGCAGCAGAATAATCCCGCTCGCTTCCGCCATATCGATCACCGTCATATTCTGGAGCAAAATTTCAGGCGTAATGCCTTCGGGATAATAATCCTCCAGCCCGCGCACGAAGTAGGGCGGCAGGTGGCGGAAGTGGAAGACGGCATTGACGACGATCTGCTCGCCGGGGAATTCTGCCGCGTCGAAGACGTAATCGAACGAAGCCGAATCCCGTACCTGACCGTTTACAAGCGTGGTCGGGTTGATTGCGTCCATCGCCTGCCCGTCACTGACGCGCACGCGGGTCTTGACGATGTCCGCGGCGGGGGTCTGGTATGGTCTTTCGAAGAAGGTCTCGCCGATGGGTTCGGTCAAAACTTTTTGGAAATTCGCCAGCCACGGGTCGCAGTCCTCGATGGGCGCAGTTGCATCCTTGTTCAGGACGATCAGTTCGCCGTTCTTGCTCGGCTTGATTCCGAACTTCGCTACCGAAAGCGGATTGCATGTCAGCAGGTCCGCTTGCGGCGTTTCGATCACGCCCGAGGCGCATTGCGCGCCGATCGTGCCGAATTCGGTTTCGATGTCGGTCAGGCAGACCGGTTCGCCGTCAACTGTGACCGCTGAGACTTCGAGCCACATCTGCCGCGCAAAGGCAAAGCCGGTCGGCAGGCTGTGACCGACGAGATTGCTCTGCACCGTCACAGTGGCTGTGATCGTGCCATCTTCGGCGTTGTGTACCAAATCAATGGTCAGACTGGCGGCGGACCTCAACAACGCCTCGCGTTCTTCCTGGACGTGAGCGAACTGCTCGGGCGTGTATCTATCCGGTGCAAGATCGTAATCCACGCCTGCAAAAGTATGCGATTGGCGCTCGCGTTCCTGCGCGATGGGGAAGGGGTAGCCGGACTCCGGCGAGACGACGGGTCCATTTGGCAGTTGCGGCATGTGACAGTCCACACAGCCAAGCGCGGGCTGTCCGCGCGATTCTTGCAGCGCGACGTAATCCTCCCACTCGTCGAAGGTCGTTTGCAAAACCAGGTCTTCCAATTTGCCTTCATCGTCGAATTCCAGTTCATTCTCGTCAAGTTGGTTATCTTCATCCAAATCGCTGAAACTGCCGTCGCTTCCGGGGAACGCGGTGATCTCGCCGTCGCCGTCGATATCCACTTTGACGTTATGGCATGAGCCGCATAAACGGGATGAAGAAATGTTGTCGGTCATGAATCCGGTCTTGGATTCGTGCCAGACGTTCGGCAGTGCCGGAGTCTCACCCAAAGAGGGACCGAACATATCCGTGAAGGATTTTGCGCCTCCTACCCCAACCGGGAAGTGGTCCGCCATCCCGCGCCTTTCCTCGGGTGCGGCTTCGAGCGTGTGACAGACGATGCAGGTGACACCATCATCCATCACTGCGCCGTTCGGCTCCGGGCGGAAGACGTTCTCCGCATCCAATGGCAGGATGACCTCCTGCGTGATGGATGTGCCGATGGGCGCATGACAGTTGTTACAGGCGCGCCCGAATTCGGGATGTTTTTCGAGTGCCATGATGGTCTGCGCGACCACCACCGGTCCGCTTTGAGCCTGCGAGTGCATGCTCACGCTCCATTCTTCATAGATATCGGCGTGACAGCGTTTGCATTCCGTGGCGGGCGGCAGGCCGGTCAATGCCCCGTGGACCGGTTTGCTGATGTTGGTAAAGACTTCGAGCACGTGGAACGAGACGATGAATAAAAACAGGATGGCTAGCGGGATGTGCAGCCATTTCCATCCCTGCATGAAGGCGGCGTAGAATTTCTGCGCGCGCTCGCGGCGGGCGTAACGGATAACCCGGTCGGCGAGGCGCTTCCAGTTTTCCCATTCACCGGTTTCCTCCGGCGGCAGTCGCAGGCTGGATTCGATCCGTTTCCAATTGCCGAACTTTACCCCTTCCATTGCTCCACGCCGAAACTCGGAAGATTTCCCCGCCAATAGTTTGTCCATCTCGACCTGCACGAGGTGCGCTTTGGCGTTCGTATCCTTGACCGCAAGGTTGCCGACTGAATCAGCGACCACTGGCGGGAAGGCGACATAGACGATGCGCCAGAAGATCCCGCTAACGACCAGGATCAGGAAGACCGTCAGCGAAAGACTGCCCCCTGAAGGCTCCGCTTTGACGATGGCGATGAACGCATGCACGAGCGCCAGACCGAAGGCAAGCAGGCCGAGATAGATGTGCGACTTGAGCCAGGACATCATCGTACCGGGCAGTTTTTCCTGGAGCAGGCGTTTGCGCGCGCTGTAGAAACCCACGATCAATGAAAGCAGGACGACGGACGCCCCCAAAGCCGAGATAAGGATGAGCATCGAAACGCGCGTTGTTTCGAGCAGATCGCGGATGAAATTCATCGAGAGGAACATGCCGAAAGAACAGAGGCACAGGAACACCAGGCTGATCCCAATCCAGGGAAGAGCCCGCTCGAATATGCCGTATTTGCGTTTTAGTTGAATCCGCTTTTTCATTACCGCCCGCCCTGCTTCTTTATTTCAAGACCGATGTTCAAGTCTTCGCGTTTGAACTGCTCCACCGGGTCGATGCGCATTGCCGCGCCGACAGGGCAGGCGCGCACGCAGGCGTAATCGTCGTAGCCTTCGCACAGGTTGCATTTCACCGCGATGCGGTCGCGCGAGTGGGATTCGTCTTTTTTCAATCCCAGTGATTTCAACATCGGCAGCAGGAATCCGCTTTCCTTGTGCCGGTCGTGCATTTGAATGTTCCCATACGGGCAGCGCTCCGAACATGCGCCGCAGCCGATGCAGTTTTCCGTCACGATGCTTATCTCGCCGTCCGGTTTGCGGACGATGCCGTTGACCGAGCAGAGCAGGCAGACCGGGTCTTCGCAGTGGCGGCAGGCGGTCGGGAAGAGCAGGTTGCCCATCTGCAAGCCGCGCCGTTCGAGCCGTGAATTGCCATGCCGCCGCCCGCAGGCGTCCACGCAGTTGTTGCAGTTCGTGCATGTGGCGGTATCGATCACGAGGATCTCGTGCGCCTGCATCACGCCCTGGTCCATCAGCGCCTTGAGCGAGATGTTCTCCTGGATGGTCTGAATGCCCGCCATGCCCGTCGTCGTCGATTCCTTCGCCTGCGGCTTGGCAAGCCTGAGCAGTTGATCGCTTTTGTACGCCTCTTCCACAAGGCGCGAACGCAGGTCGGGGTATTTCTCCAATAAGGCGAGCACGCTCGCGGCGGGGATGAAGACCACTTCGGCGCGGGTATTGGCGGTCACCGTTGTGGACTGCGGTTGTTTGAAAAGGATCGAGGATGCGCCGAAGATATCCCCCTCGCGGTAGTACTGCATCACAAGTTCCGAGTCGAAGTGTTTGCGCGATACCCGCAGATACCCGGCTTGGACGAGGCACAGGTCGCCGCCCGATTCGCCTTCGCGGTAAATGACCTCGCCCGCGCGGAAGATCCGCAATGTGGCGTCGTTCAACAATCCTTCGACGGCTGACTCCGGCACGGACTTGAACAGCGGCGAACGGATCGCGTAGGTCCACAAGGCGCGGCGGCGGTAGAGTTCGTCCATCGTCGCCTTGAACGCCGTCAGTTCCTTCATCATGCGGTGGACGGTGGCTTTGGGCATCTCCAGCGCGATGGATTTTTGCATCGCCACTAGGTTGTAGCCTTCGGCAAGGTTGCTCAGCACGCCCATCTCCCCGTGGAAGGTCCCGGCGGTCAGCACAAGGATGCGCATATTGCTGCCGGTCGCGGTCGAGACCGATTGTTCGATCTCGCCTTCCAAGACGATATACAACCGTTCGTGGAATTCGCCTTCCCGGCATAACGTCTCTCCTTCGGCAAGTTGCCTCAAAGTGCAGCTCAACAACATGCGCCGCAAATGTTCGACCGGGACGCCGTTGAACAATTGATAATTGATCAGTTGACGCGCGAGGCTGTCGAGCGTCCAGTTGGATTGCACGACTTGCGAACCCACCTGCAAAGGCATCGGGCGGTCCGGCGCCACATGCTCCACCTTCATCTTGTTCCACAAGACCATGTCGGCGCGGTGAAGGTTCGCCGGGCAGACCGGTATGCATTGCTGGCATTGCGTGCAGGCGGTAACGAAATTGATCACGTTCACCGAAGTGATTCGGTCCGCCAACACGCCTGCGTTTAATTCCGCGATGGTCACGCGCGCCTTTTCCGGCAGCGGGCAGGCGAGCATGCAGTCGTTGCATCCGATGCACGCCATTACCTCGCGTTCGACTTCGTTCCGCAGTTCTTCGATGTAATCTAAAGTCATGCTACTCTGCCTTTAAAACAGTGCTGCCCAAACGTAATTCGTCGCCTTTATTCAGGACGACAGCCTGGTTGACTTCAAGTTTTATACCGTTATAAAACGTCCCGTTCACGCTGCCGATGTCGCTGACCCCGATCGTCCCGTCCGGGTTCAAAACGATTCGCAGATGCCTGCGCGAGATCAGCGGATCGTCGAGTCCCTGCACATCTTCCGTGGTTGTGCGGCCCACCGTCAGCGGGAGTTTTACCAACAGGATGCTGCGACCAATCCCGGGCCCGGCGAGAACCGTGAGGCGGGTGGGGAAGGAAGTCTGGATGAAATTTGTCGCCTCGCCTCCGACTCTGCCCGGGGCGGAATCTCGAACCGGAACCTGGGATTTCTCTGATTCCTTTGGCGCGGAATCCTGGACTGGGGATTGCGGTTTCGCTGGCGCCTCCGGTGCGGAATCCCGGATTGGAGGTTTCGGCTTTTCCATGATCTGCGCCGCTTCGATTCGTGCTTCTTTCTTTTCTTCCGCTTTGACCGGCGGCGGTTCTTGCACATGCTCTTCGGGTTCCATCACGAAAGTCATCGGCAAGCCGCTAGTCTTCCCGGCGGATGCGGCAGAGGGAACGAAGACTAATTTGACGTCGCCGAATTGAAGTTCGTCGGCGGGAGCGATCGGGCTTTCCTTGTTCGGCGCGAGTTGGGTCCCGTTGATGCGTGTGCCGTTCGCGCTCTGCAAATCTGTGACGAACCATTTCTCGTCGCGCCAGTCGAATCGCGCATGCTCACGGCTGATGGTCTGGTGCTGCAATGTGATGGCGTTCGACCCGGGGTCGCGCCCGAGCGTGACGGACGGCGGCTTGAGCGCGAAACTCAAACCGATGGTCGAGCCGGAGTAGGCGATCAATTGCCCCCAGGATTTTTCGACCTTTACGCTTTGCAGGAATTCGGTCTTTGCATGTTTCGGCGCAGGCGCGGGGCTGGTCATGCCGGAATGGAATGTCAGTTTGACCTTGCCGATGCGGATGATGTCGCCGTCGTTCAATACGCAAGGCGTGACGACGAGCGTATCGTTGACGAAGGTGCCGTTGCGGCTTCCGAGGTCGCGCAGGTAATGATGCTCGCCGTGGTGCGCGATCTGCGCGTGCATGAAGGATACGGTCGGGTCTTCGATGCGGATCGTCGCCTCGGGGTCGCGCCCCAAAGTGATGGTGTCATGCTTGAGTTCGATGCGCTTGCCGTTGTATTCGATCGCGCCCGGTGTGAAGAGTTCCTGCGGCGGCGCTTCGAGCGGAATCTCCTCCGGCAGGACGCTGGTCTTTTGCGCTTCAGCTTCGACTGCAAATTTCAGCGTGGTATGGCCGATCTCGATTACGTCGCCGTCTTTTAGCGCAAGAGGTTCTCCGATCCGGTTCTCGTTGACGAATGTGCCGTTCGTGCTTTTATTATCGACAATGAAGTAGGCGACCCCGCGTTTTTCGATGCGTGCGTGGCGGCTCGAAACGAGCGGCTCCTTGATGACGACGTTGTTTTCCGCGTTGCGCCCGATGGTGAGAATGTCGTCGATGGAATGGGTGGAGCCGTTCATTTTCAAAACAGCATGCGGCGTCTTCAGCGGTTTGACTGCAAAGGTATTGCCCGTGCTGGTCATTTCGCTCTTGCGCAGGCTGGCGGGCGAGGGTAGTGCCGATGTTGCGATCATGCTGCGGACAGCGATGACTTGGCTGCTCATGTTGAGCGAGTCGATCCAGCCAGGCAGGTCGAACTCCGGGTCGAGCATGCGTTCCGCCACCGACGAGACGTTGGTCTTCCTTTCAATCAATTTCTTGAAGAACAATCCGTTCCTGCGCACGTTCTCCTTGCGCTGACCAAGCATGAGCGCGCCGACAAGTATCCCATCGCGGATCACTACTTTCCGATAAGCGATGCGCCCGCTCCCGCGCGGGAAATCCACAAGCACCTGGTCGTCCGGCTTTTCGTTGATGCTGCCCACGCTGGCAAAGTCGAGGTCGTACAGGCGGGTGGCGAAATAATGTTCGCCGGGTTCATAGGTTTCTGTGCCGCCCGCCATGTTGCGCCCGGCGATGCGCCCCTGCAATCGCGCCGGTTCCCACAAACCGAGCGTTCGGTGAATTACATCGCCGCCCGCATAGACGTTCGGGACGTTCGTGCGCATGTGTTTATCCACGGTCACACCGAGGAGCGTTCCGCGCTTTTCGTCTTTTGCCATTTCGATGCCGGAGTCCTGCAGGAATTCGAGGTTCGGGCGGATGCCGATGGCGGTTCCTGCGAGTTGACAGTCGATGGTCTGGTTGGCATTCTTGAGCCGGATGGCTTTCAATTTCCCGTTCCAATCGCCGATGGCGGTGTCGATCTCTTCGTTCAAGCGCACATCCACCCCCTCGGCGCGCAATCGGCTGATGACAAGGTCTGAGCCGGTCCGGTCCAAAGCGCGGTCGAAGAACATGTCGCCGCGTAAAAGATACGTGACGTGGACTTTGTAGCGCATCAAGCCCTGCACCCATTCGATGCCGAGCGGACCGCCCCCGACAACCACCGCACGTTTGACCTTGCCCGAACGGATTCCGTCCAACACGGTTCGGACGTCTTGAAGCGTGCGCATGGTCATCACGCCGGAAAGTTCCGCGCCGGGGAAGGTCGGCGTGTTCGGACGTGAACCGCTGGCTATTAACAGCTGGTCATATTCGATCTCACGGCCATCGGCGAGGGTCACCTTGTTGTTTTTCGTATCCACAGCGCTGACACGGGCAAGGATGCGGTCGATTTCGTTTGTTATGTAAAAATCGGGTGGGACGGCAAATAGTTGAGACTCTTGTAATTCCCCCAGCAGGTAATTCGTGAGCGCCGCGCGGTAATAGGCAGGATTCGGGTCGTCCGAGACGATGGTAATGGACGCATCTTGATTCGCCGCGCGGATGTAATACGCCGCGGTTGTGCCGGTCGCGCCATCACCGATGATGATATATCTCATCAGGACGGGGATTTTATTGGCTGGGGGGAATTAAGTCAATATGGATGGGATTGGGGATGTTTGAGATTGGGAAATACGGCGCAAACAAGTGAAATTATTTCACCTTCAACACAACCTTCCCAAACTGCTCTCCCTTTTCATACCGTTCGTACGCCTCCCTTGCCTTCTCCAGCGGATAAACCGAATCGACGATGGGCGTCAACTTGCCGTTGAAGACGTGTTCCATCATCTCCTTGAAGTCCTGCAAACTACCCATCGTCGTGCCGATGTGGGTTTGCTCGTTCCAGAACAGGAGCGAGAGG
>JABWAU010000148.1 GCA_013360875.1 Anaerolineales bacterium | reverse complement strand
TTCAGTACTTCACGAAAACAGCGCGTAATTTGCGCCCTCTGGCGCAAATACGGCGGTAGAGACCGCCTAATACGCGCTTTCGTGATCTACTGATATTCCGAACTGCGGCGACAACATCCGAATTATCAGCGCCCGTGAACTTACCCCAAGAGAGCGAAAAGCCTATGAAGAAGAAAACCACTGAAATGAACGATGAATGGCGACCCGAATATGACCTGAAATCCCTGCTTAGAGGCGGCGTGCGCGGCAAATACGCCAGGAAATATCGCAAGGGGATCAATCTGCGATTCTGAATTGCCCAAAAAACAAGCCGTTATAGGTGCAAAATTTCTGCAATCCAAATGTATCGCTTACCCTCCAAAACGCTCGTTATACTAGGGCCTGGCGTTGGAGCATAAGTGGATACACCCAAACAAAAATTCAAACGTTACGAGATCACCGAGGAACTGGGCATCGGGGGAATGGCTACGGTCTACCGCGCCTACGATCCGCTGTTCGAGCGCGAGGTGGCGCTCAAAGTCCTCAAGCGTGAACTCCTCGAAGACCCCGAACTGAAAGAACGCTTCGAACGCGAAACCAAGATCGTCGCCAAACTTGAACACGCCGCCATCGTCCCGGTCTACGACGTGGGCTTCGACAACGGTCAGTTGTTCTACGTCATGCGCTACATGACCGGCGGTTCGCTCTCCGAACGCATCAACGCGGGCAGCCTCGACCTCGAACAGGTCGCCTACATCCTCCTGCGTCTCGCCGACGCGCTCGATTACGCCCACCGCAAGGGCATCATCCATCGCGACCTCAAACCCGCCAACATCCTTTTCGACGAAGTGGGCAACGCGTTCATCTCCGATTTCGGCATCGCCAAATTCGCGCAAGCCGCCACCCGCATTACCCACTCCGGCATCATCGGCACGCCGCGTTACATGAGTCCCGAACAGGCGCGCGGCGAAGAAATTGACGGCCGCAGCGACCTGTACACGTTAGGCGTGCTTCTCTTCGAAATCCTGGGCGGCAAGGCGCCCTTCGAAGCCACCACGCCACTCGCGCTCGCCTTCAAACACGCCACCGAACCCGCGCCGGATATCCTCAAGATCAACCCCGACCTGCCGCCGGAATTGGGTCCCATCCTCAAAAAAGCCATGGAGAAGGAACCCAGGGATCGCTACGAGACCTGCGCCGAATTCGCAAATGCATTCCTCGAAGCCCTTCCCAGCGGCGCCGCCCCCAACGCCAAACTCATCACGCCCCTTCCGCCCCGCCCCCCGCACAGGCACGAGGCGCCCACTCAAGCCCCCTCGGTCCCCGAACCAGCCCAAAGGTCCAGAAAGAACGTTTGGATGATCGGGGGACTCGCCGCGCTCATCCTCATCACATTTGGATTGTGGAGAACGTTCGGACCCAATTCCCTGATAAACGATTCAACCTCTACACCGGAACCTGTCACAGTCACGAATACCCCTCCCTCCCTGACGCCTTCTCCCACCGCCTCCGCAACGATCACTCCCACTGAGACCCTCGCTCCATCCCCCACTCCGGTCGTTGGAGTCGGCGGCGCGATCAACATCGCCCTGACCTCCAACAGGGAAATCTACCTGATGGACATGAACGGAAGGAACATCAGGCAACTGACCAAGACCGGCATCCCCAAATTCGACCTGCAATGGCTTCCCGGCGGGAACGAACTTTTGTATGGCGAAGGGAAATGCGTGTACAAGTTGAACGCGGAGGAAAGCCAGCCGCAGCCGGAAAGGATCGCCTGTTTCACCGATGAACGTTTCGAGGGGTTCCGCGTCTCGCCGGACGGCAGCCACGCCGCCATCAGCATCGAGCGGCGTTTGATTGTCCTTCCGTTCGACCTCGAACTGCTTGGGACAGCCAAATCGGCGTTCGAACTTCAACGCTCCGAAAAGGTTTGCGTCAACTATTCCGAGGTGGCGGTCAAGGGCGCGCAATGGTCTGTGGACGGAAAAAGCCTGGCGATCCTCTACCAGAGCGCCATCGGTCAGCGGCTCGGCGAAACCATCCGCATCATGGACGTGGACCTGGCGCGTTGCAAAGCGGTTGACCCGCTGGTGCTTGATGAATTTCCCGGCGAACATTTCGTTCCCGAAGGGTATGGCGCTTTCCCCGTCCTGCCCTCCTATCATTGGGACGGCAGGGAAAGATTTTTGCTCAACACCTACATCCGCAACGGCGGGTACGGCGATCTGTATCTTTACGATATGGCTGCGGCTCGGGAAACCCGTCTCAACCCGGTGAACGGCGTTTGCTGTTATCGCAGCGCCACATTCAGCCCGGATGGGACGCGCATCCTGTTCGCCTTTCAGGATATCGGCAAAGGCTCCGAGAGCAGGACGGAGTTGTATTACATCCCGCTGGACGGCAGCCAGCCGGTCATCCCCTTCCGCCTCCCGCTCGATATTTTCAAGGACATACGCGAAAACATCATGCTTGCCCTGCGCCCCGCCGGTCAATGATGATCGCCCGGCCGCTCGATACACCGCCCTCCCGGCGGTGTCTTCATTTCACTCATTGTATAATCCTCCAAAGCGAACATATTCAGTAGATCACGAAAATCCTGCATAGGTCTGCGCTCTCTAGCGCAAACCTGTCGTTAGAGAACGCCAAGTACGCGCTTTCGTGAAGTACTGATATTGTTTAAGGAGGATCGCACATGCAATACGTAAACCTCGGAAGAACCGGAATGAAGGTCTCGCGGCTGTGCCTGGGGATGATGAGTTACGGTTCCAGAACGTGGCGCGAATGGGTGTTGAGCGAGGAAGACGCCAGACTCTTCGTCAAACGCGCGCTCGATGCGGGAATCAACTTTTTCGATACGGCGGATGTCTATTCCCTGGGCGAAAGCGAACGCATCACGGGCAGACTGCTCAGGGAGTTCGGCGTGAAGCGGGAAAATGTGGTTGTTGCCACCAAGGTGCATGGACAGATGAGCGACGACGTGAACGACCGCGGACTCTCGCGCAAGCACATCCTGGACTCGATTGACAAATCTCTGCAACGCCTGGGAATGGATTACGTGGACCTGTATCAGATCCACCGCTGGGATTACAACACGCCCATCGAGGAGACGATGGAGGTGCTGAACGACGTGGTCCGCGCGGGAAAGGCGCGTTACATCGGCGCGTCGTCCATGTTCGCGTGGCAGTTCTCGAAGGCGCAGCACACAGCCCAAAGTCACGGTTGGACGCGTTTCGTCTCGATGCAAAACCACTACAACCTGGTCTATCGCGAGGAAGAACGCGAGATGATCCCGCTCTGTCTGGATCAGGGCGTCGGTCTCATCCCGTGGAGTCCGATGGCGCGCGGTTTCTTTGCACAGAACCGCACGCGCGGCGGAGGCGGGGAGACGGTACGCGCAAAGAGCGACCCATTTGCGAACCAGTTGTATTTCCGCGAGGAGGATTTCGTCGTCGCCGAACGCGCGAATGAAATCGCGGAGGCGCGCGGCGTCAGCGGTTCGCAGATCGCGCTGGCGTGGCTGTTGAACAAGCCGCACATCGTCGCCCCCATCATCGGCGCGACCAAAATGGATCACCTCGAACAGGCGATCGCCGCGCTCGAGATCCAACTCTCGGAGGAAGACGTAAAGCAGCTCGAGGAACCATACAAACCCCATCCCGTTCGCGGTCATTCGTAACGCGACATTCATGTCGTTTGGGTTGCGATATAAATATCGCGGTATGGGATTAACTTTCTCCCGTTTTGCCCGTCTTTTCATTGGTACAATATCAGGGCAATACACCATAACAAACGGAGTTGACCTTGGCTGAGACCTTCAAGATCGTGATTCCCATGGCGGGCTGGGGGACACGCATGCGTCCGCACACATTCAGCAAGCCCAAGCCGCTCGTCAGTGTGGCGGGCAAGACCACGCTCGAACACCTGCTGGATATGTTCAAGACCATGCCGAACCCCGAAAACCTGGAATATGTCTTCATCATCAGTCCGTTCCTCGGCGAACTCCAAATCCCCGCCTTCATCGAGGAGAAATATCCGGGCATGAAGGCGCATTACGTTGTCCAGCGCGAGATGAAGGGACAGTCCCACGCCCTGTGGTTGGCGCGTGAATACCTGCACGGACCGATGCAAATGGTCTTCTCGGACACGTTGATCGAAACGGACTTCTCGTTTCTCGCGCACGAAACGGCTGATTCGGTTGCCTGGGTCATGCCCGTCCCCGATCCGCGCCGCTTCGGCGTGGCGGAGGTCGGCGGGGACGGCTTTGTCAAACGTTTCATCGAGAAGCCGAAAACCCTTGAAAATAACCTCGTCATCGCGGGCTGTTATTATTTCAGGGAGGGACAGGACCTGGTCGCCGCCATCGAGGAACAGATGAAGCGCAACATGACTCTGAAGAACGAATATTTCCTCGCCGACGCCATGACAATAATGATCGAACGCGGGACGAAGATCCGCGTGCACGAGATCAGCACCTGGCTCGACACAGGCACCATCGAGGCGACGCTGGAAACGAACAGAATCCTGCTCGAACGCGGCGCGGCAAACATCACGGAAGACGAGATACGCGACGGCGTGATCATCACTGCACCCTCCTTCGTTCACCCCAGCGCGGAGATCAGGGAGGCGATCATCGGACCCTTCGCCTCCATCGGAGCCAATTGCAGGATCAGCCAGGCGGTCATCCAGGAAAGCATCATCGAGGAAGGCGCGGAAATCAACCGCACGGCATTGATCAACTCGCTGGTCGGGCGCAACTGTTACGTGGAGGGACAACCGAACAGGGAGGCGCCCATGTCCCTGAACATCGGCGACGAGAGTTCGGTGGTGTCGAAATGATGAACGCCGTCGAATGTCGTTCCGACACCACCTTCGCGGAGCGTCCGCTTTCCCTCACCTGGCAGGGATGCAAATACGAGATCGCGGAGATCATCGCGCGCTGGCGCGGTCCCGCCGAAAGGGGCTTCCGCGTGAAGACGACGAACGGCTGCGCTTTTGAACTGACATATCGGGAAATTCCCGATGAATGGCACGTACAACCAATCTAACGTCGTTGCGAGCGAAGCGAAGCAATCCCCGGTTGCAAGGAGATTGCCTCGGGCTTCCGCCCTCGCAACGACACTCTCAATGGAGGCTCCATGCAGGAAGTAACCAGTGTGAATCGCCTATCCAAACGTGTGGCAGGTCTCAAGCCCTCGGGCATCCGCAAGTTCTTTGACATCGCCGCGACCATGAAGGACGTCATCTCGCTGGGCATCGGCGAACCGGACTTCACCACACCGAAACCGATCCTCGAAGCGGGCATCCAATCCCTGCAAAAGGGCGAAACGCATTACACGTCCAACTGGGGCAAGATGGAATTGCGCCAGGGGATCTCCGACAACTTGATGAGGCTATATAAGGTGAAGTACGACCCGGCGAACGAGATCATCGCGACCGTCGGCGTATCCGAAGCGTTGTACCTCACGTTCACCGCCATCCTCGACCCAGGCGACGAGGTTATCATCCCGACGCCGTGCTTCGTCTCCTACCAGGCGGAGGTCATCATGGCGGGCGGCGTTCCCGTCGAAGTGGTGGCGCGCGAGGAAAACAACTTCATGGTTGCCCCCGACGACATCCGCAGAGCCATCACGCCGCGCACGAAGTGCATCTTCATCGGCTATCCGTCAAATCCCACCGGCGCGGTCGCCACGCGCGAAGTTCTGTTCGAGATCGGGAAGATCGCGGAGGAATACGACCTGCTCGTCGTCTCCGACGAGATTTATGACCGGCTGGTCTACGATTTCGAACACGTCTGTTTCCCCTCCCTCGATGGAAGTCTCAAGCGTCGCACGCTTCTGCTCGGCGGCTTCTCGAAGGACTACGCCATGACCGGTTGGCGCATCGGCTATGCCTGCGGTCCCGCCGACATCATTCAGGGGCTGGTTCGCATTCACCAATACACCATCATGTCCGCGCCGACCACCGCGCAGGATGCCGCCATCGAGGCGCTCAAAACGGGAGAACCCCACGTGCAGGAGATGCTGGCGGAATACAACCGCCGCCGCAAACTCCTCGTCGCGGGACTCAACCGCCTCGGCCTGCGGACCTTCGAGCCGCGCGGCGCGTTCTATGCCTTTCCCAACATCCGAGCCTCCGGCATGGACGACGAGACCTTCGCCGAAAAATTATTGCGCGAGGAACATGTCGCCGTTGTGCCGGGCAACGCCTTCGGTCCCGGCGGGGATGGGTTCGCGCGCATGTGCTACGCAACGGCTTATGAGAAGATCGAGGAGGCGCTGCATCGGATGGAGAGGTTTATGCAGAGGTATGGGTAGGGATGGTGAATGGAAAAGGGAGAAGTAAAAAGTAAGAAGTGGAAAGTAGAAAGTGGGCGGCTGTGAGGTCCGCCCGCTTTTTTATTTCCTGTTTTCGCATTTACATTCGAGGCGGTAGATGTTCGTTTCGCCGTCTCGATAGACCAACTCAACCGAGACGTAAGGATTATCGTACTCGATCAAATCCCTTGTGACGATATAACGGATGCGGTAGGCATCCCATAGAGTCGCGTACTCGCCCCTGTTGATCGCCCGGTTGAGGCCCTTTTCCTTTTCCGCCACGCTGGAAGGCGTGCGGGCGACGTAACCGAAAGCCATCGGTTTGCGATGCGCGGTTTGATAATACAGTTGCAGGTACTTCGTCGGCGCGGCAAGGTCGAGCGCGCCTCCATCGTCCGGGAGGTCAGCCAGAGCCGTGACGTAATTCGGCAACCTGGTCGGCGCGGCCGGCAGGGCGCCAGGCAGGTATTCGACGATAAGCAGCGCAGCGAGGAGGAAAGCGAATATCCGTCCGCGCCGCGACTTCATCAGGAGAGCAATTGCCATCGCGCACAACACGGATGCGGATAGCGTCACCATCACGACCATTCTGACCGGCACGCCCGATAATTTCATAAATGGGAGAATTGTTTCCAGCAGTGTGTAGGGCATCAGCGATTCGTACACGATCTTCCCGTTGATCCGCAGCACCGGTCCCAGCGCCAGGAGGAAAAAGAAGACCGCCTGGAAGTACCACAGATTGATTTCGCCGACGCCTGTGCTCTTTACATCCCGCCGTTTTACCCATAGATAAGCGAGCAATGCCAGAACGGCGTATCCCAGATACACGCTTGTCTCGCTGATGCCCAGGGGCAACTCCGACCAATAGCCTTCCGTGAGTCGGCCGAATCGCCAGGTCTCGCCCGGAACGAAGAGCGCGAACAGATCGAGCGAAAAACTCACGGGGTTATGCGCGTCGAGGAGGGGATCGGTCCGCAGGAGGTACATCAACGGGAGGATGATCGGGCCCGTCAAAAGCAGGGACATCAGGACGAACATAGCCAGCGGGGAACGATGTTCACGGTCGAGGAGGAAGCGATAGTTCCTTTGCGCGACCATGCGCCACAACACGATGAGGATTCCGATCAGGAAACAGTAAAGGAAGTAGTAATAGTCGCAGAGCAGGACCAGCCACAAGGTCAGGGCTGAAGCGATTCCCATCCATACACTGGGGCGCGTGATCAGGACGTACCAGCACAACACGAAGAGCGGAATCCATTCCATCGAGATCAGGTTCAGGTGCCCGTAGTAATGCGCGAAGTGATAACTGGAGAAGGTGAAGACGTATCCCGCGAGCAGGCTTCCCCAAAAGGATCGGGTCAAATAATAAGCCAGCCAGTAAGCCGTCACGCCGCTCATCACGAACGAGAACAGGACGATCGTGTTGTGCGCCTGAGTGAGCGACATGAACCTGAGCAATGGAACCGCGAGCAATCCGTTGAAGGGATTGAGCGTCTGCCCAAGCAGGGTGACGCCGAAGGGCAAGTGCAGCATATCCGTATGCCAGATGGACGGATGTACGGACGGCTGGGATATTGCCGTGTTGATCCACCAAAGGTTCCATACGTTCATGAAACCGTCGCCGTCGTCTGTGAAAAAGCGAGTGGAAAAATCGCGGATCAGCGGCCAGGTCAGCAGGCAGAACGAGAGAAAATAAAACAAAGCCGGGAGCAGTCCATGTTCGACGAGGTTGACGACCCATGCTT
>JABWAU010000147.1 GCA_013360875.1 Anaerolineales bacterium | reverse complement strand
TCAGTACTTCACGAAAGCGCGTACTTGGCGTTCTCTAACGACAGGTTTGCGCTAGAGAGCGCAGACCTACGCAGGATTTTCGTGATCTACTGATAATGTACCGCAACATTCATGTCGCTGGGGCTTATGTGGGACGCGATTTATCCTCATCGGTTTCCACCAGCGGGACGTAACGGCGCATGAACTCCATGGCTTCGCGCCATTCGGTGAAGTTCAATTCTTCGGCGTTTTGGATGTGACGGATCGCGCCGTGATAAACGGATTGTTCGCCTTTTTCAACGGGCGCGTCCTCGACGACAAATCGAATGATGAACGAATGGATTACGGGGGCGGCGTCTGGTTTCATCGTCCCCAAGAATAGCAGACGCCGGTCACATGGCGGTTACAAAAACGTTCAGACCCTAACGGTTTTGGAAACCTTTAGGGTCCTGTTATCCTCTCATATAACTCCTGTGTTTCGGGCGAAGGGGAAACGTTCAACTCCTCCTTCAACGCCTGCACGCAGCGTTGGTACGTCCTCCCCACCTGACCGCGATCCCCCAGCCGGTCGTACGCGAACATCAAATGACGATAGGCGCGTTCCCAGCACTTATCGCGCGCGAGAACCCGTTGCGACAAGTCAATCGCATCGGCGTATCGTCCCTGCGCGAGCATGAGTTCCGTCAGACGATCCGCCGATTCCAAAAACAACGAAGCCAGCCTCTCGCGCTCCTCCGCCACCCAGGGTTCGTACAACGCCTCGGGAAGATAATCGCCGCGATATAAATCTATTGCATTTTGCAAAAGCGCCGCATCCGACTTGCCCGCCTGCCTGATCAAACTCGAAAACTCCTCCGCGTCCAGCCACAAATCCGCCTTGGGACGCAACGCATACGTTGTGCCATCACGAAAAATAAAAGCCGACTCGCTGCCGGGATCACGTTCAGGCTCCAACACCTGATACAACGTGTTCAAGGCGATCTTGAAATTGCGCTGCGCGATCCCCAACTCCGCATCGCGCCACAGGAACTCGCAAATCTGATCGCGATCCAGCGGCGCGTGACGATAGGTGACGAACAACTGGAACAACTGACGCGCGGACTCTCTCCTCCATCCGTTCGATGGGATTGCCTCGCTTCCCCTCCAGACCTTGAAACTGCCCAGCGTTTGGACGCGGAGTCTAAACCCAGGGTGGATCCCGACATCCTTCAACCCAAGGGCATCCAGCAGGCGATCCACGTACCCACTCTCCCAGCCGTTACCCCGCGCATGCAACAACAGCGGGACGAACATCCTTTCATCAGCGGGACCGAGTAACGTCGGGCGCGTGAACAGGAAGTAATAACCGTTCTGCTGGCACGCCGAAAGCGTCCCAGGCAGGCTCTGCGCGACGCGCTCGAACTTCTTTTGCTTGAAATACCCGAACGCCAGCCACAGGCGCGCCGCGCTGCGCCCGAACGAGTCGCTGCATTCCTCGAAGCCGCGTACTGCGCGATTCAACCACTTCTCCGCGGCTTCATAACGAGAGGCGAGCATCAGGCTGGCGCCCATCGTCAAACGCGTGAGGGATGCGATCCATTCGTCGCCCGCTTCAGCGGCAACCTCAATCGCCTCCTGCGCGTGTTTCTGCGCGCGTTGCAAATCGCCGCGATAACCGTAGGCGCGGCACAAACCCCAATTCGCCTCCACAGACAGACGCGGGACATCCAGCGTTTTGCTCAATTCGAGCGTCTTCTCGAATTCGCTCAAGGCGCGCGTGAAATGATCCTCGTCCGAATTCGAGAACAGATTCAAGGCGTGTCCCTGCCGCATGTGACCGACCGCCGTCACGAACGGGGATTTCAATTCGTCGCCGCGGCGCGTGCCTTCCAGCGCGGCTCGATGGGCGTGTTTGCTCATCCCCATAAAAGAATAAATGAGGGACAACAACAACTTCGTCTCACGATGAGCGCGCGGCGTCTGGACGGGTTCGCGGTTTTCTGCCTCAGCGAGTTCCTCCAAGCCTCTTCGCGCCTCCTCCAAACGACCCGTCCGCAACAGGACGCGGAACCACAACTGGTCGTTGGATGGACCTTCGGCGCGCAACGCCTCCGCACGCTGGCGCAAACGTTCCGCTTCCTCCACGTGACCCGCATTGAGTTTGTTCTCCGCCAGTAATTCGAACAAACGGACTTGCGCCTCGCGGTCTTCGAAGCCATCGCTGAGACGGATTGCCTCTTCGAGCAATTTTTCCGCCTGGCTCGGGTTGACCGTATCGAGATAGACGCGCGCCTGCCCGCGCAGGGCGCGCGCGATGCCGTCCTGTTGACCCTGCGCGCGCCAGATCGTTTCGGCTTGCTTGTACCAGCCCTGCGCCTCGTCGAAGCGGCTGTGCAGGCGCGCCAGTTCGCCGAGGGTGAACGTCAAGGTTGGGTGCTGGTGGAGACTCAGGCTTGGGAGCAGGTCAATGTAACTCGCAAGCGTATCCAGCCGTCCCTGCGAAAGAAGCGTTGGCGCGTACGTGTCCAACAAATCCGCCACTTCATCCCACGCCTTCGCCTCGAGCAGGTGATAGATCGCCGATTCGGGATCCTTATGGGAAAGAAAATATTGAGCCGCGTCGCGATTCCATTTATCCCGATTCTCGGGCGGCGACTGCTGTTTCAAAAAATTGTGAAAGATGTGATGATAACGTAATGTCCCTTCAGCGGTCTCGGCGACGAACAGTTCCTGCCGGCGCAGGTATGCAAGCATGGAAGCCGAATCGCCCGTGAGATGACCCGACGCGGCGCGCAACGCGTCGCAGGTTTCGGGATGAAGATCGCGCAGCGTGGAGGTGATGAGCAAAAACTCGCGCACGTCGGCGGGCTGGCGCTCGAAGACTTCACGCGCCAGCATGTCGAACAACGCTTCGAGCGAATCGGTCTGCCAGCGCAGTGGGAACTCGAGCGTAAGCGGCGATTGCGTGCGGATGCTCTGCCATATCAATTGAAGACCGATCGCCCAGCCTTCGGTATATTCGAGCAAAGAGTCGAGTTCCTCGCTGGTCAGTTCGAGCCCGTAATGCGCACTGAACAATGATGCAATTTCACTTTTTGTAAATGTCAGAACCGATTGATCGAGAAGCAGCGCCTCGCCCTGTGCGCGCCAGCGAGTCAATGTGGGAAGCGTAATGGTCGGACGTCCCGAAAGCAGCACGTGAAGATGCGCGGGCGCAAGACCGATCAAACGATCCAGGATGTGCGGCGCTTCGCCGCTTTCGGTGAGGAGATGCGCGTCGTCCAGGATCAGCAAAATGAGCGATGACGATGCCTGCGCAATGGCATTGATGATCTGATCGAGGATCCCGCGCCATGGAAGCGGTCCCTGCGCGCCGTCCCACGATTCCAAAAACGAGGTGGGAAGATTCGCGATGCCAGGCAGGGTGTGTTCGAGCGCGTGGCACAATTGCAGGAGGAAGACCAGCGGATCGTTATCCTCCTGATGCGCCTGATACCAGACCACTGACTGAATCTCCGCCGAAAGTTCCGCCAGCGCGGTGCTTTTGCCGTATCCCGCCTCTGCCTGCAAAATTGTGAGCCGATAATCCAATGCCTGTTTCAATGTCTGGCTGACGCGCGGGCGCGACAACGTGCGGGCGTTGCGCGGCGGGGGGATCAGTTTGGTGCGGAGGACGCGGGAGAGGGTCATTTGGGGAATCCGGGTCGTGATGCGCGGCTAAAGTTTATCCCAAAATTCCCTACCGTACATCAATCAATTTTTACCGCCAGGCACGCCAAGATCGCGAAGGTTAAAAAGGTTTTTTTTGGCGCCCTTTGCGGGCTTCGCGGTTCAAATGTACGGCAGCAAAAAACAGACGCGGCTTTATTCGACGACACGGCAACATAAAAAAAACATCCCGATCCTGCGGGATGTTTTTTACCGGGACGTTTCAACGCGGTTATGCCGTCTCCCCGCGCCTGGCGCGTCACCGCTTGACGCGCCCATCTGCGCGCAAAACGCTCACGGCTTCAACACCACGATCGTCGTCCCGTTGCTATCTCCATCGGGGTCGTGATTGGCGGTGGATTGGTATGTCGCTCCGGCAAGCACGACCTTCGTCACGGTGAAGGTCACGCTTGGGATGCCGCCCGTGAGACCCGTCTTTGTGACCGAGCAAACGCCGTATGAGTTCGTAACGCAGGAGGGACTACCGCTCGCGCCGTTCGACCACTTCCCGTAAACCGTTACGCCAGCCGCCGGCTGCTCGTTGGCGTCATGCACGAGGATGGTAACGGTCGCCCTCCATTTGGTCCTTGCGCGGATGGCTGAACGATCCAGGTCACCGATGTGGAGCGTGACGACGGGCGCGCTCGTTGGTGTGGCTGTCGGCGTGGAGGTGGGTGTGAAAGTAGGCAGGGATGTTGGCGTAAATGTCAGCGTGGGAGGAGGCGTGAAAGTCGGCGGCGGAGCGGAGGCAAGCCATTGATACGCAGCGAGCAAATCCAGGCGACCGTATCCGTACACGTCGTCGGGACCCGAAGCGCCAAGATCGAACGCAGAGTTGATCAGCGCGTTCTGTTGATCCGCAGGCGAAAGATTGGGATATGCCGAAAGCAACAACGCCAAGCCGCCAGCCGCGTGCGGCGCGGCTAACGAAGTGCCGGAGGCGGTGGTGTAAAAACCGCCCAGGTCGGTGGTATAGATGCTTACCCCGGGCGCGACCACTTCCGGGAAAACGCCCGTGGAGCCGCCGCAGGTCGTGGGACCGCGGCTGCTCAACCCGTAAATGTTGCCGTTGTTGTAGATCGCGCCGATTGCGAACGCCGACGGGTTATTCGCCGGGCTGTAACTCGTGCCGGTACCGGGTCCGCCGTTGCCCGCGGCGAAGACCGGCAGGATGCCCGCTGCGCGCAGCGATTGCAGGTCCGGCTCGAAATCGAGATAACAACCGGGGTAGGCATACGTCCACGAATTATTCACGACGTGCGGCGCGTCGGCGGTGGAAACGTTCCCGTCGGGGTTAAGCAGCCATTGAAATCCCAAATGGATGGCGGTGGCGGTTGACCCGCCCGCGTCGTTGAACATCTTGACCGCGATCCATTGCGCGCCCGGCGCAACGCCGATCGAGGAGCCGCCCGCGTCGCCGCCCACCATCACGCCCATCGTCCACGTGCCGTGCCCGCTCAAATCGGTGGGCGTTGTCGGATGCTGCCCATAAGGGTCGTACCAACTGTTCGAGCCGCCGCGCCACCGGGACGAAAGTTCCGAATGAGACAGGCTCACACCGCTATCCATCGAAGCCACCACGATCCCCTGTCCCGTGTACCCCATGCTCCACAATGTGGGCGCGTTGACGAGCGAAACGTTCGGCTCGGGGTTGTTCAACAATGTGGGCATCGAAGCGGGAACGATGTCCAATTCATCGGGCGTGATCGAAAGCACGTCGGGATGCGCCGCAAGTTCCTGGATGACGTCCGGCGCGGCGGTCACTGAAAAACCGTTGAATATCCAGAATGGGACATAGGATTTGACCCTGCCATTCGACCTTCTCTGATCGAGGAATTTTTTGACGGGACCCTGGGTACTCTCCGCCGTAAACGTCAACGCTTCGATCGTACGGGATAACTGCGCGGCGCGCCCCAAGCCTCTGCCCTGCGGGAGGTTTGCCCGCTGGCGCAACTGCACGATAACCGTAATGGTCTCATCCCCCTGGAGCGAAGCCAATCGCGCCTGCAGATCGGCTGAGATCCTGTTTTCGGGCGCGCTCACCACGCGCCAGGCGGAAAGGTCGCCGTCCGCTCGCGCGTTGAACACCGGCGCGGCGAGCAGGCTGAACAACAAAACGGGAATGAGGAAAGGAAAAAACTTCTTTTTCATGCTGCACGTTCCTTTGCGGGTGGGGATATGGCGCAAGATGACACCTTGCGCTGCGACATTGAGGTTATTGCGCCAGCATCGGTTCCAGCGCGACATCTCCGAATACGACCGTAATCACCGACCCGCGTTGGACGGCGTTCTGCGCGTTGGGGATCAGCGTGAAGTATGTGCGGTCCGCGACGAGCCTTTGATCGCGCATGTGAGAATCAGCCATGAGCATTACCTCGCCGTTCCCTACGAAGACCATCGGCATGATGCCGCCCTCCTCTTCGTCCACCAGTTTTGCTGCCTTTTCCGGGTCAACGACCTTGTAACGCACGTCCACCAATCCGCCCGCGGCAGTGACGGCGACCAGCGTTACGCGGATGCCGTATTCCTCCTCCAGCCTCTCGTTGGAAATGACCGTCTCAGGTAATGGATGCTTGTTGTGAGATTCACGCGCGCCCGCCTGGTAGGAAAAAAAGCCGACCGTTATCACAACCAGCGTCATGGAAGCGACGAGAACAGACTGGCGGTTGGCGTTTGTTATCGGTGTGGAGTCAGCCTCTTGAATAACAGAAGCAGACCAGGGCTTCGCGAGAAGCGTCACCGCGAGGAAAAGTCCCTCCACGATCATGGCGGGAATCCCGATGGGATCGTACCATTCCTCCACATCCATCCCCGGCATCCCGAAGGTGCGGCTTTGGACGTATCCGACGATGGAACCGAGCGTAATCACGATGCCCAGGATCCATCCCCACCATAATTTGCGGCGATAGATGCCAACCGCAGAGATCAGCGCACCGAGGAAGTTCAAAAGGAAGAGCACCCCCATGTAACGCGTTTCCGCGTATTCGTCGCCGGCTGTGATCAGGTGCAGGTAACCGGTGATGAGAATCAATGCAATGGCGATCCATCGTAAGTTCTTGAATTTCATTGTTTGCTCCAAACTCATTGTCTGGAGGCTCGGTTCGGACGCCGAGCCTCCAGACCGGGCTTTTCGCCAATTACGGAAGATCGAACTCGTCAATATCCTGGGCGTTGGAGGTCAAGCCGAGCGCCGTCCCGTCGAAGTACACCGACCAGACGCCGCTGTTGTAATACACGATGTCCTCGTCCTGAACCGTTCCAATGCCGGGAACCGCCGTGTCAGCGACGAAGGACAGATAGATATGGGCGGCGTCCACCAGGACGAAACCGTCCACGTTGGCAGCGCCAGGGAGACCGGCGGCAGTGGCATCGAACACGCGGCTGAAGGAGACGCCGTTCCAGGCATAGATGTCGGCGTTGTCCGCCGTGCCAGCCACACCCGGCGGGTTGGCGTTTCCGAAGGTCGAGAAGTACAGAACGCCTCCGACGATCTTGAAACCGTCAATGTCGTGAGCGTTGGCGGTCAGACCGCGCGCCGTCCCGTCGAAGTACACCGACCAGACGCCGTTGTTGTAATACACGATGTCCTCGTCCTGAACCGTTCCAAGACCGGGCACAACCGTATCGGCAACGAAGGAGAGATAGTAGTGAGTCGCATCAATCCTGTCGAAACCGTCCACGTTGGTGCCGGCCGGCAAGCCTGCGGCCGTGGCATCGAACTCCCGGCTAAATGCGGAGCCGCTCCAGAAGTAGATGTCGGCATCGTCAGCGGTTCCGCCGACTCCTGGCGGGTTGGCGTTCCCGAAGGTCGAGAAGTAAAGCGGGGTTGGCGGCGCGGTGACGGTCAGTGTCGCGCTGCTATAGGCGCTCCAGTTTCCAGCCGCGTCACGCATACGGGCGCGCACAGTGTATGAGCCGGGCGCAAGCGACGCAGTAGGGATGCTGGCGGATGTACCGCTGAAAGCGGTTCCGCTTCCGGGAGCCGGGTTGGTCGTGCCGAACCAGTATTCGCCTCCATCCAGTCCGCTGGCGAGTCCGCCGACCAGGGGGTCGGTCGCTCCGTTCACGTTGAGCGTCACTGAGGGCGCGCCGGGCGGAATGGAATTCGGAACGAGGCTGATGCCGGTGATCGTGGGCGCAGTGCGATCAATGAGAAGCGTCGCGCTGATGGGCGCGCTCCAGTTGCCTGCCGCATCCTTCGCGCGGACATAGACGGTATGGTTGCCCGCCGTGAGCGCAGAGATCGTGGTGGATGAAATAGTGGCTGTGACCGTCGTGTTCGGCGAAGCGGACGCCGGGGTCATCGTCGCGCCTGTGCCAGACGCGCCGAGTGTGTCAATGAAGTACTCGCCCGCCGCGATGTTTGTGTTGCCGGTCGCGGTGTCGTTGCCTGTCGCGCTGACGACCACT
>JABWAU010000028.1 GCA_013360875.1 Anaerolineales bacterium | reverse complement strand
CGTATCTATCCTGCTTTCGCTTTTGCTTCACAGGTAAGTGATACGACTTTTCGAGACTTTTGTTAAGGTTCGGGTAATACGACTTTATGAGATTTCACAGACCTTCGACCTGCAACCTTCAACTTGTGACTTAACAAGATGCCCGAATTCCTGACTCTCCTCCCTCCCGACGAAGCCCGTGCCCTCCTCCTCTCGCATCTTCCCGATCCGATGCCCTTCGATCAAACTCAGGGCAAGCCTGATTCTGAATCAATTGACGTGATCTCATCTTTGAGCCGCGTCCTCGCCGAGGACATCCTCGCGTCGCATCCGCTCCCCGATTTCCAGCGGACAACAGTTGACGGGTACGCGGTCCGCGCGCGGGATACGTTCGGCGCGTCCGAATCCCTGCCCGCCTATCTCACCCTCGTCGGCGAAGTCCCCATGGGAGACGCGCCCGCGTTCGGAATTGGAGAGGGTCAATGCGCGTTGATCCACACCGGCGGGATGCTTCCGAACGGCGCAGACGCGGTCGTCATGTTGGAATATACCCAACAGACCTCCGAGGTCTCGAAGGACCCCGGAGGTCTGCCGCGTGAAATCGAAATCTTCCGCGCGGTGGCGGTCGGCGAAAACGTCATTCACATTGGAGAAGATGTCGCGCAGGGAGGACTCGTCCTCCACAAGGGGACTCGCATCCGCCCGGCGGAGATCGGCGGCTTGATGGCGTTGGGGATCACGTCTGTTCGTGTGGTCAGGCAGGTGAAGGTGGCATTGATTTCGACCGGGGACGAAGTAATAAACCCGGGTCTGAAGCCGCGACCGGGTCAGGTTCGCGACATCAACTCGTACACACTCAGTGCGCTCGTCGAAAAGAGCGGAGGCGTGGCAAAACGCTATGGGATCGTCGGCGACCAGTTTCCGGCGTTGAAAGAAGCGGCGGCGCAGGCGTTGTCCGATTGTGACGTGGTCCTTATCACAGCCGGGTCGTCCGCCTCCACAAGAGACATGACCGCCGAGGTCATCCGCTCGTTGGGCGAGCCGGGCGTTCTAGTCCACGGCATCAATACAAGACCTGGCAAACCGACCATCCTCGGCGTATGCAACGGCAAGGCGGTGATCGGCTTGCCCGGCAACCCCGTCAGCGCGTTGGTGAACGGGTATTTGTTTGTCGTTCCCGTGATCGAAAAATTATTGGGGGCGCTGCCAAAACCAGAGGCGAATGTGCTTGCGCGGCTAACCGTCAACCTGCCGTCCCAGGCGGGCCGCGAAGACTGGTGGCCCGTGAAACTAATCGTAAATCGTCAATCGTCAATCATTAATTATGAAGCCGATCCCATCTTCGGCAAAAGCAACCTGATCTTCACGCTGGCGAACGCAGACGGTTTGCTTCGCATCCCTTCCGACACGACAGGCTTGAGCGCCGGCGAGATCGTGGAGGTCCTCCTGATTTGAACCGTTGGCTCATGCATGAAATGTCTGAAAAAACGTTCGCGCGTAACGGACGTTCTCTAACGTCTGCGCAAAAATCACGCATGAGTCGAAACGTTATTCATTCTCAACCTCGTCCTCGAATTCTTCGTCATCGGGAAATTCATCGAAGTAGTCGTATTCTTCGACATCCACGAGCGTGATGACGTCCAAGTCCACGCGTTCCTCATCGAAGGCTGATTTGATCGCCTCCCAAACATCTTCGGCTTCGTCCCTTTCCCTGAGAAAATGGACGAGGTAGGCGTTCACTTTGGGGTCGAAGACCTTCGTGTTTTCGAGCAGCCTTACAAAGCCTTTGGCGATCTTGTTTTCCAGGATGTCGTTGTCTTCCGCCATCATGCGTAAACCCTGCGCGGCGAGACCGCGTTGTTTTGCGGATGCAGTCTGGTTTTCGAGGATCGTCCAAAGCGAGGGTTCGACTTCCATGCCCATTCCCGCCCAGATGTGCGGCAGGCGATCCGAGAGCCAGTCGTTTTCAAGGTTGGCTAGTTCCGCCAGCGCGGGAGCGGACTCCCAAGCCTGTAACGCGCCGAGAGCATGGATGGCGTGCCAGGGCGCCCAACTTGCAGGCTCCGCGGCCACCCGTTCACGAGTCCCGCATCCAATGCCATGCGCGTCAACGCGGGGATGTGTTTTCTCCATTTGAGGTAGTCCACTTCATCGGCAAAGTTATGCGACCTGTACAGGTCGTCTCCCCATTCGAGCAATTCATTGATTGGGGCGGGATAGGAACCGGGCGCGGGCGCGCTGAAATCATCGGGACGCAGGGGGATGGCGGGAGGGGTGATGTCTTTCTAGTCATTCCAACCGATCATCAGGAGTTTGTTCAGATCCTCTTCCGGCGCAGGTTGTTTATAGCCGCCCCTTTTCAAGAACATGTCCTTTAATTGATCCGCATGGTTTATATACAACTCGTCCACTTCCCGGGCTGTATAGAATTTTTGTCCGTTTCCGAAGCGCGCATAGCGCAGACGGTAATCGCGGTAACTGAAGGCGTCGTCGGCAACAAGCGACTGCTTGGTGGACATTGTCTCGCTGAAGACCTGCGTTGCCCGCTCGACTTCCTCTGCGCCGTATTTCCTGACCAGCGCCTGAATGCGGGCGTCGTCAGGTTTGACTCCCGTGACCGCGAGTTGGATAAGCTCGATGGAAAGTTCCTGCCGCAGTTGGATGATCCTCTCCCGTTCTTCGGGTGATGGGTATCCCGTGCGGTGTTTCAGCCATTCGATCTGGGAGAAGTCCGATTGTCTTTGCGCATGTCGTCTTCGTTTGCTCATGTTGGTTTCCTGTTGAAATAATTAGAATGGAAGATCATCGTCGTTGTCAAACCCTGTCAAATCGAAATCCTCGTCGCCGAAATCCTCCTCGTCGTATTCGTCGTCCACCCATGAGTTTTCGTCCATCCAGTCAATGACCGTTCCGCCGTTTTCGGGGTAATACGGGCTGACGAGATAATTCATGCCGTGCTCCCACGTAACGCGGAATTTCCTGACGACGAAGGTCTTGTCGGCGTGCAGGTCGTACATCACATCCGTCAATTTCGGGACGGGCGAAAAGGGATACAACTGTTCGAGGACGATCTCCTTGTCCTCTTCTGGAATGATGAATTCCTCCACCCACGTCCCATCGGGGAAATACATGGGCTGGGTGGGGTAGGGGAGTCTTTCCTCGATGGGCGATTCGTCGTCCATGTCGTCACCTCCGGTCAGGATTGCCAGGGCAGTTTGTTCAAATCCACGTTGCCGCCGCTGAGGATAACGCCGACCTTCAAGCCGGTCAAACCAATCTTCCCTTCCCACAACACCGCAACCGCCACTGCCGCCGACGGTTCGATCACGATCTTGGCGCGCTCCCATACGAATTTCATTGCTTCGATGATGCCCTTTTCGCTGACTGTGACGATCTGTTCGACGTTTTGCCGGATGATGGGGAAAGTCAACGTGCCGAGCGAAGTGAGCAGACCGTCCGCGATCGTTTTGGGATTGACCGACGGAACGATCCTTCCTTCCTTCATCGAGCGATGCGCGTCGTCCGCCATTTCGGGTTCGCCCGCAATGACGCGGACGCTAGGCTTGAGCCCCTTTGCCGCGATGGATGTGCCGCTGATGAGTCCGCCGCCGCCGACCGGCGCGATGACGGTGTCGAGGTCCGGGATTGTATCAAGCAACTCGAGTGCGGCAGTTCCCTGTCCCGCGATGACGCGTTCGTCGTTGTAGGGGTGAATGACGGTCGCGCGCGTATCGAGCCTGATCCTCTCCATTGTGCTTTCCCTCGCCTCGAGCGTTGGTTCACAAAATGTGATCCGACCTCCGTAACCCGCGACCGCGTCTTTCTTGATCTGAGGCGCGTTGTTTGGCATGACGATATACGCAGGAATGCCGCGCAATCTCGCCGCGAGTGCCAGCGCCTGCGCGTGATTCCCCGACGAATGTGTGACAACTCCATGCTTTGCTTCCTCGTCGCTCAACGAAAAGACCGCATTGCACGCACCGCGAAACTTGAACGCGCCGACCTTCTGCATGTTCTCGCATTTGAGATACACCTGCGCGTCCACGCGTTGATCGAGGCTTTCGTTCGTGATGACGGGCGTGCGATGCGCGAAAGGCTCGATGCGCTGCGCGGCTTGTTGAATGTCAGCGAGTGTGACGGTCATAATTACTCCTGGGAAAATAAACAAGTAAACAGGAAATCATGCTCGCCTGTCTACGTGTGTACTTGTCTACCTGTATACTAATCTGCCTGTATACCTGTTTGCTCCTAATACCCCCTCTCGAAATCAACCCGATATTTCAACGGCTTGCCCTCGATGTAGAGACGATAATTTTCGACGAACAACTTCGTGATGTCTTCGGGATAACTCATCGCGGACGTGTGAAAGGTCAGGAGCAGATTCGGGGTTACCCAAAACGGATGGTCTTTGGGAAGCGGCTCTTTTTCCGTGACATCCAAAACTGCTCCCGCGATCTTGCCATGTTCCAACGCCTCCACCAATGCGGACTCATCCACCGCGTTCCCGCGTCCAACGTTGAGGAGAATGGCGTGCGGCGGCAGGGCGTCGAGCAGGTTTGCATCCACGATCTTGTCGGTGTCTTTTGTACGCGGGAGAACCACGACGAGATAATCCAACCCGTTGGCAAATTCGATGATTCCCCCTCTCCCGCCGGGAGAGGGTTGGGGTGGGGGATGAAAATACCTGTCTACGTGTGTGCTCCTCTCACTTCCGCGCGAGTATCCCCACACCGTCATCCCAAAATGCTTTGCCGTTCCTGCCAGATGCGCGCCAATCGAACCCACGCCCAGCAAGCCCAGCGTCTTGCCGCGCAACAAACCCGATTCGAACCGGTCCCATTTCTTCGCCTGCTGCGCTTTGAATCGCTCGAAGATTTTCTTCTCGTGCGCCAGCATGTACCCGAACACGTACTCGGACATCAGTTCGCCGAAGACGCCGCGCGCGTTGGTCAGGACGTAATCGCGGCGCAGGGTGGGATCCGTCAACGCCTCGACGCCCGCGTACATGGACTGGATCCATTTCACGTTCGGCAGTTGGGGAAGGTGTTCTCGAATGATGCGCGGTTCGCCGAGGACGACGTCGCATTCCGCGAACTCCGCGACAATTTCCAGGTCCGGCAGGTCGGCTTGCCGGATGAGTTTTTTGTATTCGTCTGGTTCGCGGGACAGGATCAGAAGTTTGGGCATATGCCTCTCAACGAATCAATCCTGTGGCGACGATCAACGCGACCGCGCCTCCCACCGCGACCAAAAAGCCGGTAAGACCGAATCCCTGCGGTACCGGGATGCCGAGCGTGTTCATGATCCCCGCGCCGACAAACGCGCCGAAGATGCCGATCACGATGTTGGCAACCGCGCCCATCTTGCGGTTTTTGCCGGTGATGATGCTGGCGACCCAGCCCGCCAGCGCGCCGAAGAGGATCCAAAGGAAGAAGTTCATTTGCGCCTCCGTGAGAAGATTGCCTTTTCCTGAATGCTTTTCAGACAATTCATTACGCTGTAAACGAGGTTTTTTGAAGTTTTAGTATTACAACGCAAAGTCCAACGCTAGAGAGCGTCTATTATGCTTCCGCGTAGGCAGACGTTCTCTAACGTCTGCCCAACCTTGCGCAATAATGTTAGACGCTCAACAATATTTATATAGGGACGACAAGAGTATAGATAATATGATAGAAAAAAGCAAGCGTGTCCTTTTTTCCTGAAGCCTTACAATGGGAGCGCCGCATCAGGGGGTGGAACCGCGCCAAGAAGAAAGTATTGATCCGCGGCGATATCGAAGGAATTCATGAGATTGTGAAGGCTGAAAGGAAAAGAAGAGATGAAAACAAGAAGAAAACATTGCACTGAACGGAACGAAGTGCAGACGAAGCGCGAATTACAGGAAACCGCTCACTAACCTGAAGCCCTGCGCTTCGTCTGCGAGACGGAAAGTCACCGCTCCTCCGCTTCGCGCGATAAACTTGAACCCTGCGCTTCGTTTGCGGGATGGAAAGTCATCGTCCCTCTGCTTAGCGTGATAAACGTGATTAACCATGACCAAAATCATCCCTCCCGAATACATCACCCGTTCCGAAGACGCCTACGATAAGGGCTATGACCCCAAAGTGGCGCATGGACTTCTTCAATTTGTCAAACCCTACTCGAAGCAGATGCTTATCTCGCTTGCCTTCATGGTCATCGTCACTGCCGCGGCGGTGTCGGGACCGTACTTCGTCAAACTGGCGATTGACGAGGGGATTGGCAAGAAAGATCTGCACGCGCTGGGCGGCATTGCCATCGCCTATTTTGTCGTTGCAGGCGTGCAACTTGTCGCGAACTTCCTCCGCGTGCGTATCATGTCACGGGTGGGACAGCATGTGTTGTACGATGTCCGCACGGCGATGTTCGATCATTTGCAAAAGTTATCGTTGAATTTCTATAACCGTTACAGTGTGGGTCGCGTCATCACACGCGTCATCAATGACGTGGGGACTCTACGTGAGTTCATCACCTGGGCGGTGCTAGCGATCGTCCGCAATTTGCTGGCGATCATCGGGACGCTGATTGCGATGCTTTCACTCAATTTCCGTTTGTCGTTGATCACGTTCTCGGTCATTCCATTGATGATTCTCGCGACCGTCCTTTACCGCAACACGGCGCGGCGGAATTATCGCAAGGTGCGCGCCGCGATCTCGTGGACGAACTCGGTGCTGGCGGAGAACGTCAACGGCGTGAGAGTCGTGCAGGCGTTCTCGCGCCAGGAACATAATTACAAAAACTTCAAGGAGTACGTCAATCGTTATTTTCTCGAAAGGAGTCTCGACGCGGCAAAGGTGGCGTCGGCATTCACGCCGATCGTGGATGTGCTCGGTGCGATTGCAACGGCGCTCGTCGTATATCTGGGTGGGACTTATGTGTTAGGCGAGTCGATCACGCCTGGAGTGTTGATTGCGTTCGTGTTGTACATTGACCGCCTCTTCGACCCCATCCGTGACTTAAGCCGCCGCTTCGATACGCTGCAATCCACGATGGCGGGCGGCGAACGCATCCTTGAGTTGCTCAATACGCCGGTCGAGGTTCGGGATGCGGAAGATGCCCTCGAGATGAAGCCAATTACCGGCGGAGTCCGATTCGAAGATGTCCAGTTCCATTATTCCGATGACCCGACTCTCGTCCTCGATGGGATCAATCTGGATGTGCAGCCCGGTCAAACGGTGGCGTTGGTGGGGGAGACGGGCGCGGGCAAAACGACGATCGTCAAATTGTTGACCCGCTTCCATGACCCGACTTCGGGCTGTGTGCGCGTGGATGGCGTTGACCTGCGGACGGTGACTCAGGGTAGCCTACGCCGGCAGATGGGGATGGTTCTTCAAGACCCGTTCCTGTTCAACGGCACGGTGAAGGAAAATATTTTGTTCGGCAGGCTGGACGCGACAGACGAGGAAGTGATCGCCGCGGCGAAGGCTGTCGGCGCGCATGACTTCATCATGGGTTTGAAAAACGGATTTGACACATCCGTGGAGGAGGGCGGCGCGACGTTGAGCGTGGGACAACGCCAGTTGATCTCGTTCGCGCGTGCACTGCTCGCCGACCCGCGCATTTTGATCTTGGACGAAGCCACCTCCTCAGTGGATACACAGACCGAGCAGATCATCCAAAAAGCGCTGGCGACTCTGTTGAAAGGACGAACTTCATTTGTGATCGCGCATCGCCTTTCGACCATCACGAACGCGGATAAGATCGTGGTCCTTCACGATGGAAAGATCGTCGAGCAGGGAACACACTCCGAGTTGCTGGCGAATCAGGAGATGTATTATGAACTTTATAAAACAGGCTTTCAGGAATAGGGGTAACCTGTTCTGTCTTGTTCAACTGATATCACCAGTATAATTCTTGTAATAAAATCGCTGGGGTATGTTTCATTTCAGTTGAACCGTCCCGAAGGTTGACGCAAACGACCGATTTCTCTTCAAGAAAACCTTCGGGACGTTTTATCTTTTAACTCGTTACTCCCTTACTCGCATCAACTACAAAACCGCCCTGAACGACAAGCGGATACCCCTCCGCAGAAGGGGAGGGCGCACTTGCCCGTCCCTTTCATCCCTCGTACAATCAAAGCGGTACAATTGGATCGTTCATCCTCACATTGGAACGGGAAAGGAACCCTGGAATGATGGATATCAAGGAATTTGGGGAGCGTCTCATCGGAAACCTGGAGCAGGTGATCGTCGGCAAGCGCAATTCCCTCGAACTGGTGGTGATCGGTTTGTTGTGCCAGGGACACATCCTGATCGAGGACGTGCCGGGCGTGGGCAAGACCATGCTGGCGCGCAGTCTCGCAAAATCCCTCGAGTGTTCCTTCAACCGCATCCAATTCACCCCGGATATGCTTCCCAGCGACGTGACCGGGGTTTCGATCTACAACCAACAGAAACGCGTGTTCGAGTTCCGCCCCGGCCCCATCATGGGGCAGGTCGTTCTCGCAGATGAGGTCAATCGCGCCACGCCCAAAACGCAAGCCTCCCTGCTCGAAGCCATGGAAGAGCGCCAGGTCACTGTGGACGGGATCACCCATCCGCTGCCGCAGCCGTTCATGGTGCTTGCCACCCAGAATCCCATCGAATACGAAGGCACCTTCCCTCTCCCCGAAGCACAACTGGATCGCTTCCTAATGCGCGTCCGCATGGGATATCCCAGCGCGTCGGAGGAGATGAAGATCATGAGCGGGCAGCAGATCCGGCATCCGATCGAAACGCTCAAATCGGTGGCTAAAACCAAGGACCTGCTCGCCGCGTTCAAGGCGGTCCGCGAAGTGTTTGTTTCCCTCGCGATCCAAAAATACATCATCAGCATCGTCGGGCGCACGCGCCAGAGCAACGACGTGTATCTGGGCGCGAGCCCAAGGGGCAGCCTGGCGCTGTTCCGCGCCGGGCAGGCGCGCGCCGCCCTGCAGGGACGCGATCACGTCCTGCCGGACGACATCAAAGCGCTGGCGGTTGCAGTGCTGGGTCATCGCGTCATTGTGTCGCCTGCGGCGCGCCTGCGGGAATTGAGCGCGGACCGCATCGTGGAGGAGGTCGTTCACAGCGTACCTGTGCCGGGCGGCGATTACAAGGCTTTCGCAAATACGAAAATAGGAAAATCCGGGTGACCGCGGGACGCGTCTTTGTTCTCTTGATTCTTGCAGTGGGGGGCGTCGGCGCGATGGTCAACGGCTCGGTCTATTACGTGCGCCTGCTGTACCTGGGCATATTGCTTCTCGTCCTTGCCTGGCTGTTGACGAGGCTGTCCCTGCGCGGCATCACGGTGGAAAGACGCGTTCGCTCCCTGCGCGCCGGCGTGGGCGACGTGTTCGACGAACATTTCGAGATTGCGAACAACAGTCGCCTCGTCAAACTCTGGCTGGAGGTCATCAACGAGGCGAAGATTCCCAACGTGAGCGGCTCGCGCGTCATCACCATTTTACGCGGACGACAAAAACGTTCATACGTCGCCCGTACCTGGCTCACCGCCCGGGGCGGATTCCTGCTCGGGCCCACCACCGTCGCCTCCGGCGATCCGTTCGGCATTTTCCGCGTCTCGAGGCAGTTCCCCGCCTCGGCGAGCCTCGTCGTCTTTCCCCTGCTTTTCCCGGTCAAGGACTTCCTTTCGCCTCCTGGACTCCTGCCAGGCGGCAAGGCGATCCGCCGCAAATCCATAGACATCACGCCGCACGCTTCCGGTGTGCGCGAATATGTGCCGGGCGACCCGATGAAGCGCATTCACTGGCGCACGAGCGCGCGCCGCAACCAACTCATGGTCAAGGAATTCGAACAGGACCCGCAGGCGGAAGTCTGGTTGATCCTCGACACGCATAAAAACGTGCACGTCTCGAAACCGGGCTGGCAGCAGGAACTACCGCCTGTTGACGACGTGTTCCTGTTCCGACGGCGCAAATTCCAATTGCCTCCCTCCACGCTCGAATATTCGATCAGCATTGCGGCGTCGCTCGCGCACTTCTTCATCGAACAACGGCGCTCCGTCGGTTTGTTGACCGCCGCCGAACACTCATACAAGGTCATCCCCGCCGAACGAAGCGAAAGACAGGAGGGCAAGATACTCGAGGCGCTTGCCTTCTTGCAGGGCGAAAGCGCGATCTCGCTTCCAAGCCTGGTTTCGGCGCAGATGGGTCAACTGCCGCAGGGAAGTAGCGCCATCCTCATAACACCGATGGTCTGGAACGATCTGCTCCTCGTGGCGAACAACCTTCAGCGTCGCAATTTGCGCCCGGTCGTCGTCCTGCTCATGGCGCGTTCCTTTGGAGGTAATCAGGGAAACGATAACCTTGCAAGCGCGCTTGCCGAACGTATGGTGCCGGTCTGCCCGGTGTACTGCGACGCTGATCTTTCGGAGACCCTCTCCGGTTTTTCCGCAAACATTTTTTCGAAGGAGGCTTCATGGCATCCTCCCGTGTTGTCACACTTGACCTGAACTTTCAGGGGCGCCCTCACGCAATTGCCGCGTATTTGATACGACATGCGGACGGAGCGATCCTCGTCGAAAGCGGGCCCGGCTCGACTCTTTCCGCGCTCGAGGCTGGTCTGGCAAAGGAAGGTTTGTCTCCCCGCGGCGTGACGCACGTCCTGCTCACGCACATTCATCTCGATCACGCCGGCGCGGCAGGCTGGCTTGCAAGGCAGGGCGCGGAGGTTTACGTGCATCCCGTCGGCGCGCCGCACATGCTGGACCCCGAAAAACTGCTAGCCAGCGCGGCGCGCATTTACGGGGATCGAATGGAATCGCTTTGGGGGGAGTTTCTGCCGGTGCCGCAGAGTCAACTCAAAGTCCCGAAAGACGCGGAGGCGATAAAAATCGGTAACTTGGAAATCCTTCCGATCAATACGCCCGGTCACGCGGAACATCATTATTCCTATCTCTTCGAGGATGTTTTATTCAGCGGCGACGTGGGCGGCGTGCGCATCCCCGGCTATCCCTATTTGCGCGTTCCCATGCCGCCGCCGGAACTGCACATTGAACGCTGGCGCGAAAGCCTCGCCCGCCTGCGAAAGGAAAAGTTCACGCGTATCGCGCCGACTCACTTTGGAATCTTCGACGATCCCGCATGGCATTTGAGCGAGGTGGAAAAGGGGCTTGTGTCTGCCACGGGCTGGCTGGAGGAGATCATGCCATCCGAACCGTCATTGGAGGAGATGCGACAGAGGTTTACAGACTGGATGGCGGAGGAGGGGAGGAAGATCGGTTTGGATGAAGAAGTGATGGCGGCTTACGAATTGGCGAACCCGCCCGGCATGAGCGCGGATGGATTATTGAGGTATTGGAAAAAATTCAGAAACGCAGGTTGATCATCCCGCTGCAGCGGACAATCGACAGGACATGCCCTGCACTGCGTTACGTGGCGCTGCGCCGTTGCAAAAATCGGCTCGGCAGGGTCGCGCGGATGCGAAACCAAAGGAATACAACAGGGTTTCATAGTAAACAAGAAACAAGGAGTTTTACCACCATGGATAATTCGAGTTCAAACATTAAATCCTTTTACGACCGGCCCGGCGTCGAGATGGAATTGCTGCCGATTGCGGGGGGGATACCCTTTGGCATGGAGCGCGTAGCCAACCCGAACGTGGGGATCGGGGGCGTTTACGGCACGTGGGGGGAAAGTTACGACAACGAAAGGTTATCGGACTTTTTGGAACAACGCCTCGGACATCCGCTTCCCGCGAACGAAAAACTGAATCTGTCCGAATTGGGTTTCCTCAACCGGCACCATCTTCCATTGAACCTTACGCTGGAGGAACACATTCAAGTGGAAGTGGAAGTGGGGAGGAGGCTCCTCGTTGCGGCGATGAAAGCCTGCAATTGGCAGCCTTCGGAAGTGGAGGCGGTGTTGATCGGCATGAGCGCGCCGATCACGGAGGATTACCTGGATCGGATCACAAGAGCCGCAGGCATTCCCGATTCCGCTTTGAAGGTCGCGATCCACAAGGCGTGCGATGGTTCGACGAGCAGCCTGCATCTGGCATTGAACCCGGACCTGCCCGAAAACATGCAATTGAACATCAACATTGCGGAGTCCCTGCGCGGCAGGAAGGTGCTGGTTGGGGGGATCGAGGGGTTGAGTCGTTTTGTCGGTTCGTCGCACGACGCGAACGCCCTGCAACTGTTCGGAAACGCGGCGGGCGTGATCGGCGTAATCCCCGGCGAGACCATGAAATTCCTGGCTGGCAGATCGCGCGAGGTATTCGACGACGACGGCGTATTGCAGGTCGCCATGTATTATCCCCACTCGCGGCAGAAACACAACGGCGAGTTCAACGTGGATGTGACCGAACCGCTGACGAACAACATCCGCGTGGCGGGGTTGATGCACGAACCGCACGACGGTTCATCCATTACGATGGCGGGACCGATGGGCATGGTCAAGTTGTTCGTGCGGACCGGGGTGCAGGTGGTCAGGGACGTGTACGCCTCCTATCAAGCCCGGCTGGGCGACCTGGGTCTGGCGGGCAGGTCGCTGGCTGTGGCGATCGTCCATCACGCGAATTACAAGATCAACAAACTCAAGGAAAAACACCTGCAAAACGAGGGGATCGTCCTGCCGATGCCGTGGCTGTTGAGCGAGTTCGGGAACGTGAGCGCGGCATCCAACATGATCGCCTTCCTGCGCGAACTTCCGAATTTGAAACCCTTCGATCACATTTTAATTGACGGTTTCGGGGCTGGCACGTATTACGACGCGCTGGCGGTGGAACTCGGAGGGTAGGTCCATTAACTCGAAAAGGGGGCAGCCGTCCCGCCGTTCGAAGCGAATCGTCCCATCCATGAACCAAGGATGGGACGGTTTTTGTAACTTTACTGTAATCTTATCGTCTTGACTTTGAAAACCAGACATTGAAGGCGAGTATACGGCGGATGTATCGGTCAAACAGGAATTGGGCAATAATTCGATTGCTCTTGCAACTACGGTCTTACGACGATGAATACCCGGACAATCTGTTTTCGATGCGCCGGTCGTACTTTGTGAACCTGTTGTATCGGCTCCTTTCCGTGCTCATGGGTTGAACGCATAAAATGAAGCCGCCCCCGAAAATCAAGGGGGCGGCTTTTTTTTTTTTTTTTGCTTGTCGCGGGCTGGGGTTATGCAGCGGCCGGTTTGCGGAACCAGGTTCTCCATTCGCGGTTTTCCCACAGCACCAAGATGGGGGCGGCGATGAAGATGGACGAGTAGGTTCCGCTCAACAATCCGATCAGCAGGATGGAGGCGAATTCGCGCAATGTAATGCCGCCGAACATGGCGAGCGCCAGCAGGAGGAACTCGACCGTCATCAACTGGGTGTTGATCGAACGCTGGAGCGTTTGCACGATGGAATGGTTGACGAGCGTTTCGAAATCGAGGCGGCGGTAGATGTTGGAGTTTTCCCGAATGCGGTCGAATACCACGATGGTATCCTGCATGGAGAAGCCGATCACGGTCAGCAAGGCGGTGAGGAAGAGGGAGTCGATTTCCCAGCCCCACAGGAGACTTCCGATGGCGGTGAAACTGAAGATGATGGCGACGTCGTGGATCATGGCAAGGATGGCGCAGACGCCGTAGCGAAATGCGTGCGTCACCCCGCGAAAGGACCAGGCGATGAACAGGACCACCAGAAGCGATGACACCGTCACTGCCAGCGCGCCGCGCGAGGTGACCTGCCTGCCGATGCTGGGTCCCACGCTGTCGAAACGGACGACCTCCGCCTTGCCGATGTTTTCGTTGAGCGCGGCGAGGACGGCGTCCCGGTCTTCGTTTTGGAGGAACTGCGAACGGATGATGTAACTGCCCGCATCGCTGGTTTGCACCTGCGTGTCCTCGATGCCAGCCTTGTCGTAGACCGCATAGATCTGACTTGTTTCCGGGGTTCGATTTTCGAACTTGACCTCGAGCAGGCTCCCGCCGGTAAAATCAATGGACAGGGGAACGCCTCCGGCAAACAGGATGACGAGCCCGGGGATGATGATCAGCAGGGATAGCCCGAAGAAGAAATAACGTTTTCCAAGAATGTTCATAAGTGTCCGATTCCTAAATGCCAATCCAGCGTTCGAGGTTTTTGAGTTTGAAGGTGTCCAGCGCCAGTCCAAGCAGCGAATGTGTGATGAACAGGGAGGAGAACAAGCTGATGATTACCCCGAGGAACAGGGTCACGGCAAAGCCCTTCACGATGGTGGCGCCAAACGCGCTTCCGAACCAGAACAGGATGGCGGAGGTGATGAGGGCGGCGACGTTCGAATCGCGAATGGAGGGCCACGCCCGGTTCCACGCCTGACCGAAAGCCTGCCTCATCGTCCGCCCGCCGCGTAACTCCTCCTTCAGCCTCTCGAAGACGAGGATGTTCGCGTCCAGCGCGGAGCCGGTGCTGAGCATGATGCCGGCGATGCCGGGCAGGGTCATGGTGACGCCGATCAGTTTGAAGACCGCGAACAAAATGACCGCGTACATCAGGATGGAAATGTTCGCGGTGATGCCAGGCAGCCGGTAATAGATGCCCATGAACAGGATCACGATCACGAACCCGATCAACCCGGCGACGAGACTCCGTTGCAGGGAGTCTTCGCCCAGCGTCGGACCGATGATGCGCGTCTCGACCACCTTGAGGGGAATGGGCAGGGAGCCGTAGCGCAGTTGGACGGCGAGCGCATTCGCCGTATCGGGCGTAAAACTTCCCGTGATCGTGCCGGCGCCATCGGGGATCGCCGATTCGATGCGCGGCGAGGAGATGACGCGTTTATCCAGCGTGATGGTGAGGAATCTGCCCACGTTGGCGGAGGTATGATCGGCGAAGATCCTAGTGCCGTCCGGGGTAAGCGTGAAGTCAATGGCATAGTTGGTCCCCAACTGGTCCGGCGCAACGGAGACGCTTCGCAAATCCTTGCCGGTCATTACGGTGTGATACACGATCTGATCGCCGCTCCCGTTCGTGGGGGAGGCGGGAGTGGCAGGGGCGGCGGTTGGATCGCTCCCAAAATCTGTTTGTAGGATCGTGCCGACCTCGGGCGAATAATCGCCGGTATCCACGAATTCGAGCAGACCGGTCTGCTGGATGATGTCGAGGATGGCATCCGAGTCTTCCACGCCGGGAAATTCGCCCACAATGCGCCTCTCGCCCGCCACCTGGATCAGGTTTTCACTCACGCCCAGCGCGTTCGTGCGGTTTTCAACGATGCTGCGCGCCGTTTCCATTTCCTCGGTTGTGACGCGGGTGGTTTCCGGCAGGTCGGCTTCCAAAAGGACTTGCAGACCGCCCTGCAGATCCAAACCGAGTTTGGCTGAGGTCTTCAATTGGAAGAGAACGGAACCATCCCTGGGGTTGTTGATTTTGATCTCATCCGTGAAGTCCACCCATAAGGCGAGCCCGACAATGATGAGAATGAGAAGGATTCGATTGGATAAGTTTCGTATCATGCAATGGATTCTCCACTCACAAAAATGCCAGCCTGGGGCTGGGCGCGGCTGATTATACCCCTGTTGATTGGGCATGGGTAGGACAATTTGGAAAATTTTCCCGGATGGGATATGGTTGTGTAATGTAGCGCAAGGCTTGTCCTGAGTTCATCGAAGGACGGCATCTTGCGCTACGGATACACCCACTCCTCGAAAAGCGCATCCAGTTCGCAGGCGCATTTTTGTTCGGCAAGCGACTGCAAATATTCGGGCGCGGCGATACCCCACGAAAGCGACGCGGTATATTCCTTCAGAAAGGCATCGAACGCATCCGTTCCCATTTCCTCGCGCAATGCGAGGAAGAACAACGCGCCGCGCCCGTAGACGATGGCGCTATACTCCGCACCCCGATACGCGGAAACGGGCAATCCGATGGGAATCTTTTCATTGTTCACGCGCGCCCACCTGCCTTCCAGCGAGGCGCGGAATTCATCCTCCCCGACTTTCCCATATTCATCCGCAAAATATTGAAGCGTGACGAACTGAGTGAGCGATTCGTCCAGCCAGGGATCGTCGAGTTGATCGCCGCCGACGAGGTTGTAGAACCATTGATGGCCAACTTCGTGCGCGACGGTCGATTCCAAGTACATGCGGGAATCGCGGTTCCCATCATATAAGCGCGAAGCGATGGCGGTCATGCCGGGGTATTCGATGCCGAGCGCGAGCGTGGGTGTGGATACGATGTCGAATTCGGTGTAGGGGTAGGGCGCGTAACGTTCGCTGAACGCGTCAATGGCTCTGACGGCAACCTCCAGCGCGAATTGCGCACCGTCCCTGAGTTCCCTTGGGGCGTAACTGTTGACGGTTATTTCACCGAATGTTTGCGAGATTTTTTCGTATTTTGGACTCGCCGCCAGATAGAAATCGCGCGCGGGACCGTTCGCTACAATCAGGACCTGAGCCTGCCCCTCTTCGCCGCGGCTGATCTCACGCCCGGACGCGACCAGCGTTAATTCCTTCGGCGCGCGGACGCGTACAAGATGGAACGCCGCGTCCGCATACGTGACGTCGCCATCCTGCGGCGGGATCTCCGCGTTCCAGCCTTCGTCGTCGTACACGGCGATCATAGGATACGCGTGCGCGAGCGCGAGGACGTCGTCGTAGTAGGCAAGCACGCCGTAATTCAATTCGACCGCCTGCGGAACGGTGACGGCGTAATCCATTTTGAGAACGACGCTTTGATTTGCTTCGAGCGGCGCGGGCAATGGGACGATCATCAAACTGTTTTCGAGTCCGAATCGGGGCGCGGCGGATTGCCCATTCACTGACAGGTTGGAAACGGTCATCCCGCCGCCGAGGATGTTGGGGAAGAGCCGAAAGTGGATTTCGTTCAATGCAACGTCTTCCGTGTTGGTGTATCGAACCTCCTCCGTTCCTGCGACTTGGTACAGGTTATCGGCGATCGTGAATTCGATGCGATAGACGCTTGCGCCTGCCAATCCATTCAAAACCGATTGCGCCGATGCGACCAATCCGCTTTTGAAGTGGGTGCGGTCGTCCCAGGGCGTTTGCATGGGATCGGGTCCGGGCGCGGAGGGAGGCGGGGAAGGCGTCGGCTGGAGGAAATTGCAGGAGAGGAGGAGCAGGCTGAGGGTCAGGAATGAGGCGAGGGGTCTTTTCATCGCGGCCTTTTGCTGCAACGCGAGATTTTTCCGCTGCCCGCCGGATATCCTTCGAGAACGGTGTGTCGCGTTACTTCAAAAAATCCAATGCTTTTTGCAAAACCTGTTCGGGAGTGAGGTTATCCGTGTCAATGAAAAGTTGCGCGTGTTCACGGGCGTGGGAGAGTCTGCGAAGTTGTTCCTCGTAATCTTTTTCTCGCCAGTCGAGTTTGCGGCGCGCAGTGCTGACCGGGAAGGACGAGTGCAGGTAGATGAGGACGTCGGGCTTGGAAACGATCTGCCACATGGCTTGGACGTAGGAATGCTCCTGCGCGATGTGGCGGCAGGCGTAACCGTGTTTTTCGAGACCTGCCATGAGCGTGGATTTCCCCGAGCCGCACGGACCGACGACGCCAACAAGCTGACCTTTCGACGGAGGCTCCATTGCGAAGGTTCATGCCCTCTCGTACCATTCGATGGGCAGGCGCACCGTCATGCGGCGGACGTTGTCCACAGCCAGCGCGGAGACCTTGAGAACTACAACGCTGATGTCGTCCACCGGGCGGTTGTCGTCGAGCGAGACGGCGTGCGCGAGGAGCGTATCCGCGATACTTTGCGGCGTGGGGTCCAGGTCTTCCATCATGGATCGAAGCACTTCCATGACGTTCATGGGTTGACCGCGCCGTTCCCCGGCGTGGACGAGTCCATCGGTGTAGATGACAATCGTAAGCCCCGGCTCGATCTCGATCTCGGTGATGGAGGGGCGCACGTCGCGCGAGACGCCCAACGGAACGCTTTCCACGTCAATGCGATCAATTTGCATGTCACGGCAGATGAACATGGGCGAGGGGTTGTTGCGTGTGAGGACGATGGTTCCGCTGTGCAGATCTATGGAGGCAATGTTGAGCGTGCAAACGACCTTCCCCTTTTTCTCGGTGTAGAGCATGTCCGAAGCAGCGCGCGCCGCGGCGCCGTCACGGACACCTTCCGCCAGCAGGCCGATCACCTTGCGGACGACCATCTGCGAGACGGCTTTGGCGCCGCGCCCGGAGGTCTGCCCGTCTGCCAGCGCTACGGAGACGCCGCCGTTGGGTCTCTCGATCACTTCCAGCGTATCGCCGCTTTCGGACGAGGCGTACTTGTTGATCTTGGCAACCGCGATCTGAACTTCCATGTCCTCATTTTACTATGGAGTCGGGTATTTGAAATTTCCCGTATTTCACTTGACGCTCCCCTCCCCAGCCGCTATAATCTGCCCGCTTATGTCAAGGCGTAGCGCCGGATATAAATCGGCGCTGCCTAACATTACAGCGCAAGGTTGGGCGGACGTTACACTTGCCCTGGCGGGCAAGCGCCAGGGGAGAACATCTGCCTACGCCGAAGCGGAACCGACGCTCTCTAGCGTCGGACTTTGCGCTGTAATACTAATTCTAAAGGAGAAAGACGAATGCCCCCACATCCAAAACGCAAACACTCGCAGGGACGCCGCAACAACCGCCGCGCCCACGATGCCTTGCAGCCTCGCAACCTGACGATTTGTTCCAACTGCGGATCCATGCGTCTTCCGCACACCGTCTGTCCCAACTGCGGATTCTACGAAGGGCGCGAAGTGGTCGAGATCAAGAAGGAAAAGAAAAAGTCCGAATAATCCCGATGCGCCGACGGGTCGTGACGAACACGATCCGTTTGTGTTTTAATTGCAAATCATCGCCCTGAGCGAAGCGTAACGAAGTCGAAGCGTGAAACGTTGGAGTTATGATGAAACTCGATCCCAGGACCACCGCGTTCATTTTCCCCGGTCAAGGCTCGCAAGCGGCCGGCATGGGGAAGGAACTTGCCGAAGCATATCCCATTGCGGGACAAACTTTCGAGGAAGCGGATTCCCTCCTCGGTTTTTCACTTTCCAAACTCATGTGGGAGGGACCCAAAGAGGAACTGGACGAGACGATCAACACGCAGCCGGCGTTATACGTCCATTCGATTGCTGCATGGAGGACGATGACGCATCTTTATCCGCACCTCAAACCTGCTTCTGTTGCCGGACATTCTCTTGGCGAGTTATCGGCTCTGACCGCCTCCGGCGCCTTATCCTTTTCCGATGGACTCAAACTCGTCCGCACGCGCGGCGAGTTGATGAAACGCGCCGGCGAACTCAACCCCGGCGGCATGGCGGCTATTCTCGGTGTGGACATTCCCACGCTGGACAGGGTCTGCACGGAGGCAAGCACAGTGGATGAGATCGTTCAGGTCGCGAACGATAATTGCCCGGGGCAGGTTGTGATCTCCGGGCACAAACCCGCGTTGGAACGCGCCATGCAGGCAGCCAAAGCCGCGGGCGCAAAACGCGCGCTTCCGCTTGCGGTGAGCATTGCCGCGCACTCTCCGCTCATGGCTTCGATCCAGGAGGAATGGAACGCGGCGGTGGACGCGTGCGCGATGGAGGAACCGGCGATCCCTGTGATCGGAAACGTCCATGCGAACGCGCTGCTCTCAGCGGACGAACTGCGCGCCGACATCAAGGCGCAGATGCAATCGCGTGTGCGCTGGACGGAATCGGTGGAGAGGATGCTTGGGATGGGGATGCAGGCTTTCGTCGAGGCGGGAAGCGGGGAAGTCCTGTTGGGAATGGTCAAGCGGATCGAGCCATCTGCACGCCGCTTCCCGTTGGGCAGTCCGAAGGATTTTGAAACCCTTGTCTGATATGGATTCCGGCAGCCTGCTGTCGGTGTTTCCAACAGATTGCCGTTGGATTCCAAATTAATTCTGCTATACTCGCATCATGGATGAATTGGAGAAACGATTCCATCAGGCGATGGGGAGCATGATCGGGAACGAGTCGCTTGCCGCGTCGTTGGACGATGATGCGGCAGGCGAATTGTTTTCGTGGGGGGAGTCTGCGGCGAGGCGCATCGTGAACGAAACCGAGCGCATGGACAACGACTCTGCCGAAGGACATATCGCGCCGCGTCTGCGCGCCTTGCGTTTGATGCTGCGCTCGGTCGCGAGGTGGGCGGGGGAGGCGGATTTGGAGGTTGAGACGCGGCGCGCTTTGTGGCACCGCGTCGGCGAACAGGCGCGCGTGTTGTTCGGTGAATCGTTCTCGCTGCCCTCCATGGACGAGGCGCTTGCCCACCTGCCCTCGCAGGCGAATGCGCGGCAGATCGTTGCGTGGTTGAAAAACCTGGTGGAAGAAAAACGAATCAAAGGATGAGATCATGGCAAAGCGAAGGACGATTTCGAAAACCCAGGGCGGCGTCATTGTTTTATTGTTCACCGTCCTGTTGTTGATCTGCGGCGCGTTCTACGCCCTGACCGGAATTGACGTGGGCGGGTTATTCTCCGAAACCGATACGCCTGCCGCTTCGGCGACGCCGCTCTTGTTAGCAACGGAGACGCCTTTCCTGCCGGATGTAAACGCTTCCACCGCGACGCCGGTGGTGATCGGGCAGGAGCCGACGGTTTCACCCCTCGCAGGCTGGTGGGAGGTGTATTTTACAGACCCCAATAATCATCGCGACCCCAACGTGATCGGTGGTTCGGTCGAGGAGAAGTTGATCCAGTACATCAACGCCGCGCAGACGAGCATCCACATCGCTTCATTCGAGTTCGATCTTGATTCGACCGCCCGGGCATTGATCGCGGCGAAGGGGCGCGGCGTGGACGTGCGCTGGGTGACGGACGACGAACACGGCTTGCTTGCGGACGAGGAGCCGGGTCACGGTCAGTTCGCGATGCTGCGTGACGCGGGCATCGAAGTAAGGGATGATCTTGGAAGGTCCGCCTTCATGCACAATAAGTTTTGGATCTTCGACGGTCGGATCGTATGGACGGGGTCAACCAACATCACGAAGAACGGGATCTACGACCAGAACAATAACGTGATCGTGATCCGTTCGCCGGAGTTGGCGGCAATCTACGAGCGGGAATTCGACGAGATGTGGAACGGTCAATTCGGCGCGAGGTCGCCTTCCCAACTGGCGGACCAGTCGTTGAACATCGAAGGGACGCCCATCCAGGTAATCTTCACGTCGGAGGATCCCGCGCTCGAAACCGCCATCGTCCCATTGGTGCAAAGTGCGCAATCGAGCGTGTATTTCATGGCGTTCAGTTTTACGGATTATCCGCTTGCCGACGCGATGATCCAGCGTTATCTCCACGGAGTGGATGTGGCGGGCGTGTTCGAGTCGTTCGGCAGCACTTCTGAATCGGCGGAATTGCGGACGCTCTTCTGCGGCGAGGTTCCCGTCCGGCAGGATGGCAACGGCGGTTTCCTGCATCACAAGGTCGTAATCGTGGATGAGCGGTACGTGGTCACCGGCTCGCTGAATTTCTCCACGCGGGCGGAGACCACCAACGACGAGAATGTGATCATCATTGACAACCCCGATATTGCGAGGCTTTACGTTGAGGAATTCGAGCGCGTCTGGGCGATTGGAAAGAACCCGGACCCGGCGGCGATGGCGTGTCCGTAGGCGTCCATGGCCTCCCGTTCTTTCGCCGGTTTGAAAATTTCCATGTAGTATAATGGCGGCATGATAGCCTTGTCTGACATTTTTGTGTCGGCGCCGCTTTCTTTGCGGCTATCAAATTGTATCTGGTCAGAGCAGACACGCCTGACCAGATGGTTTTTTAATCGGAGTGGATATGAAATTGAGCAAACTTGCCAGTGAGATCGTAGAGTCTCCCACACTGGCGCTGAACGAAGAAGCGAGACTCTTGCGCGAACGCGGCGAAGCCGTGATCAACCTGGGGATCGGAGAGCCGAAGAACAAGACGCCGATCCATGCCATCCTTTCCTCCGCGGCAAAACTGACCAGCGGAGAGGTGAAGTACGTTCCCATTGACGGAATTCCCTCGTTGAAGAAGGCGGTGATTCGTTACACGGAGGAAAATTACGACCGCCTCGTCGCGCCGGAAAACGTCATCATCACGAACGGCGCAAAACAATCCCTGTTCAACATCATCTACAGCATTTTGAACCCGCAGGACGAAGTGATCGTCATTGCGCCGTACTGGGTGTCGTACCCGGAGATCATCAAGATGTGCATGGGTAAACCGGTGATTGTCACGCCCGAGGATGGAACGTTCACGCCTCGCTTCGAGGACATCGAACGGGCGATCACCTCCTACACGCGGGCGCTCATCGTCAACAGCCCGAACAACCCCTCCGGTGTGATCTATCCGCCGGAGTTGATCGAAAAACTGGTTGACCTGTGCGAGCGCAAGGGCATCTACCTGATCTGCGACGACATCTATCACAAGTTGACGTTCGATGGTAACGAGGCCGCGCCAGCCTATCGTTTCACGAAGAAGGACGTCGAAGACTCGCACATCATCGTCGTCAACGGCGTGGCGAAGTTGTACGGCATGACCGGCTTCCGCGTCGGCTGGGTGGTGGGACCGCGGCAACTCGTTCGCGTGATGACGAACGTCACCGCGCAGACGACCTCGGGCGTAAGCCCCGTCAGCCAGGCGGCGGCTGAGGGTGCGTTGAACGGCTTGCAGTCCGTGGTGGAGGCGCTGCGTCTTCACATCCAGAACAACCGCGATGTGCTGCTACAAGAGTTCAGGACGTTCAACGGCGTCCGTTTGATCGAACCGCAGGGGACGTTCTATGCCCTGCCGGACATCCGCGCCTTCAACGGCAATTCGGTCGAGGTCTCGCGCTTCCTGCTCAAGAAGGCGATGGTGGTGACGGTACCGGGCAAAGAGTTTGGGATGGAGGGGCACATCCGCATTTCGTTTTCCGGTTCGGTCAAGGACGTGACCGAGGGCATTGCACGCATCAAATGGGCGCTTGACCCGACCAGCCCGAACGAGATCTATATTGGCGATAAGAAGATGATAAGAGATTGGATGTGAGGCGAAGTAAACAAGCAGGCACGTAGACAGGTAAACAAGATTCGTTTATGACCTGTATACCCGTGTGCCCGAATGCTCATCCACCGAGGAAATAAATGAACAATCTACTCAACATCAAAACCCCCGCAGAATCGGTCGCCCAGATCCGCAAGGCGGACTTGAATCTCTCGACCATTGGCGTGTCCAATTTGCGGCTGGCTTATTGGAACCTGGCGACCGAAGCGTTATACGAAGAGGCTGTCTTTCGAGGGGAGGGCGTCACCTCGCGCGGCGGTCCGTTCATCGCGCATACGGGCAAACATACGGCGCGCTCCGCGAACGATAAGTTTGTTGTCCGTCATACGGACTCGGAAAATAATATCTGGTGGGGCGTGTACAACCGCCCGTTCGAGATCGAAAAGTTCGACGCGCTGTATGTGCGTTTGCTCGGATACCTTCAAGGCAGGGACGTTTTCGTGCAGGACGTATACGCGGGCGCGGACGAAAATTATCGCCTGCCCGTGCGCTTCGTGACGGAACACGCCTGGCACGCCATGTTCGTTCGGAACATGTTCCTCACGCCGGAATCGCTGGAGGAATACAAACGCTTCGTCCCGGACTTTACAATTGTTGCCGCGCCCGGATTCAAATCCGCCCCGGCGGTTGACAACACCAACAGCGAGACGTTCATCGTGCTGAACTTCGAAAAGAAACTGGCGATCGTCGGCAACACCCTTTACGCGGGCGAGTTGAAGAAATCCGTATTCACGTTATTGAACTATCTGCTCCCGCTGGAGGGCGTGCTTTCGATGCACTGTTCGGCGAATGTCAGCCCGGACGACCCCAACGACGTGGCTTTATTTTTCGGTTTGAGCGGCACCGGCAAAACGACTCTTTCCGCCGACCCGACGCGCCGCCTCATTGGGGACGATGAGCATGGGTGGAGCGACGACGGCGTCTTCAACTTCGAGGGCGGATGCTACGCAAAAGTCATCGGGTTGTCCGAATCCGCCGAGCCGGAAATTTACGCGACGACCAAAATGTTCGGGACGATCCTCGAGAACGTGACGTTCGACCCGGTTACGCGCTACATTGACCTCGACGACGACTCGATCACCGAGAACACTCGCGCCTCGTATCCTTTGGAATTCATCGCGAACGCCGTCCCCGAAAAGAAGGCGGGGCATCCGAAGAACATCATCCTGTTGACGTGCGACGCGAACGGCGTCATGCCTCCCATTGCGCGGCTGACCCCCAACCAGGCGTTGTACCAGTTCATTTCGGGGTACACGTCCAAAGTCGGTGGGACGGAAGTCGGTTTGCGCGATGAACCGGAGATGACCTTCTCCGCCTGTTTCGGCGGTCCGTTCATGGTGCATCATCCGTATAAATACGCCGAATTGCTGAAGAACAAGATCGGACGATACGGCGTCAAGTGCTGGCTGGTTAATACGGGATGGGTGGGAGGTCCGTACGGCGTGGGCAAGCGTATCTCGATTCGCTACACGCGCGCGTTGTTGAATGCGGCATTGACCGGTAAACTGGATAACGTGAAATACAAGACCGATCCGGTCTTTGGCTTCGAGGTGCCAATGGAATGTCCGGACGTTCCATCCGAGGTTTTAGACCCCTCCTCTTCGTGGGGCGATAAAAAGGAATATGACCGCCGCTACAAGGACCTGGCAATGCGCTTCGAGCAGAACTTCGCCAAGTTCGAAGACCAGACGCCGAAGGAAGTGGTACAGGCGGGACCGAAGATCTGAGATCGTCGCGTTCGCCGTTGATTTACCTGAAATCAGCCAACTCAATCGAGGTTGGCTGATCGTTTTAATCCCTCGAATTTGCGCGTCAACCGAACACGACCGTCAGTTTTCCCTCTTCGTCGTAATACGACCGCGCGTGAAAAGGAACGTCGCCGCGTTTCATCGAATGGATCTTCCGCAACAATACCGGCAGGTCCTCCACCACCGGCAATCCTCCAATCCTCCGATATTCAATCCACTCCGCCGCTCCCTCTTTCGATGATCTGGGTTCCCCCTCGATACATTCCCCGCTGAAGACAAACAAGCCAATCCCCGTTTCGCCCGCGTCCACGATCAACGTGCCGCACAGCCACAAGTCCGCGGTGAGACCGGTTTCCTCGAGCAGTTCGCGCTTTGCGGCGGAGAGGGCATCCTCGCCGCGTTCAACGTGCCCGCCGAGTCCGTTGTACTTGTTCGCCCACAGTCGCTTCGTCGGCGCGCTCTTGAGGAGCAGGAATGAGTCCCCGCGCCGCAAAAAGATCGCCGTGCGAGGGATGAGGGTGTATCTATCGGAAGTGACGCCTTGATCGGAGAGGGGCATGGTTGACGATTTGTCCAGCAGATTGCCTGTTCGATGTTCCCGGATGGGGTGAATTTTATCACCATCCGGTTCGCACTCGAAATTGCTTGACTAATTCACCCATACTGCCTTAAAATCCTCTTGTTTCCAAAACGTTTTGGAAAAATTATGACCCCCACGATACGTGACGTAGCCAAGCGGCTCAAACTTTCCATTACCACCGTCTCCCGCGCGCTGGATGGATATGACGACGTGGCGGAAGAGACGCGCGAACGCGTGATCCGCGTCGCCCGGGAAATGGGGTACGTACCACGCGGCGCCGCCCGCCAACTGCGGCGCAGACGCTCGGAAGCCATTGGGTACATTCTGCCCACCATCCAGCCGCGTTTCTCAGATCCCTTTTTCTCGGAATTCATTGCCGGTCTCGGCGATGAGGCGGCCTCGAACAATTTCGACTTGCTGGTCTCCACCGCCCCGCCCGGTGAGGCCGCCGAACAACTGCTATATGAAAGGTGGACTCATAGCCGTCGTGTAGATGGGATGGCGCTTAGCCGCATGCGTCGCAATGATTGGCGCGTCGAATTCTTGTCGGGTAAGAAATTGCCGTTCGTTACCATGGGCCGCAGCCTCAATTCCTCCAGCCATCCCTATATCGAAGTGGACGCCCGCTCCGGATTTGCCGCGCTGGTCGGCCACCTGGTCGAACGGGGTCATCGCCGCATCGCCTTCATCGGCGCGCCGCCCGATTTGATGTTGCAATCGGTCCGGTTGGAAGGTTACCGCGACGGGCTTGCAGCCGCCGGCATCCCTTTCGATGCGAAGTTGGTGGTGGAGGGCAACCTGACGCGTCAGGGAGGGTATGAAGCGGCGCGAAGATTGCTGGCGACGCCCGATCCGCCATCCGCCATTATCGGGATCAATGACCTCACTGCCATTGGAGCGATGCGCGCCGCCCACGAAAAAGGACTCGCGATCGGGCGCGACCTTGCGGTGGCGGGCTACGACGGTATCGAAGACGCAGAGCATAGCCGTCCGCCTCTCACCACGCTCAACCAACCTGTTTACGAAATCGCCCGACGCCTGGTGAAGATGTTGCTGGCTCTTATCGCCAATGAATCGCTGGCTGAACCGCAAATCCTGCTTCAGCCCGAACTCATCATTCGGGAGTCTACAAGCCCCTGATGTTTTCATCGCGTGAAGTCCAAAACGCTTTGGGCTTCGCGCGGACCATAAGGAGGTGGCACATGAAGTGACGACGATAATTTTGCGAAGTTGACAATAAGGAACGAACAAATAACCACTGACATTACTCGAGGAGGAGTATATGAAACAAAAACGCCTTTGGGCTGGTTTATCCACCCTCATTCTCATCACGGGATTGTTGTTGAGCGCCTGCCAGCCCACCACAGTGACAGTGACCGTGGAGGTCACCAAACAAGTCCCTGTCGAAGTCGAAACGATCATCGAAGTGACATCAACACCGGTGAATTATGGCAACCTCGTCTGGCTCTCCACACAATTGCGCCCGGTGCAGGAAGCGGAGAAGGTGCGCGGCGTCATCCTTGCGGATTTCCCCGGCACGGTGGAATTCATCCCGGAAGATGAAGGTCCATTCCACGATCGCATCGCTGCCGAAGTGCAAACCGGGCAAGGCACAGTGGATGTGCTTGGCGCCCTGCACGGCAACTTCTCGACCATGGCTCCAGCCGGGCAGTTGCAAGATCTGACCGCGCTGCGCGAGTCGCTGGCTGATCGCGGCATTCCGGATGCCTTCTGGAACGTGGCGCAGTTGAACACGGAACAGACCTACTACGTGCCGTGGATGCAGGCGACATACATTATTGCCGCCAATAAGGCTGCCCTGGAGTATCTGCCTTCGGGAGCGGACCCCAACGCCCTGACATACGAACAATATGCCCAATGGGCAAAGAACGTTTTCGACGCCACAGGCGAAGCCAAATTCGGTTTCCCAGCGGGCGAACAGGGATTGTTGCATCGCTTCTTCCAGGGCTTCCTCGTTCCGTCCTTCTCTGGCGGAGTTGTGACCACCTTCGCCGGTGCAGACGCCGCGGCGGGCTGGCAGTGGCTCGTGGACATGTGGCCCTACGTGCATCCCCAGTCCACCACGTATAACTTCATGCAGGAACCTTTGCTTTCCGAAGAAGTCTGGGTGGCGTGGGATCATACCGCCCGCCTGAAGGACGCTTTCGAAGCCAGGCCCGATGACTTCGTCGCATTGCCCGTTCCCGCAGGTCCGAAGGGACGCGCCTTCATGCCTGTCATCGCCGGACTCGCCATCCCCGTCACTTCGAATAATGTGGCGGGAGCCGAAGCGTTGATCCGATACATGACCGAACCGAACACGCAGATCAACACTTTGCGCGAAGTCGGATTCTTCCCGGTCGTCGCAGTGGATTATCCGGGCTTCGTATCGCCGGGCGTCAAATTGGAAGGAGAGGCAGTGACCCTGCAAGCCGCGTCTCCTGACGCCCTGCCGGCGCTTCTGCCGCAGGGGCTGGGCGGTAAGGGCGGCGACTTCAACAAGGTGTTCCGCGATACCTTTACGCTGATCGTGTTGAACGGGGAGGACATCCAGACCGTGCTTGCAGGTCAAAAGCCCATCCTGCAGGCGATCATGGATGAGACCGGCGCGCCATGCTGGTCGCCCGATCCAGACAGCGGCGGACAGGCTTGTCAAGTTCAATAATCGCTCGTCAATGTCGGGATGGCGGATGATCCGCCGTCCCGACGATCGGAGGCTGTGATGTCCACACGCCGCTTGCAGGCGCTCACCCCTTATGCCCTGCTTCTTCCCTCTGTCATTTTTTTGCTCGTTTTCTTCGCCTACCCGATGGTGGAAGCCTTCACGCTGGCATTCCGCGCGGAGGGCGGGGGGTGGACGCTCGATAACTTTCAAACGATGATCCGCGACGTGGCATTTGCGCCCGCGTTCCGCACGACGCTTTTGCTTATTCTGATCATCATCCCCGTACAGTTCGCGCTCGCCTTGACGATGGCATTGCTGATTCAAGCCAAACTCAAGTTTTCCGGTTTGTTCCTTTACATTTACGCCATTCCGCTGGGCATCTCCGAACTGGCGGCGGGCATTGTGTGGTTTGCTATATTCACCGAACGCGGTTATCTAAACACCGTGCTGACCGCGCTTGGAATTTTGGACAAGCCGTTCATTTTCCTCAGTTACCAAAATACTGGCTGGCTGCTGTTTGCCGTTGTGCTGGCGGAGGCGTGGCGAGCGACTTCCATTGTGATGGTGATCCTGGTCGCCGGCCTGCAATCCATTCCCAATGAGTTCCTGGAAGCGGCGGACGTGTTCGGCGCGACGCTGTGGGACAAGGTATGGCGAGTCATTCTTCCGCTCCTTCGCCCCAGCCTGCAAGTTGCATTGATCCTGCGGACCATTCTCGCGTTTCAGGTCTTTGCGGTGGCGCTGGCTGTGGCGGGACGCGGCATCACTCTTTTGGCGGCGGAAGCCTACCGCTGGTACAACACATATCGAGACCCGAACGTCGCCGCCGCATTCGCCGCCCTGATCATGGTTCTGTCCATTGTCAGTACCATCCTTTATCTGTGGGGGTTGCGGACGCCGGAGGAGCAAACGCTATGAAATCCTCCAACACATTCCTGAGATACGTCAGCCGCGGTCTCGTTTATCTCCTCGCCATCCTCATGGCGTTATGGGTCCTCCTTCCGATTTACCTGATCGGCGTGGCGGCGTTCAGCGAGCAACTGGCGGTCTATAAATACCCGCGGCCCTTTTTTCCATCGCCCTTCTCGACGGAAACGATGGTCTTTTTCCTGAAATCAACCGGCGTCGCCGCGTCGGTGCGATCGAGCGTCGTCGTTGCGTTGATCACGCTCAGCCTCTCCACGCTCATCGGCGCGCCCGCCGGATATGCCATTGCCCGTTTCGTCTTTCGCGGACGCGAAACGTTCCGTCTGCTCGTGGTCTCGACGCGGGCGTTCCCGATCGTCATCCTGTCCATTCCGCTTGCCGTGTCCTTCATCGAATGGGGCATGTACGACTCGGTGTACAGCCTGGCATTGATGCACACCGCGCTGGCGCTTCCCTTCACCATTCTCATCACCAGCAGCGTGTTCGCCAGCGTGCCGAGGGATTTGGAAGAGGCGGCGATGACTCTGGGGTGCAGTCAATTGCAAGCCTTCGTGCGCGTTTCATTGCCCCTGGCTTTGCCGGGACTTGCCGCCGCGACCCTGTTCACCTTCGTTCTGTCGTGGAACGAGGTCTTCGCCGCCGTCATCCTCACCGTCCGCAACCGCACCCTCCCGGCGCTCGTGCTGACCGTGCTGGACGTCTCGCCTCTGCCCTACCGATTTGCCGGTGGCTTCTTCATGCTCGCGCCCTCCCTGATCTTCATGCTGTTCATCCGCAAATACCTGTTCAATCTCTGGGGAAAGGTGACAAAATAATGGCTGAGATACGACTCGACAATATTCGCAAGACATTCGGTAAAATCGTCGCCACGCGCGACGTAAGCCTGACCGTTCACGACACCGAATTCATGGTCCTGCTCGGTCCTTCCGGCTGCGGCAAGACCACCCTCCTGCGCGGCATTGCCGGTCTGGAACAGATAGACAGCGGGCGCGTCTTCATCGGCGACAAGGATGTGACCGATCTCCCTTCCCGCAAACGCCGCATCGCAATGGTCTTTCAAAGTTACGCTGTCTTCCCGCATCTGACCGTTTATGAAAACATCGCCTTCGGGTTGAGGATGCAGCGCCTTCCCGATTCCGAAGTGAAAAAGCGCGTACACTCATCGGCGGAATTGTTGCAGATCACCGACCTGCTCGACCGTTTTCCCGCCAAGGTCTCCGGCGGACAACGCCAGCGTGTGGCGGTGGCGCGCGCCATCGCGGTGCAGGCGGAAGTATTGCTGATGGACGAACCGCTCAGCAACCTCGATGCGCTCCTGCGTCTGGAAATGCGCGCCGAACTCAAGCGCCTGCTCAAGGATGTGAAAAGCACGGTCGTGTACGTTACGCACGACCAGGTCGAGGCGCTCAGTCTCGGCGACCGGATCGCGGTGATGAAAGACGGCGAAATCCTGCAATGCGACACGCCGCTGCAGGTGTACGACAATCCCGCCAGCGAATTCATCGGCGGCTTCATCGGCAACCCTCCGATGAATTTTCTCGAGGTTCAACTCAGCGACAATGCGGTCATGGCCGGGGGAGCCTCATTTACGCCTCCGCCTGCGGTCCGCGCGGCTTTGGGGAACGGAGCGCGCGTCGCGCTTGGCATCCGCGCCGAGAACATTGTTGCCGAATCTGTGCGAACCGACGGCGCGCTCTCCGGCGCGGTGCTGGTCGTCGAGCCGCTTGGTTCGCACAATCTGCTCACGGTCCAGGTGGGAGGCGAACGCGTGAAGGTCAATGCCCATGCCGATTCCCGTTTCGAGCCGGGTCAGCGGATCTGGCTCAAGTTCGCGCCGGAGAAGATCCGCTGGATGAACCGGGACACCGGGCGCGCAATTTCATAGGGTTGCCCGCAGGCAATGGACATATCCGATCTCATCTTGCGCGCGCAAAATGTTCTGCGCTCGAATGATACGGGCGTGTTCACAAAGCCGGGTCCGCGCCAGTATCCGCATCAATGGAATTGGGATTCGGCGATTATCGCCCTCGGACTTTCCCACTTCGACCTGCCGCGCGCGCTGACGGAGATCCGCTCGCTGCTGCGGGGTCAATGGGGCGACGGCATGATCCCGCACGTCGTTTATCACCAGTCGCCATCCGATTACTTCCCCAGCCCCGCATTCTGGCAAATCGAAACCAATCCGAACGCGCCCGCCGTTCCAACTTCCGGCATCACCCAGCCGCCTGTTCTGGCTACGATCATCCGAAAAATTCACTCGCGAAGTCCAATCCTCAACTTCATCCGCGAGACCTATCCCGCCCTGCTGCGCTGGCATCGCTGGTTGCACACCGCGCGTGACGCGGATGGAAGCGGGCTAGTATGCATCATCCATCCCTGGGAATCCGGCACCGACGATTCGCCCCGCTGGTTGAGTGCCATGTCCGCCATCGCGCCGCCGGACGTGCCGCCCTTCCAGCGCGGGGATACGATCCACGTCTCCGCCTCCGAACGTCCCCACTCTGCCGATTACGTCCGCTTCATCCACCTCATAGATGTCTTCCGCCGGAACCGATACGATCCAGCAGCCCTGCTCTCGCGTTCTCCCTTTCTCGTTCAAGACGTATTATTCAATTCCATCCTTTATCGGGCGAACGAAGACCTGCGCGCCCTCGCGCTCGAACTCGGAGAACCGACCGGCGAGATTGACGGCTGGCTCGACAAAATGCGCGCCCGCTTCGACGCTCGTTTTTGGGATGAGACGCACGGTTCATACTTTGACTTCGACCTGCGCGCTGACAAACCGATTTTGGTCAATACTGCAATGACCTTTGCCCCCTTCTTCGCCGGCCTCCCGGACCCAACCAAAGCCCGACGCTTGATCGCCGAACACTGGCAGAATCCCAGGGAGTATCAGCCTGACAAGAATATACGTTATCGCGTCACTACCACAAGTAAGGCTGAATCAGCATGGGAGCCGCGCCGTTACTGGCGCGGACCGGTGTGGATCATCTTCAATTGGATCTTATGGGATGGGTTGAAACGATACGGATTCGACGATCCCGCCGAGGAACTCCGCCGCGACTCGCTCGAACTCGTCGCGCGTTCCGGCTTTCGCGAATATTACGATCCCCGCGACGGCTCCGGCTGCGGCTCGACCGATTTCTCCTGGTCCGCCGCGCTGACGATTGAGTGGCTGGCTGGAGATCGGGAGTGAGTATGAGCGCAGATCGCAAGTCTTCGACGATTTCATTTGCGATCATATCCGGTTCGGGCAGATTGGCGGAATCCTCCACCGACACACCCCTCAGCCAGAAAATATCGAGATTGACCTTGTCACGGATCTCCTGCCGCTTTTCATCCACCATAAGAGTCTCACATCACATGGGTTATCATACTCCAAGGTGCTGACGGATGATACGGACTGCCTGTCCAGCACCGTCTTCCGCGCGGATTTTTCCCCCCAAGGTTGCGGCGCGTTGACGCATAACAGAGTCAGTGACGGCCTGATGGATGGCTGATGCCAGACGGTCTGCCGTCAATTTTTTGCGTGGAATGGGACCAGCGCCGATGCCCAAATCAGCCACGCGTTGCCCCCAAAATGATTGATCTCCCAGGATGGGGATCAGAACGCCCGGAATACCAGCCCTGATCCCGGCGGACGTGGTACCCGCCCCTCCGTGATGGACGATGGCTGCTACTTGCGGCAACAGCCAATCGTGAGGAATGGAGTCGATAAAAAATACCGACTCGTTGTTCCCCTGCTGTGCCATTCCCTGTCCCATTGCCCCTTTTCCGGTGAGAATGATCCCGCGCTGCCCGGCCAAAGTCAAAGCCTGCACGACCAAAGCCGTCACCTGCTCAGGGTCTTGACTGGGCATACTGCCAAATCCCACGTAGACCGGCGGAGGTCCAGACTCCAGAAACGCTTGCAGGGATGGAGGCGGCGTATAGACCGTGGTATCAAGAAACCAATAGCCGGTGATGCGAATATTTTCCTCCCAATCGGCGGGCCGGGGAACCACGTGTTCACTGAAACCTGCCAGCACAGGAGTAGATGGCTTTGCAGATTGCCTGTTCCGGCGGGAACTACGCGCCGGCAGGTTCAGGATTTCTGTGCGGCAGCGTTCGATCATAGGCTGTAAGCCAAGTGTGAATAGCAAGCCTGTCAACACATAGGTGGATAAATTGAAAGCCCCTTTGAGCGCCGCGAGCAGGTTCTTTTCGCCGGTTTGCATGGCGGCGGGCCAGGGCCAAAAGATGGACGGAAACGCGCGTGTGGGCCAATCCGGAAAGACGCTCGTTTGAATGTGATGAATTTTCAGTTTCTCCGCCACCGCGGCCGCCGACATCGCAGTCGCCGTGTTGCTGATCAAAACGTCGGACTCCTGGCTTGCCTGCCAGAAGTCGGCTGTCATCAGCAAAAACAATTCACGAAACAGTTTTATTAATTCAGGCACGGTGCGAAACACGGCTGCGCCGGAACCCGCCAGCCCAACAAGACTCGGCTTTGCCAGTTCCTGCACCCTGGCCCGCAATGGGAAGAAATCCAATCCATGCCCCCTCGCCAAAGCGCCAAATTCTTCGAATGCCACCATCTGCACCGTGTAGCCGGCATTTTTCAATTCCAAGCCCAGCGCAATGGCGGGTTGGACATCTCCCCGCGTACCGGCGGTTAGGAGGTTGATTCGCATCCCTGTCTCCCGATGACTGAGACGGTGATCCAAAAACGACAATACACTGACAAACCTTCCAACATTTCAACCTTCAAACCTGCGACCATTCTACAACCTCCCCGCTGCAGACTCCAACCCCTTCCTGCCGAAGGCGGAGGGGGTCATAGTTTCCCATCGAACGCGGACCGCAAAAAATGTCGCTGCTATTCTTCCTCGCCCAATTCTTCGGCGATGCCCTCGAATTGATCGAGCGCAGTTCTTAAATCCTCCATGATCTCCGCCGCGAGCACATCGGGAGAGGGGAGGTTGGTGGAATCCTCCAGCGACTCATCCCTCAGCCAGAAGATGTCGAGGTTGACTTTGTCGCGGGCGAGGAGTTCTTCGTAGGTAAAGCTTCGCCAGCGACCCGTTTCGTTTGACGGCGACCAGGTCGCGGTGCGTTCGAAGCGGTTGTCGGCGTGGAAACATTCCACGAATTCGTTCAAGTCCTCCCGTGAGAGCGGATTCGTCTTGAGCGTGAAGTCCATGTTGGTGCGCAGGTCATAGATCCAGAGTTGCTTCGTCCATGGGGTTTCGGAGGCAGGCTTTCGGTCGAAGAAGAGAACGTTGGCTTTGACGCCCTGGGCATAGAAGATGCCTGTCGGCAATCGCAGTAGGGTATGAACATCACACTCATGCAGGAGTTTGCGTCGAACGACTTCCCCTGCACCGCCTTCGAATAGAACGTTATCAGGCACGACTACTGCCGCTTTGCCATTCATATTGAGGATGGTCTTGATGTGCTGGACAAAGTTGAGTTGCTTGTTGCTGGTGGAGGTCCAGAAATCCTCGCGGACGATGTTCTGCGACTCGCGTTTGATTTCGCCTTCATCGGTGACAAAGGTGACGCTGGACTTCTTGCCAAAGGGCGGATTGGTCAGCACCATGTCGAAATATTCGCCGGGATGAGAGGCGAGACTATCCGCCACGTGAATGGGGCTGTGGGACAAACTTGAAGTTTGTCCTACTTCGCCGATGCCGTGCAAATACAAATTCATCACGCACAAGCGCGCTGTGTTATCCACGATCTCCCAGCCATGCAGGGCTTGATGGCGCAGGTGATTCCACTGATCGCGGTCGAGGGTGTTGTGAGTGGCGATGTAATCGTGCGCGGCGAGCAGGAATCCGCCTGTGCCTGCCGCGGGATCGCAGATGGTCTGACCGGGCTGCGGGCGCATGACATCCACAATCGCCTTGATGAGCGGACGCGGCGTGAAGTATTGACCCGCTCCGCTCTTGGTATCCTGGGCGTTCTTTTCGAGCAGACCCTCGTAAATCTCGCCTTTGACGTCAATATCCAGACCGATCCAGGTTTCGCTGTCAATCAATTCGATCAAGCGGCGGAGTTTAGCGGGGTCCTGAATTTTGTTTTGTGCCTTGCGGAAGATGACGGGGATCAATCCCGCGCCTTGACCCAACCCTGTAAGAATTTCTCGATAATGGCTTTCGAGTTCATCGCCATTGAGGCGTTGCAGGCTTGCCCAGTTGTAGTTCTCAGGAATGGCGCTTTGCCTGCCGAGCATGGAGGCGTTCTCGGCGTCCATTTTGAGGAAAAGCAGGTAAGTAACCCAAGTTGCGACCTACCAAAGGAAGTTGATGGAGCAGGCGAGCACAAGCAAAGCTACCTTGAGTTCAAAACCTTTGGCAGTCACAGCATGA
>JABWAU010000146.1 GCA_013360875.1 Anaerolineales bacterium | reverse complement strand
CATGCTGTGACTGCCAAAGGTTTTGAACTCAAGGTAGCTTTGCTTGTGCTCGCCTGCTCCATCAACTTCCTTTGGTAGGTCGCAACTTGGGTTAATTAATAGACTTCATCTGAAATAAGGAATTCTCCACGAAGAAAACGAATTTTCGTGAAGATGAAAAAGAAATTCGTGTTTCTTCGTGAACTTCGTGGATGAAGAGGTTAATACGGAGAAAGTCTAATGGGTAAGCGGAATTCATCCCGCGACCGAGGAGCGCAATCCCGCGACATGCGTGTATGCACTTGACCGATTATTTCAATGGAAGGCAGGTAACTATTTCGGGCAATCTGCGTCTTGTTTAGGTAATAATCGGATGAACGCCTGGGCAGGTTGTGGTATATTTTCAAAACCTGCCGCGCAGTTTTAGCGCCCAATTCAAGCAGCCCCTTATGGAAATCAACGCTTATCTTCGACCCCTCGTGCGATGGTGGAGGCTCGTGGTCATTGTGACCATGCTGGCAGTGATCGCCAGCGGCATCTCCACCATGTTCCAGCCGGACGTGTACGTATCCAAGACAACCCTGGTCATTGGTACGACCATCCTGGATCCGAACCCTGATTCGGGTCAGATCTATATCGCCCAGCAGCTCGCCCAGATCTACGCCGATATGGCGAAGCGCGAGCCAATCCAACAGGCGACCATGGAGGCGTTGAGGATTGACTGGCTGCCCCAATACCAATCGAAGGTCGTACCTCAAACACAGATGGTCGAGATTTCCGTGACCGATACCAACCCGGAACGCGCGCAGATCATCGCCAATGAACTGGCGAGGCAATTGATCAAACAAAGCCCGGCAATCGGCGATACGGAAACCGGGATTCGCCAGGAGTTCATCCGCCAGCAATTATCCAACCTTCAACTCCAGATCCAGGAAACCGAAAGGACGATCGCGGAGTTGCAGTCGAGCCTGGTCGGTTTGAACAGCGCCAGCCAGATCGCCAACATCGAACAGGCGATCCGCGAACAAACCCAAAAACTTACCAGCCTGAGGGAAAGTTATGCCAGTTTCCTGGCGAATTCCCAACAGGGTGCGTTGAACATACTCTCCGTGGTGGAACCCGCCAACCTGCCCACGCGCTCGGTGGGAACGAACAAATTCATCATCATCGGGCTGGCTGGCATTGTGGGATTAAGCCTGGGCGCCGGCGCGGCATACCTGCTCGATTTTCTCGACCGGACGGTCAAGACCACCTCCGACGTCGAACGCATATTCAGCCTGCCCGTCATCGGATACATCTCCTTCCTTTTGGAAAAAAGCAATAACGCCACCTACGTTGCCGACAACCCGAATTCGATCCTGGCGGAGAACTTCCGCCTGTTGCGTTCCAACATCGAGTTTTTCCAGATCAGCAAGCCCATCAAGACCATCCTTGTCACCAGCCCGAACCAGGGAAATGGGAAAACCACGATTGCCGCGAACCTGGCTTTGTCCATCTCACAAGGGGAGCAGGAGGTGGTGCTTGTGGATGCGGACCTGAGAAGACCCGCAGTCCACAAGGCGTTGAACATGCCCAAGGAGCCGGGTCTCTCCGAATTGATCCGAAACAAGGCGGATATCAACGAAGTCGTGCGCCCCTGGACGGAGAATGGATTGAAGGTGATTACCTGCGGGAATATCCCGCCCAACATCACCGAGGTCGTTGGCTCGAAGAGGATCGGCTCCATCCTGGGTGAACTTCGGGAACAGTTCGAACTTGTGATCGTGGACGCCCCACCGTTGATCATCGCGGACGCGTACAACCTGGCATCGAGAGTGGACGGCGTCATCCTGGTCATGGAACCGGGTCAGACCTCCGAAGAACAAGCCAGGACCATAAAAGAACAACTGGACCGTTCGAACGCGCATCTGCTTGGGATAGTCTTCAACAAGATCTCCGAACAAAGCGCCCACAGTTATTACGACTATCAGTATCGTTCCCTGTATTCGCCGAAATACTATGGCGATTACATCTCGAAGTCCTCCAGAGAGCAGCAGCCCCCCAAAGGCTCACGCGGAAAGAAATTGATCTCCTTCCTTGAACACGGCGAAATGCCACCCGAAGTGTCTGAGGGCGTCGAAAATGCGATCACGGCAATCAAAACGAAACCCAGAAGCATGATGGAACGCCTTCGAAGATCGAAGAAGAACGGCAGGAACGGTAAATAGGATATATCCCAATTGACCTGAAAAGGGACGCGCGGCAAGGGCACGTCCCTTTTTTGTTGGACGGGGTATACTGGCGGCATGAAGATACGTTACTCTATCCTGATCGTTGTTCTTGCGGCTGTTTCTGCCGTAATTTTATACGCCCTGCTGACGCCCCCGGAACTGCCGGACATGGCCGTATCCGCTTTGGGATCGGAGACCCTGCGGGCGCGCGTGGTGGAGATCATCGAGGAGGGCGACATCGTTCTTGGGGATGTGACCCAGCGTTACCAGGTCGCGCGCGTGGAATTGCTGGAGGGGGCATACCAGGGCATTGTCATGGAGATGGATTACGGCAAGCGGCAGGTGCTTTCGAATGCGGTCTATCTCGAACCGGGCGATGCGATACTGGTTACCGTCGGCTCGCGCCCGGACGGATTGTTGACCGTTTACTTCGTTGATTTCGTCCGCGCCATTCCCCTGTTTTGGTTGACCGCGATCTTCGCCCTCGCCATTCTCCTCATCAGCCGCTGGAAGGGATTCCGCTCGCTGTTGAGCATGGCGTTCAGCCTGATGGTGATCGTCGGTTTCATCATCCCGCGCATCCTTTCCGGCGAAGAGCCGCTGCGCGTGAGCATTTTCGGTTCGATCATTCTCCTGGGCGTGACGCTTTATTTGACGTATGGCTGGAATCTCAAAACGCATACGGCGGTGGTCAGCATGGCGCTGGTATTGCTCATTACGGGTACGCTCGCCGCGCTCTTCGTCGCCTTTACAAAACTGACCGGCTCCGGCGACGAGAACGCTCTTTTCCTGCTTCAGATGCTCGATACACAGATCAACCTGCGCGGGCTCCTGCTGGGCGGCATGATCATCGGCGCGCTGGGCGTGTTGGACGACCTCGTGACCACCCAGGCTTCGGCGGTGTTCGAACTGCATCGCGCCAACCCATCACTGGGTTTCCGGGGGCTGTTCAATTCCGCCATGCGCATTGGGGAGGATCACGTGGCGGCGACGGTTAACACGCTGGTGCTGGCGTATGCGGGGGCGTCGCTTCCCATGTTGCTGATGTTCACGCTTGGGCGCGGGGATTACGGCTACCTTGTCAATTTTGAGTTTGTGGCGGAGGAGATCGTGCGCACGCTGGTCGGGTCGCTGGGATTGGTCAGCGCTGTGCCGCTTACGACAGCCATTGCCATCCTGTTCGCTCTCAGGGTGGATCCGGCCGGGGCGTGGGGGCAGGTCCTCGGTCCGCAGGGAGGCGGAGAGCCTCGCGGACACATCCATTAGGGCGCAACTTTTTTCCGTTTGGGGCGTAAGTCCCTTGTAGAAAGTCCTAGAGGAGACAGAGTGACGGACGAAAAAGCCTGGGTACTTCAGGCGCAACAAGGAAACGACGAGGCGTTTACGCAACTCGTGGAGACCTATCAGAAGCCTGTGTATAACCTGTGTTATCGCATGTTGGGCGAACCCGAATCGGCGGAGGATGCCGCGCAGGAGACGTTCTTGCGGGCGTATCAAAACCTGCATCGTTACGACGCCTCCCGCGCCTTCGGCACCTGGCTGCTTTCCATCGCCGCGCACTACTGCATTGACCTGCTTCGCAAGAAGAAGTTCGCGATGTTTTCGCTGGATGCGGAGAACGACGACGGCGCAACCTTCGAACTGCCGGACGCCTCCGCCCCGGACCCGGAAATTGAGTCCGTCAAACGCGAACAGCGCGACCGCCTCCACCGTTTGCTGAAAAACCTGGATGCGACGGACAGAGCCGCGGTCATCATGCGTTACTGGTACGACTTTTCCGAAGTGGAGATCGCGACATCTTTGAATCTTACGGTAAGCGCGGTAAAAAGCCGCCTGCATCGCTCGAGACGGGCGCTGGCAGGCATGTGGCAGGAAGAGACCACGCCCAGCGCGCGCCCCGAAAGGAGAGCCTATGAATCACCAGCCTTTTGAAGAGTGGCTGTTGAATGAAACGTCCCTGACGCCCGAACAAAAGCGCGAACTCGACGCGCACCTGCGCGCCTGCGCGTATTGCGCCGCGCTCCTTGAAACGGCATTGGTCCTGCGTTCGGCGAAGATGGCTTCGCCCGCCGAAGGGTTTACGGATCGCTTCCGGGTGCGGCTTGCGGAACGCAAACTGGAGGACCGCAGCCGCAGGGTCTGGGGCGGCATCCTGTTCCTGATTGGGGGGCTGGGTTTTCTGGCGTGGCTGGCGAGTCCCTCCCTGTTGACGTTTCTTTCCTCGCCCGCGAACTGGATCGCGGGAATTGTGGAGTGGGGGATCTATTTGATAACGACCCTGCAGGCGATGTCGCAGGCTGGCGAGGTGTTCCTGCGCGTGCTTCCCGGCTTCATCCCGCCCTTTGCCTGGATGGTCATCGTCTCGACGTTTGCGGGCGTCGGTCTTTTGTGGTCCGTATCCATCTGGCGATTCACCCGCGCATCGCAAGGAGTGTGACGTATGAAAATGAAATTTAGACTCACGGCGCTTTTGCTGTTGTTTGCCCTGTTGTTCCTGCCCACAGGCTCCGCGTTCGCTCAGGGACCGGGTCCCGGCAGCGGGCGCGTCGTTTTTGGGAGCAATATCACCATCGAGAGCGGCGAAACCTTCGACGGCGACCTCGTTCTTTTCGGCGGTAACGTAGCCGTCGAAGAGGGGGCTGAACTCAACGGCGATCTCGTCGTCATCGGCGGGAACATCGTGAGCGACGGTTCCTTGAACGGCGACGTGGTCGTCGTGGGCGGGCAGATCAAATTGGAGGAGACGGCTGTCGTTTCCGGCGACGTGGTGTTGATCGGCGGGCAGATGCAACGCGCGGAGGGGGCTGAGATTGGCGGGGACGTGGTCAATAACGTCGCGCCGCAGATTGACATCCCCGATGGAAAGGTCCCGCCGGTTGTGCCGGAGGTTCCCAGCGCGCCGCCGATTCCCGACGTGCCGGGCGTTGTGAATGTGAACTTCAACCCGCTCTTTGAGTTTGGACGCGTGTTCGCCGCTTCGCTATTGATGGCGGTCTTGGGGGCGCTGGCGGTCTTGTTCTTTCAGGAGCGGCTGGACAAGGTCTCGCGGGCGGTGGTCGTTCAACCCTTGATGACCACAAGCATCGGCTTGCTGACCGTCGTCGCCCTGCTCGTGGTTGCCGTGACCATCATCCTGTTGCCCGTCGCCCTTTTGAGTTTGATCCCGTTGGGGTTTGCGTGGCTTTTCGGCGTGATCGCCATCGGACGCGAGATCGGCGAGCGTTTTGCGAGGGCGATCCGCCAGAATTGGACGCCCGTCCTTACCACGGGACTGGGAACGTTCATCCTGATGTTCGTTGTGGGATTCATCCAGGCGTTGAACGATCTTTCGTGGGTGGTGGGGTGTTTCACCTGGATCGTGCCTGCGTTCGTGGGTTTGCTGGCGATCGGCGCGGTGGTGATCACGCGCTTTGGGGCGAAGCCGATCCAAAGTCCCGCCATGAGCGTGTCTGGTCCCCTGGTCGAGCCGGATCGGGTGCCTCCCGCATCCGGGACGTAAAAATCCCCATGATATAATTCCGCCCGCTCCGAAGCAGGAAATCGGAGCGGGTTTTGATTTTATGGAGGTTTTATGGCTTTGAAGGAAGTTTCTATCCCGAATACAAAAATTCACAATTCCCCACCGCCTTTGATCGAAGTCTCAGGCACGCACCGCGAGATGGGACGGCAGATCGGCGAGGCGCGCCGCGAACAGGTACGTCACAGCGTGGGGAACGCGCGCAAGTTGATCGAGCAGGCGTATGGAACGCTCGAGTTGACCTGGGAGGGCGCGCAGATCCAATCGCGCAAGTACCTGCCTTTTGCCGAGGAGCGATATCCGCAATACGTGGAGGAGTGGCGCGGCATTGCGGAGGGGGCGAACGTGCCGTTCAGCGAGATCGTGACGCTCAACGTGATGGAGGCGGTTACGGTGGACGCCCTGCATTTGACGCGTTGCACCAGTTTCGCGGTGAACGAGGAACGCACAGCGGACGGTCACGCGCTGGCGGCGCACAACGAGGATTGGGTCCCCGAGGATGAGGAGGACGTTTTCGTCGTCAGCGCGAAGCCCGCGAGCGAACCCCCGTTCCTTGCCATGACGTATGGCGGGCTCCTGCCCAACGTGGGATTCAACGCCTATGGCATCGCCCAATTAATTGACTCAGTGTACCCGAACGATTCGCGCATCGGCATTCCGCGCCTGGCGGTGGCGCGGGCTGTGCTTGCCTCGCGGCGTCTTTCCGGCGCCATCGCGCGGACTCTCGTCCCGCACCGCGCTGCAGGGTACAACCATTTGCTCGTCCACGAAAGCGGGGAGATGTATTCGGTGGAGGTTTCGGCGCGCAAGTTCGACATATTGCACGGGACGGACGGGTATATCGTCCACACGAATCATTATCTCTCGCAAACCATGAAGAGCATCGAATCCGAGCCGGAGGAGTTGATCTCTTCGCGCGTGCGTTATTTCAGGGCGAACCGCCTGCTGCGGCAGAGTTCGGAGCATACGATCAAGTCGTTGCAGGCGATCCAGAAGGATCACGTCAACCTGCCCAATTCGATCTGCAACCACAACATCGAGGGGACCGACCCGCTCGACCGCGAAAGCACTATCTGCGCGATGGTCATTGACCTGACGGCGCGCGAGATGCACATCGCCTGGGGGAATCCGTGCCAGAACGCGTATCACACGTATCATTTGAGCGAGTAGACGGCGGGCGAAGCGTTTGTTGGTCGCTTAAAGGTTTGTATTGACCGCCGAGGCACGGACATTCGCGTATGCGCGCGAATTCGTGGACGGCAGCCCAGCGCAGAGGTCAATCCCGAAGGGATGGAAGGATTTTGGAACGGCAAGTGCCGCGAGACCAATGTCTCGCATTTGCCAGGCAACATGACTGTTGCGATACGAGCAAACGGCGTAATGTCAAATACCAATCATTGGGAATTTTCGATCACCGCGGGGCGCGGGATTCATCCACCATGCGGAGGAAGAGCTCCACAATTTCGGGGTCGAAGTGTTTGCCGGATTGTTCCCGGATGTAGGCTAAGGTCTCTTCGGCGGACCAAGCCGGGCGGTAGGGACGATCCGAAGTCAGCGCGTCCCAGACATCCACTACGGCGAACAGGCGCGCCGCGAGCGGTATCTCCGTTCCTTTCAATCCGCGCGGGTAGCCGGCGCCATCCCATTTTTCGTGATGACAGAGGGGAATGTCCAGCGCGGGGCGCAGGTATTCGATGGGATACAGCATGTCGTAAGCCAGTTGCGGGTGCTGGCGCATCAATTCCCATTCGTCCGGATCCAGGCTGGCTGGCTTCAGCAGGATGGAATCCGGGATGCCCAGTTTGCCCATGTCGTGAAGGAGCGCGCCGCGGCGGATGTGCGTCAATTGTTCGCTTTCGACCCCGAACATTTTCGCGAGTTCGAGGGTCATTTGTGTAACGCGCCGGGTGTGGCCCTCGGTCTCCCTGTCACGCAGGTCCATGGCGCGCGACCAGCCTTCGATGGTTTTATCATAGGCGTCGAGCAGGTTTTGGTGCGCTTCGTGGAGTCGTTGGCGTTCCTCCAGCAGTTTGTGGTAGCGGTCAAGGCGGGTGATGCTCTTCAGGCGGGCGCGTAGTTCGTGCCGGTTGAAGGGTTTGGTGATGAAATCGTCGGCGCCGGAGTTCAATCCCTCCAACAGCGATTGACGGTCGTCGAGGGCGGTGAGGAGGATCACGGGGACTTCAGCCAGGTTGTCCTCAGCCCGGACGAGGCGGCATACTTCGAAACCGTTCAGCCCGGGCATCATCACGTCCAAAAGGATCACATCCGGTTGGATGGCTTTTGCCTGTTCGAGCGCGCGGCGTCCGTCCTCCGCCAATACCAGGCGATATCCTTCCGGTTCGAGGATGGATACCAGGGTTTCACGATTGGATGATTCGTCGTCAACGATCAAAATGGTGCTTTGGATTTCGTCCATGCAGGTCTCCCTTGAAAGGAATGTGGCGTTGTGACGCGGGACGCGTCCGGCCTTGCAATGCCTTTTGCCGCTCTGTTTTCTTGAATGGGCGAATCTTATATTATTTTCCCCACCTGTCCATGCGGGAAAACCCTAATCCTCCGCCGCCTCGAGGTCGCCGCGGTGGACGTCCACGAGACGATAACGCACAGCCGCCCGCGCCAATCCCGCCATGTTGCGGACGTTCATTTTTTCCATCAGGCTGGCGCGGTGTTTTTCGACCGTTTTCTCGCTGATGAACAACATCTGCGCGATCTCTGCGCTGGTGTGTTCCT
>JABWAU010000027.1 GCA_013360875.1 Anaerolineales bacterium | reverse complement strand
GCCGATCACCTGCGGCTTGCACGGAGAGGATATTTTTCTCGAAGGGCTGCCTCAGCCGTATCAAAACGAGGCGCTGGCAATCATCCGCGAGCGCGCCGCGGATGTGGATCGCTTTCTGGCGATCAGTGCGTATTACGGCGATATGTTCTCGAAGTGGGTGTGGCTGGATCCATCCAAAATTGACGTGGTGTATCCGGGCGTCGCGCTGGACGATTATCGGACTCTCACGCCCGACTCGTCAGATTCCCGCCCTCTCACGATTGGATTTCTCGCCCGCTTCGTCCCGGAAAAGGGTTTGCACCTGCTTGTGAACGCGTTCATCCGCCTCTGCCGTTCCGGCGAGTTTCCCAATCTGCGCCTGATCGCGGGCGGATACGTGAGCCGCGCGTACAAAACCTACGTTGACGGTATCCGACGGACGATCAGAGAAAACCGGCTCGAAGAACGCATTAAACTGCTTGGCACGCTGGAGCGCGCCGATAAATTGAACTTCTTCAGGCAAATTGACATCTTTTCGGTCCCTGCGCCCTACCGCGAACCAAAAGGAATCTCCATTCTCGAAGCGTTAGCAAGCGGAGTCCCGGTCGTGCAGCCGGATCACGGCGCGTATCCCGAATGGGTCAACGCGACTCAAGGCGGGCTTTTGCATCGCCCGCACGACAGCGCCGATCTCGCCGAAAAACTTGCCACGCTGCTGCGGGATGCGGATCTGCGCAAGCGGTTGGGGCAGCAGGGGCGGCAGGGCGTCTTCGAGAAATTTTCCTCCGAGCGAATGGCGCAGTCCACGCTGGAGGCGATGCGCAGGTTGATAAAATCAGTAAATCACGAAAACCTCGCGTAGTATGCGTTCTCTAATGCAAATACGGCGCTGGAGAACGCCAATTACGCGCTTTCGTGAAGTACTGAAAATGGAATATGGAGCGATCGCCGCTTCGGCGCAAGTGGAAAGCGGGGGTCTCGCGTAATTTGCAAAAAGGAGTCTCGCCACGAAGGCTTGCATTAAGCCTGCCGAAGGAGAACGCGCCTTACGCAATTTTTCTCCTTCATCCCCGCAATCATTTTCCCCTTTACCTTCAAGGAGTTCGACATGTTAATCATTATGAAACCCAGCGCCACGCCGCAGCAGATCGAAGCGGTGATCCATGCCGTCCAGGCGCGCGGACTGACACCGCACATCACACACGGCATTGAGACCACGCTCATCACCGCCGTCGGCGAGGCTCACGACCCGTCGCTGGATTCGCTTGAACTTCTCGACGGGGTCGAAAGCGTCAGGCAAATCTCGCAGCCGTTCAAACTCGGCTCGCGGCAGGTACATCCCGAAAACTCCGTCTTCCCGATTGATGGATTTCAAGTCGGCGGAGACGACATCATAATCATCGCGGGACCGTGCGCGGTGGAGTCGCGGAGTCAGATTTTGGAGACAGCCCAGGCGGTGAGAGAAGCGGGAGCGAACGCGTTGCGCGGCGGCGTCTTCAAGCCGCGCACATCGCCTTACTCATTTCAGGGGCTGGGAGAAGAGGGTCTCGAATATCTCGCCGAAGCGCGCGAACAAACAGGCATGCCTGTCGTCGTCGAGATCATGTCCGAGCGGCAACTCAGCCTCATGCTGAAACATGTTGATGTGCTGCAGGTCGGCGCGCGCAACATGCAAAACTTCAACCTGCTGCGCGCCCTTGGCGAAACCCGCAAGAGCGTGCTGCTCAAACGCGGCTTGAGCGCCACCATCGAAGAACTGCTCATGTCTGCCGAATACCTCCTCGCCGGCGGCAACAAACAGGTTATTTTGTGCGAACGCGGCATCCGCACCTTCGAAACCGCCACCCGCAACACCACCGACATCAACGCCATCCCCGTTCTGAAAAACCTGACACACCTGCCCGTCATCCTCGACCCCTCCCACGCCACCGGCCACGCCGATTACGTCCCCGCCATTGCGCGCGCCGCCATCGCCGCAGGCGCCGATGGACTCATTGTCGAAGTCCATCCCGACCCGGCGCACGCGGTCTCCGACGGGAGGCAATCGCTCAAGCCCGAAAAATTTGCCGAGATGGTCAGGCAGGTCAAGGGGATTGCGGAGGTCTTGGGACGGCGCGTGGCTCCCATCAAAAAGCCGCTCACGGTTGGATGGTGACGATGAAAAACGCCCGCTTCTCGCGACGGTCTGGCTTGATCCACCACCCCGGGCATTCTCCTCACGCCTCAGCCAACCCTCCAATTCTCCAATCCCCAATCTCCAATGCCCTCCATCCGCATCCATCCTGTACCTCACCCTCTTGATGCAACCGTCCGCGTGCCGGGTTCCAAATCCCTCACCAACCGCGCCTTGCTCATCGCTGCTCTCGCCCGCGGAAAAACCCGCCTCACTAACGCCCTCTTCTCCGACGATTCGCTCTACTTCGCCAAAGCGCTTCAAACCCTGGGCTTCGAAGTCCAACTCGATGAACCCAGCCGCCAAATGACCGTCACCGGCCTGGGCGGGAGAATCCCTGCAACAAAAGCCGAACTCTACATCGGCAATGCAGGCACCGCCGCGCGTTTCCTCACCGCCTTCCTCACCCTCGGTCACGGCGAATACCTCCTCGACGGCGATCCCCGCATGCGAGAACGTCCCATCGGCGATTTGGTACAGGCGCTGAAACAATTGGGGTGCGATGTTCAGCCGCTGGAGAAAGTGGAAAGCGCAGAGTCCGTTTGTCCGCCTCTCAAAATTATTGCCCATGGTTTGCCGGGCGGAACAGTAACGATTGCTGGAAATATTTCGAGCCAATATGTATCGGCGCTATTGATGATTGCGCCTTATGCACAAGCCCCCATCGAAATCGAACTCACTACCGAACTCAACTCTAAACCCTACGTGGATATGACCATTGCAATCATGCGCGATTTCGGCGTGGACGTGAAGCGGAACGGCTATACCTCTTTCGCTATCCCACTTTCCACTTACCACTTGCCACTTTCTACTTCCCATTTTCCACTTCCCACTTACCCCATCGAATCCGATGCCTCCGCCGCCTCCTACTTTTTCGCCGCGCCAGCCATCTGCGGCGGGACGGTTCGAGTCGAAAACATCTCACGCAGCACGAAACAAGGTGACATTGCCTTCCTCAACATCCTCGAACAAATAGGATGCACAATTCAGGAAACTGATAACTGCTTATTGGTAACTGGTCGCTCCCTCCTCCGCGGCATTGACGTGAACCTGCGCGACATCCCCGATACCGCCCAAACCCTCGCGGTCATTGCTCCCTTTGCGTCCTCTCCCACCCGTATCCGCGGCATTGCCTCCGCCCGCTTCAAAGAGACAGACCGCATTCACGCCACCTGCACCGAACTGCAACGGCTGGGGGTTCACGTTGAAGAACACGCAGACGGGATGACCATTTACCCCTGCCAGACGTTCAAACCTTCAACCGTTCACACCTACAACGACCACCGCATGGCAATGGCATTCTCCCTCATCGGCTTGCAGGTGGATGGAATCGTCATCGAAAACCCATCCTGCGTTTCCAAGACATTTCCGAATTTTTTTGAAGTGCTGAAACAATTATCGTAAACAGGTACACAGGTAGACAGGTAGACAGTTCTCGTAACTCGTATCTTGTAACTCGTATCCTATGAATTCATCTTTCATCCTTCATCCTTCATCCTTTTCCCTCGGGCTTACCGGCTTCCCCCTCAGCCATTCCCTCTCGCCCAAAATCCACAACGCTGCCCTCCAGGCTTGCGGCTTGCAAGGTGACTATTCGCTCTTCCCTGTTTCTCCTGACAATAAACAAGGACTCGAAGATTTGCTGGCGCGCGTCCGCGCAAACGAAATACAGGGTTTGAACGTTACCATCCCGCACAAACAAACCGTCATCCCATTCCTCGATGAACTCACCCCAACAGCAAAAGCCATCGGCGCGGTAAATACGATTTACCGGCGAGATAATAAACTTGTAGGCGACAACACAGATGCGCCCGGGTTTCTTTTTGATTTGAAAAAATTTCTGGCACAATCCCCCTCTCCCGTTTTGGGAAAGGGGTTAGGGGTGAGGGGCAAATCCGCACTAATCGTCGGCGCCGGCGGTACCGCTCGGGCAGTGGTGTATGCTCTGCTCCATGACGGCTGGAATGTCACCCTCTCCGCCCGCCGCCTCGAACAAGCGGAACAACTAGCACGTTCCTTCTCCAATTACTATTTACCAATGACCAGCTTCAACGACCTTCAACTTTCGACCTTTGACCTCATTGTAAACACCACCCCCCTCGGCATGACCCCCAACATCGAAACCTCGCCTCTTCCTGACCACATCGTCCTCACAGCGGGTACAATCGTCTATGACTTGGTATACAACCCGCGCGAGACCAAACTCATGCAGCAGGCAAAAGCGCAGGGATGCCGCGCCGTCAACGGACTGGGCATGCTCATCGAACAAGCCGCCCTCGCCTTCGAACTCTGGACAGGCTGCACCCCTCCCCGCCAGGCTCTCTGGAACGCCATTGACCTGATCACTGCTCACCGCTCACTGATTACTGATCACTGATCACTGCCTCCTCACTCACCACTCACCAATTACCAATTACCAACCACTGGAGCCCCCATGCCCCTCCGCTTCCTCACCGCAGGCGAATCCCACGGACCATCCCTCACCGCCATCCTCGAAGGCATCCCCGCCGGACTTCCCCTCCCCGCTTCCGTCATTGACCTTGAACTTGCCCGCCGCCAAAAAGGCTATGGTTCCGGCGGACGCATGAAGATCGAGCGCGATACCGTGCAAATCCTCAGCGGAGTCATGGCGGGCGAAACGACCGGCGCGCCCATTGCCATGCTCGTCCAAAATGCCGACCATGCCAAATGGAAGGGCAAACCCATCGAGCCGATGACCGCTCCCCGCCCCGGTCACGCCGACCTCACCGGCGCGGTCAAATACGGCTATCGAGACTTGCGCCCCGCCCTCGAGCGCGCCTCCGCCCGCGAGACCGCCATGCGCGTCGCCGCCGGCGCAGTATGCAAACACCTCCTCGCACAGTTCGGCATCCGCATCGGAGGCTACGTCCTCTCCATTGGAACCGTGCAGGCAGAACTCGGCGACATGCCCTACATAGAACGCTTTCAGCGCGCGGAAGAGTCGGAGGTCCGCTGCCCAGACCCGAGGTCCGCGCAAGCGATGCGGGACGAAATCGAAAAAGCCATCCATGGCAAAAACACCCTGGGCGGTGTCCTCGAAATCGTCGCCCTCGATGTCCCCGTCGGACTCGGCAGTTTTGTTCAATGGGACAAACGTCTCGAAGCAAGGCTTGCCATGGCAGTCATGTCGGTGCAGGCAATCAAAGGCGTAGAAGTGGGCGATGCCTTCGACAATGCCCGCCGCCTCGGAACACAAGCCCACGACCCCATCAACCTTCGACCTTCAACCTTCGACCTTCAACGTTTGACGAACCGCGCAGGCGGAACCGAAGGCGGCATCTCCAACGGACAGCCCATCGTCATCCGCGCCGCGATGAAACCGATTGCCACCACGCTTCTTCCCCAGCCGACAGTTGACCTGGCAACCCAAACCGAATCCCTCACCCGCTACGAACGTTCCGACTTCTGCCCAGTGCCCCGCGCCGTCCCCATCCTCGAAGCGATGGTTGCGTTCGTATTGGCAGATGCCCTGCTCGAAAAACTCGGCGGCGACTCGATGAGCGAAATCATGCCGCGCTTTGAAACCCTCCGCAAAGCCACCCTCGACGATTTGCCCATGGACAATTCCCCGCATGTGTTTTGGGAATAACTGCTCACTGATAACTGCTCACTGATAACTGCTCACTGATAACTGATAACTGATCACTGTATGCACCTCTTCCTCTACGGTCCCCCCGGCGCAGGCAAAACGACCATCGGCAAAATCCTTGCCCGCAACCTCAACCTTCCCTTCGTGGACCTCGACCGCATCATCGAAGCGAACGCGGAAAAGCCCATTCCGCAGATTATGAATGAACAGGGCGAAACCGCCTTTCGGGATTTGGAAGCATCTGCCCTGAAAGCCCTGTGTTCCCCTCTTGCAGAGAATAAGCAGGGAGGGGGGAGGGGGGCTGTCGTTGCCCTCGGCGGCGGCGCATTATTGCGCGATGAAAACCGCGCGCTTGCAGAATCGAGCGGCAAAGTCATTTTGCTCATGGCGGGTTTGGAGACTCTGCTTGAAAGACTCGAACGTGATTCGGAAAAGCGCCCGCTGCTTGCAGGAGATGTGCGCGGCAAACTGACCTCCCTGCTCGAAACGCGCGAAGAGCATTACGCCTCTTTCCCGCTGAAACTGCATGTGGATGGAAAATCTGCCGAACAAAGCGCGTATCACGCCCAGATGATTTTTGGGAGACATCATCTTTCAGCGATGGGAGAATACGATGTGAGGGTAGGGCAAATTCCCAACCTGCTCCCCGGCGACCTGATCGTTACCGATGAAAACGTGGCAAAATATCATCTGCAAAAACTGCCGCACACGCCTGCCATCATCCTCCCTCCCGGCGAGGAACATAAAAACCTGGAAACGGTTTCCCGTTTGTGGAAATCTTTTCTGCAACACGGGCTCGACCGCAAAAGCACGGTCATTGCCCTCGGCGGCGGCGTCATCAGCGACCTGACAGGCTTTGCCGCCTCCACCTACATGCGCGGCATCGCCTGGATCGCCGTCCCTACGACCCTGCTTGCCATGGTGGACGCCTCGCTCGGAGGCAAAACAGGCATTGACCTGCCCGAGGGGAAGAACCTCATCGGCTCTTTCCACCCGCCCAAACTTGTCCTCGCCGACCCAAGCCTTCTCCTCACCCTCAGCGACCGCGAACTGCGCTCCGGCATGGCGGAAGTGGTCAAGCACGGCGTCATCTCTGACCCCGAACTGTTCGAGATGTGTTCCCGCGGCATGGACTGGGCAAAGGAAAACATCCAGACCATCGTCAAACGCGCGATGGCAGTGAAGATACAGGTCATCGAGCAGGACCCATACGAAAAGGACATCCGCGCCGCGCTGAACCTGGGACATACCGTCGGGCACGCCGTTGAACTTGTCAGCGGATTCAAGTTGAGTCATGGCGAGGCGGTTGCCATCGGGATGGTGACGGAAGCAAAATACGCTGAACGGATCGGGATTGCGCGCAAAGGTGTAGCGAATATGATTGGCGAGGTGTTATCTCAATTGGGATTGCCGGTTGAAATTCCAAATGACATCTCCCGCGAAGAGATGATCCCCTTGATGCGCGTAGACAAGAAGAGAAGCGCCGGGTCAATCCGCTTTGCGCTGCCGGTGGAGATCGGCAGGGTGGAGTTGGTGGAGGTGGATGTTTTGGAGGATGTTTTGTAACGCGATATTTATATCGCACCGCGAATGCGACCTAGATGCTGCGAAGATGGCAACATATTGCGGATTAACAAATTAATCGAACAATCCCGTAGCACAAGATTTATCTTGTGCCCCTACCCATGACCGGCAACCTTCATGCTGCGCCACAAAACGCCAGATGTGGATTGCTAGAATAATTTGGAAAAGTGCAAAATGTTGCGGTACGGAGGTGAAATGAAAATACTTGTCCTGCACGGACCCAATTTGAATTTACTTGGCACGCGCGAGCCTGAAGTGTACGGTTCGATGACTCTTGATAACATCAACAACAATCTGCTTGAATTGGGCAGGGAGCTCGGCGTCGAAGTGAAGTGCCTGCAATCGAACCACGAGGGCGGGTTGATTGACGCCCTGCACGATGCGCGCACCTGGGCAGGCGGAGTGGTGTTCAACCCCGGCGCGTACACGCACACTTCGATTGCCCTGCGCGACGCGATCTCGGCGATTCAGATCCCTGTGATCGAGGTGCATCTCTCGAATGTATATGCGCGCGAGGAGTTCCGTCACGTTTCTATGATCGCGGCGGTGTGCAAAGGATGGGTGACGGGCTTTGGTTGGCGATCTTATGAATTGGGTCTGCGCGGACTGGCGGAGATGATTGAATGAACGCGCGTTTGCCGTCGGGCAGCGGAAACTGATTTCGCAGGATCAGGCTGCGGGTCGGAAGTGAAGCGTAGGGAAGTCGTTGGGTAAGTATTCCCGCGTCAATTACATCCTGACAGTGTTATTCGTTCCTCTCCCCGATTTTCTCACAAGGATTTAATCGAAAAGGTTTCCGTTTTCCGTAAGATTAAATTCAAATCCGCCATGCCAGCAAACGAACCGTTCGTTCCTGAAATTGTTCCCGCTCAAAACCGCCTGATGCGCCTGCGAGATCGAGTGAAGAGGGTGTTTCCGTTCGCGTCGGGCGTGTTTGCCGCCCTGCTTGCTCTTTTGTTGTTTAATCTCCTTTTCCCATCCAGCCAGCCAATGACCGGGCGCGAGTTGAACGAGGTCATTGCCAATGCGATGGCATCCGCCACACCGCGCCCGCCGGATGCCGTGCAGGTGTATCAGATCATCCAGCCTTCGATTGTGTACATCGAGACGAGGGAGGAGGATGGGAAGAACGGCGGGTTGGGGACGGGAGTGATCATCAATGACGCCGCCGATATCTTGACGAGCCTGCACGTTGTACAAGGTTCGAAGACCATTCGAGTCACCTTTGCGGATGGTTCGAATTCCGAGGCTTTCATTCTGGGGGCGATGCCGGAACAGGACATCGCAGTTCTGCGCGTGTTCGATTTCCCGCAGTTTTTCATTCCTGCGACGTTGGGAAATCCGGGGGCGATGCGCGTGGGCGACGACGTGTTTGTGGTGGGCAACCCGTTCGGTTTGTACAGTTCGATGAGCGCGGGGGTGATCTCCGGTTTTGACCGCGTCTTCAAACCGATAGGCACGGAACTGACTCTCGAGGGCTTGATCCAGTTCGACGCGGCGGCGAACCCTGGCAACTCGGGAGGTCCGCTACTGGACCGGAACGGGCGCGTGATCGGAATCGTGACCGGGCTGGTCAACCCGACCGACAGCAATTTCTTCGTGGGGATCGGTTTTGCCGTGCCGATCAACGTCGCGGCGGGTGGGGGAGGGAGTCCGCCGTATTAGCGATCATCCCCAAGGCTTCTTTATGGGCGTAGTATTCCGAAAGACCGAGGATCGAAGAATTAGCGAATTGAGAATTGGAGATTGGCGAGCGAAGGAGATGAGTCATGCAAAATAAGAATCCCGAAAACCGGACCCCGCTGGAGCAGGTGTTGTATGAGGTGAAGAAGGTCATCGTCGGGCAGGATCACATGCTCGAGCGGATGGTAGTCGCCCTGCTGGCGCGCGGACACATCCTTGTGGAGGGTGTGCCGGGGCTGGCGAAGACGATGGCGATCAAGACCCTTGCGGAATCCATCGGGGGGGAATTCAAGCGCATCCAATTCACGCCCGATCTTGTCCCCGCCGACCTGGTCGGGACGCGCATCTATAACCAGAAGACCGGCAAATTCGAGACTTCACTGGGACCCGTTTTTACGAACCTTCTGCTGGCGGACGAGATCAACCGCGCGCCTGCCAAGGTGCAGAGCGCGCTGCTCGAGGTGATGCAGGAGCGACAGGTGACCATTGGACGCGAGACCTTCAAGGTGCCGAATCCGTTTTTGGTGCTGGCCACGCAGAACCCAATCGAGACCGAGGGAACATACGCCCTGCCCGAAGCGCAGGTGGATCGTTTCATGTTGAAGGTGGTGATCGGGTATCCGTCTGCCACGGAGGAGTTCGTGATCGTGGAACGAATGACCGGCGCGTTGCAGGCTGTCCGGAAGATCTTGTCCATTGACGAACTTTTGGAACAGCAAAAGGAGGCGGACAAGGTTTACGTTGATCCGGCGTTGATGGAATACGCCGTCCGCATGGTAACCGCGACGCGCAACCCGAAGGAGGTTGATTTGCCGGAACTGGAGCGTTACATCATGTTCGGCGCGAGTCCGCGCGCCTCGATCAACTTGATCCTGACCGGACGCGCGCTGGCATTCGTCCGCGGGCGGAACTATGCCCTGCCTCAGGACGTGCTGGATATGGCGCTGGACGTGATGCGTCATCGCATTGTGCTTACGTACGAGGCGCTTTCCGATAACGTGACGAGCGACGATATTTTGAAGAAGATCCTGGATCGCGTTCCGATCCCTGTGGTACCTTTGCATGAACACGTCAATATCCGCGACAACGCCTGAAAAGATCCTGCTCCGACTGGATTGGAAGGTCATCCGCCGGTTGGACGGTTTGCTGCAGGGCGATTACCGTTCGCTCTTTTATGGCTTTGGCGTGGATTTTGCCGACCTGCGCGAGTACCAGCCCGAGGACGACATCCGTTACATTGACTGGAATGTCACCGCGCGCATGAATACCCCGTACGTGCGTCAATACCTTGAGGATCGCGAGATCACAGCCTGGTTCCTGTTGGATATGAGCCCGTCTGTGGATTTTGGCGCGGCGGGGACGCGGAACGAAAAGCGGACGATGCTGGTGGATTTCGTGTCCGTGTTGGCGCGCTTGTTGACGCGTCACGGAAACCGCGTCGGGGCGATGATGCTCGGGAGCAGGATCCAGCACACGGTCCCTGCGGGAAGCGGGAAGGCGCAGGTGCTGCGTTTGATCAACGCTATGCTCAAACAGCCGCGCTTATCCAACGTCCCGCGCACGAATCTCAAGCCGTTCTTCGAGGGCGCGCTGCATACGATCAGGCGGCGTTCACTGGTCTTTGTGATCTCCGATTTTTTGAGCGAGCCGGGCTGGGAACGTCCGCTGGGGATGTTGAGTCACAGGCACGAAACGCTCGCCATCCGCCTGGTGGACCCGCGCGAGACGGAACTGCCGGACGTGGGCATGATCGTGATGGAGGACGCCGAGACAGGCGAGCAGTTGTTCGTGGATACGCACGATGGGAGGTTCCGTAAACGGTTTTACGAAGCCGCGCGGAGGCGCGAGGAGGAGTTGAACGAGGCTTTCAAGCGCGCGGGCGTGGATGCCATGACGCTTTCGACGGATGACGATTTGATCAAGGCGATCCTGCGTTTTGCAAATCAGCGCAGACAGGTTCGGAGAAAGGTTTAGGGTCCGGGTTCATCATGTCGTTCATCTGGTCGTCCCTGCTTGGGTTGTTGATTGTCGCGCCGCTGCTGGCGCTGTTGTACGTTTGGGCGCAGCGGCGGCGGAGGAAATATGCCGCGCAATCCGGGCTTGGTTTGGCGCGCGCGGTAAAGGTCGAGCCGGCATCGGGCGGGGAAGAGAGGCGCCGCCACGTCCCCGCGCTGATCTTCCTGTTTGGGATCGCGATCTTGCTCTTCTCTTTATCGCGTCCGCAGGCGACGATCAGTTTACCGAAGTACGAAGGGACGATTATCCTGGTGTTCGACGTTTCGGGGAGCATGGCGGCGGAGGATATCGAACCGACGCGCATGGAGGCGGCGAAGAGGGTGGCTTCCGAGTTTGTGAGGGATCAGCCGTCGAGCGTGCGGGTTGGGGTGGTGGCGTTCAGCGATGGGGGACTCAGTGTCCAGCCGCCGGATGTCAACCGGGAGGCGACGCTGACGACCATCGAACGGCTCGTGCCGCGCCGGGGCACTTCGCTCGGCAACGGGATACTGGTCGCGCTGAACACCATTGCCGTGGACGCGGGCGACCCGCCCATCCTCAACACCGATGTCAGCGATATTTCCTCGATGGACGAGGTTTTGACCGCGCCGCAGGGATGGTATCCCTCCGCGGTCATCGTTCTGTTCAGCGACGGCGAGAACAATGACCGCCCCGACCCGCTCCTCGTCACGGAGCTGGCAGTGGATTTGGGCGTGCGCATTTATACGATCGGGATCGGCAGTGCGGAGGGCACGACGATCAAGGTGGAAGGGATGAATATCCACACGCAAATGGACGAGCCGTTGTTGCAACAGATCGCGCTGGAGTCCGGCGGGCGGTATTATTACGCCGGGGATGAATCGGAATTGCAAAGGATCTATAACGACCTCGAGCCGACGCTTTCCATCAAGCCCGAAGAGTTGGAGTTGACGTCCCTGTTCGCGGGAGTCGGCATTCTGGTATTTTTGCTCGGAGGCGCGCTGTCGCTTCTGTGGTTTGGACGTGTGGTATGAATTTGAACATCGTTCGTACACGGATCGCACGGACGACGCGGAGAGTTTTTGCGCTTTTACAGGTTGATGCGCGCCGCCCGTGCGCGGAATATGAGGAGGAAGAATGAGTTTCCTCTGGTCTCCCTTACTGGTTTTGTTGTCCATCATCCCGTTCATCGTCGTTGCCTACATTCTCCTCCTGCGAAGGCGCAGGAAATTCGCCGTTCGTTATTCGAGTCTTTCACTGGTTCGCGAAGCCGCTTCACATCAGACCTGGCTGAGGAGACACCTGCCGTTCGCGCTCTTCCTCCTCGCGTTGACCAGCCTGATATTGGCGCTGGGACGTCCCGTGGCAACCGTCACCGTCCCCTCGAACCAAGCCACCATCATTCTTGCCATAGACGTTTCGCGCAGTATGTGCGCCACGGATATTTCTCCCAATCGACTCGAGGTCGCCAAGGACGCGGCTCAAGCCTTCGTTCAAAATCACCGTTCCGGCAGGCAGATCGGGATCGTGGCGTTCGCCGGTTTTGCCGAACTGGTGCAGCCACCCACAACCGATACGCGCGCCCTGCACAGCGCAATCGAAAACCTGACCACCGCCCGCCGCACGGCGATCGGGAGCGCCATTCTTCGTTCGATTGACGCGCTCGCGGAGGTAGACGACCGCATCGCGCCGAGCGACAACGTCTCCGCTTCTTCCGGGATCTTTGAACTGCCTCCGTCCGAGGTGGAGTTATCTCCCCACATCATCGTCCTCCTGACGGACGGCTCGAGCAATGCGGGTCCCTTTCCGCTTACCGCCGCCGCGCAAGCCGTTTCACGCGGTATCCGCGTTTACACCATTGGGTATGGAACCGTGAACAACACTTCGCCTATGGATTGCGGCGACAGTTTCGGTGATCAATTCGGTTTTGGCTGGGGCGGCTCCCAGTGGAATCAACAGAACTTCCGCGATTTCCGCCTGCAATTGGACGAAACCACCCTGAAACAGATCGCTGATATGACCGGAGGCGCATACTACGCCGCAACCAGCGCGGACGAACTCGAGGAGGTCTTCCAGAACCTGCCCTCCTACGTGATCGTTACGCGCGAGACCATCGAGGTCAGCGTCTTCTTCACAGCCTTCGCGACGTTGATGATCCTCCTTGCAATGGCATTGTCCTTCCGCTGGCATCCGCTGGGATAGCGGATTTTGATGGTCAGTGCTTCATGAAAGCGCGTACTTGACGCTGCCGCAGGCGTCTAACGTCGAAATTGCGTGCTACGCGAAGAGCGCACCCTGCGCAGCATGTGAGATTTTCGCGATCTGCTGATAGCCGGGGAAATAAAACGCGGCGAGGGAGCGTCCGTAGAGGGAAATTCAGTAAATCACAGATTCGTGTTGTCATTGCGAGGAGGGCTCTTTTCCCAACGAAGCAATCTCTGTGCCAGGAAGGGGATTGCTTCGCAAAAATCGCTCGCAATGAAGGTTGCCGGTCGTGTTGCTGTAAAACCGTGGTTTACTGAAATGACTTATTGGAGGAATGAATGATGGAACCAAGGGTTACAGTCTATGGCGCGTATTGGTGCCCCGATTGCCGCCGTTCGAAGAAATTCCTGGGCGAGCAGTTCATCCCTTACAGATGGGTGGACATCGAACAGGACAGGGACGGCGAAGCCTTCGTCCTCGAGAAGAACGACGGCAAACGCATCATCCCAACCATCGTGTTTGAAGACGGTTCGTTTTTGGTCGAGCCAACCAACGCGGAACTCGCCAAAAAACTTGGGATCAAAACCGAAGCGCAAAAGACCTACTACGACCTGATCATCGTCGGCGGCGGACCAGCCGGATTGACCGCCTCCATCTACGCCGCCCGCGAAGGCATTGACACGCTTCTCATCGAACGCTCCGGGCTGGGCGGACAGGCGGGAATTACGGTGGGGCTCGATAACTTCCCCGGTTTTCCCGAAGGCATCGGCGGACAGGAATTCTCCGAGCGCGTCGCGCAGCAGGCGAAGCGATTCGGCGTGGAACTCCTCCAGGCGGTGGATGTGGAACGACTCGACATGGAGGAGGGTTATCACGAGGTGTACGCCTCCGACGACAAACATTATCATTCGCGCGCGGTCCTGATCGCGACCGGCGCCTCCTATCGCAGGCTGGAAGTTCCCGGAGAGGACGATTACATCGGCGCGGGCATTCATTTCTGCGCGACGTGCGACGGTCCGTTTTACAAAGGATCGAAGCAGATCGCGGTCGTCGGCGGCGGGAACTCCGCCGTGGAGGAGGGATTGCACCTCACCAACTTCACCGAAAAAGTGACCTTGCTCGTACGCGGCAATCAGCTGACTGCCAGCCAGATCGCCATAGACAAGGTCAATGCGCCCGGGTCGAAGGTGGAAATCCTTTATAACACCGAGGTCGAAGCCTTCGAAGGTCGGGACTCGAAACTGAAGACAATCAAATATCGGAACAATAAAACGAATACCGTCGGAGAGTTCCATCCCGCGGCGGCGTTCATCTTCATCGGTCAAACCCCGAACACATCTTTCGCAAAGGGCCGCGTTGAGATGGACAAATATGGCTTCGTGCTGACCGGTCACGATCTGAAACACAACGTCAGGGAGGAACTCGAACCGCTGCCGTTCGAAACAAGCGTGCCGGGCATTTTCGCTGCGGGGGATGCAAGACATGGAAGCACTAAACAGGTCGCTTCGGCGGTGGGGGAGGGCGCGGCGGCGTCCATTTCGATACGCGAGTTCATGAGAAGGAGCGAATGAGACAAGGCAAGGGAAGGAGGTATTGATGGGAACCGAATCGAAATTCATCTGGATGGATGGGGAACTGGTCGAATACGAAAAGGCGAATATCCATTTCCTGACCGGCGCCCTGCATTACGGCGCGGCTCTCTTCGACGGGATACGCGCCTACCGGACGGACAATGGTCCCGCCGTGTTTCGCCTGCGGGATCATGTGGAACGCCTGATCGAGTCCGCCGAGATTTTCGGCTTTCGCGATCTGCCATTCACGGTGAAAACAGTGACGGACGCCATCCTCGAAACGACCCGCGTCAACGGCTTTGCGGAGTGTTACATCCGCCCGTTGATCTATTTTAACGCCGGCGTCACCGCCTTGAATTTGGATAACGGGAAAGCCAGCCTGGGCATCGCCGTATGGGAGTGGAAAAACTACCTCGGCGAGGAAGCAGCTTCAAAGGGCGTGCGAGCGAACGTCTCCTCCTTCACGCGTCATCACCCGAACGCCTCGATGACCAAATCCAAGGTTTCGGGAAATTACGTCAACAGCATCCTGGCGAAGACCGAATCCGCGCGGCTCGGTTTCGACGAGGCGATCATGCTCGACCCGCAGGGATACGTGGCGGAATGTACGGGCGAAAACCTCTTCCTCGTTCGCAGAGGGAAGATTATCACGCCCTCCACCGCCCCCATCCTCGAGGGGATCACGCGCCACTCCCTGTTTGTCATTGCCAGGGATTTGGGTTACGAGGTGCTGGAGCAGCCCGTCTCACGCGATCAACTGTACACCGCCGACGAGGTGTTCGTCTGCGGCACTGCGGCGGAAGTGGTGGGTTTGCGCGAAATTGATTTCCGCAGGATCGGGAATGGGGAGACAGGTCCCATCACAAGGGAGATTCAAAAGGTTTTTCAAGATGCCCTTCACGGCAGGGCTAAACGGTACGAACACTGGCTGACACACGTGAATTAGTTTTAGCCTTCGAGCCGTTCGCCCCATTGACGCCGCGACAACGATTTGGCAATTGGGGGGTGAACGTGGTAGAGTCTAAAATATGAAAGGCGACGCGCTCTATTGGTTTTTGGCTGGCGAACTGAACGAATGGGTTTGGGGCGGGGAGGTGGCGAACGAGGAATCTCTGCCCAAAGAATACCCGGTTGTCTTTATCTCCAATCACGCCGGGGCTCTCGGACCGATCGCAGTAATGTCCTCCCTGCCCGTGCGCGTCTATCCCTGGGTCATCAGCGACATGATGGAATGGGACAAGGCGGCGGAATACCTGCGAAAGGATTTCGTCGAACCGCAACTTCACATTCCGCCCCCGTCGAGTGGGATCGTATCCGGGCTGCTCTCACAATTGTCGGTGCGTTTGCTTCACGCGGTCGAGTGCATCCCGGTTTGGCGCGGGGAAAAGATCCACGAGACGTATCGCATCAGCATCGAATATCTCGTGGAAGGCAGAAGCCTGCTCATCTTCCCCGAAGACCCATCCCGACCGATGAACGAAACGTATAAAATGACCCCCTTTTACAAAGGCTTCACGCGATTGGGCGAAATGTATTACCAGAGGACGAACCGGCCGCTGCGTTTTTATCCATTGGCGGTTCATCCCGAGGCGCGCGAAATCAAGATCGGCAAACCCGTCTCGTACAACCCCAACAACGATCCCGTGAAGGAACGCATCCGAATCAAACGCGTGTTGGAATCCACCATACGAAACCTGTATCTCGATATTGCAGGCGAACATTATGCAGGCATCCCCCTCCCCCATTAAGCGATGATGAAAGAACAGGCAAAATTCTTCTGGGCGGGGATTCGCTCTGAGGTCCCGCTTCTGATCGGCGTATTTCCGTTCGGCATGATCTACGGCGCGCTGGCGTTGAACGCCGGGCTTACCGCCTCCGCCGCGCAGGCGATGTCCTCCATCGTGTTCGCGGGATCCGCCCAATTTGTAACCGCGCAATTGCTCCGCGAATCCGCGCCGGGATTTGTGATCGTGTTGACCGTCGCGATCGTCAACCTGCGGCACGTGCTGTACTCCGCCTCGCTCGCCCCGTATCTTGCTCCTCTTTCGACGCGTTGGAAAACGCTGCTGGCTTATCTCCTCACCGATGAAGCCTATGCCCCGACGATCCTCAAGTACGAACGGGAAGGCGCCACCCCACAAGCGCATTGGTTTCTTTTGGGGGCGGGCTTGGCGCTTTGGGGGACATGGCAGGGCAGCACTGCGCTGGGGATCTTTCTTGGAACAGCCATTCCTGAATCCTGGTCATTGGATTTCGCTCTGCCGTTGACGTTCATCGCAATGGTCGTGCCGGTGTTAAAGGGACGACCCTATGTTGCGGCGACTTTCTCCGCCGGCGCGACCGCCCTGGCCGCCCATTCCCTGCCTTACAAACTGGGATTGATCCTTGCGGCTTTGGTTGGAATTACCGTGGGAACTTATCTGGAAAAGAAAGGCGAATAGCACAAGTCGAAAAATATGGAGTCAGCCAGCTTGATGGCGAAATGCGGGAGCAAGCACCCTGAGTCCATGAATGAATGTGGAGTCAGCCAGCTCGCTGGCGTGATACGGGAACAAGCTCCCTGAGTTCATAATTGAATTAGGTTGAGATGCGAATGAATATCTGGCTGGTGATGCTCTTCGGCGGTTTGATTACGTTCGGGATGAGGTTTTCGCTCATTTTTCTGTTTGGAAGGCTCAAAGTCCCGGAAACGATGCGCCGGGCGTTACATTACGTCCCGCCGGCGGTCCTGTCCGCCATCATCTTTCCCGAATTGTTTTTGCGGGAGGGTACGTTGGATCTATCAATGGAGAATTTTCGTCTTCTGGCCGGGTTGGCGGCTGTACTGATTGCGTGGTTCAGCAGAAACACGCTGGTTACGATCATCGCCGGAATGGCCGTGTTGTTCCTGTTGCAATTTTTCCTGTGATTTCAAAGGAAGATCGTGTGGGTGTGGGTATCCCCGGTCTCCTGTCGGGCGCGCAGGGCAGCCTCCATCGCTTTTCTGGCGAGCGCTCCGATCTCTGTCGCAATCGTAACGCGTACGGAGGAAACGATCCCCGCGCTTATTTTGATGTCGAGCGCGGTGCCGTCGAGCAGGGTGATGTTCGTGTTCAGAATGCCTCGGAGGATGCGCTGCGCGATCTTTTCAGCATCCTGACCGATCACGCCGGGCAGGGAGACGAGAAAGATGTTGTCCTCATGCCTGCCGACGCCGTCGTAAGGACGGCTTTTCTCACGGATCGTCTGCGCGATCAGGACGAGCACGTCATTTCCGATAGCCTCACCATGTTTTTCCCTGATGTTTTTCAGGTTGTCAATTGCGAATGCGATCATGCTGAAGGGGGATTGTTCGCGGCGGGCGCGTTCCATCTCTCCGTGTGAGAAAGCAAGGAATGCGGTTTCATTCAATGTCCCTGTCAACGTGTCGAACATGGCGGTCTTTTCGAGCGCCTTCTTTGCACTGACGAGGTTATCCCCCATCCCCAGCATGCGTTGACCGAGATGCACGCGCGATTTCAACTCCAGTGGGACGACGGGTTTGTGGAGATAATCGTCCGCCCCGCCGCGCGGGATCGTGATGTCCATGTCCTGCGCCCTGGATGCGATCAGGAGAACGTAAATATACCGGGAAGGATGCGAGTCCCGCAGGCGTTTGATGAACTGCTTTTCGTCCATGTCCGTCGTGCTGCGATCCACAATTACGAATCGGATTCCGCCCTTTTGAAGGAGTTGCAACGCTTCGTCGCTGTTTCCTGCGGTGATGACTTCGTGTCCATTATGCTGCACCACCTGCCGGATGACGGAACGTTCCATTTCGTCGTTGCTGAAAACCAGTATCTTCATGTTCGGCTTCCACCCCGATTATATCGCAGACGCCCTTGTTTATCATCGTGTTGACAAACCCAAACTCCCATAGTAATATTTGCCCCGCTTTGACCATGCCGAGGTAGCTCAGCGGCAGAGCAGGGGACTCATAAGCCCTTGGTCGTGAGTTCAAATCTCACCCTCGGCACTGAAAAAGAACCCGCCTGTGGCGGGTTCTTTTTCTCTTCCTTCGGCGGCGCCCGGCTGCGATGATCCTGCGGGAGAAACATCGTCACACGGCTGGTTGGATGGGTGGGGGTTTTCATTTTTTTCGCTCCTTTACTTTGCCAGTTGATAATCTTCAGGATTGAGGGTTTCTGACTTGTCCTCTGGGGCGGGCTGGACCGTTTTAGCCAAATCTCCTTGGTTGAATTTCATGCTTTTCGAGGCAGGAGGGTTACGCTGTGTACCGCGTCCCTGACTCGGTGGGCTCAATCGCCAGCAAGTGGCAGTTTGTTGCGTTTGTCGCCGCTCATCTTCGCAGGATCCGTGATGTATTTCATGCGCGCCGCCAGCAGTTCCGCTTCTTTTTGCTTCTCGTGCTCGGCGGCAATTTCCTGTAACCGTTCATTCAAGCGGTTCTCGAACAAGACCTGCTTTGGATCAAGTGCATCATATGGCTGGCGCTCAGGCAGGTTGGGAATCCACTGCTTGACTGGGGGAACATACTTTGCCATAGGAACCTCCTTTGGTAGATTGGACTGGACATATACTCGTGCTCTTGAGCCAACCCAGATGGTCGTGCTGAGCAGAAGAGAAAGGGCGAATGCGCCTGCGAGGATGGTGAGCGCTGTCATCCAAGTTCGGAAGGCGAGATCTCGGTGCACCAGGTCCTGACTGAGGGCTTGGATGTCGTGCGCGTACTTGGCATCCAGCAGAGCCTGCTGCCGCTGGATCTCCCTGATCTCTGCTTCGGTCTTGGCGGCGGCGAGTCTTATTTGCAGGTTATAGGTTTCCTGCTGATAGGCATTTTCAATATGAATGCGCTCCGCCTCAGCGGCAGCAATGTCACGGTTGAGCCAGGTGGCATCTTTAAAATTCGTCCCTAAAAGAAAACCCATCAGGACGACTATGAAGAAGCCAAAGAAGATCCATTTGGCGGCAGACGCCAGGGGGCTTGTGTACTGTTGTCCGAACATATCAACTCTCTTTCTCCGCTTTTGCGGTGGTAAAAACAAGGAAAGTTTTGATATGCAGATTTTATGTATTCTGTGTCTTGTTGCTATTTCACCTGTCTATAAATCCATTCGCAGATGATTGTTATCCCCCCTTCAAATATCTCACACTAACCTTTCATATCGGAAAGGTTGATTTTTTCAATTACTGTAGTTTCGCCTTTTTATGGTTTATGCGAAATTTTTGAGGAAACGACCGCCATATATGGTGTTTTGATTTTTCAAAAACCACAAAATATGGCGCTTAAACAAAATTGGCGAAAGTCCAGTTCAATTAAACGACCTGCGCCGACCCCAGGTCGGCGCGGTCTTATTATTTTACTGGAAGGGAAATGGGATTGATCCTGATTTATCGTTCGATAGGCTCTCCTTTCACTTGTACTGACACGCAACAACGATCTTTGAATTTTCGATAATCGCTCCTTTCTGGTGAAGTGGGCTTGATTTTTGACCTTATTGTATTGATTTCAGGGAAAAATACCATTTCACACTTCTGTCGAATGCCCAGCACCCATCTCACAAATATCTCACAAGGCAGGTGATTGACTTTTGGGGCAAATGGCTTATACTGAAACAAAACAGCCGCCTGCTTTGGGAGAAGAAAGATGGGTATCGCTTCCTACCGCATTAAGATAGACTTGTATGTTTTTGTCGTTGTTATAGTGGGGATCTTATTTGGCGTACGCGTGTATAACGCCTGGCAAAAGACAAACTATACTACCGAAGTTGTTTTTCGTGATGGGGACATCCAAATTTCTTTGCATTACCCTGTCAAAATCCTCAGTTCTAAAAATGACGCATCGTACCCTCTTATATTATCCTTTTCCTACACAGGCGACATAACTGAGCCTCACACCTATGAAATTTTCCTGCAATCTTCCACGCTATTGTTTGTAGATGCCAAGGGATCGGAGCTCACACCACGTTTTCAATTTACCAGCGATCAAATGTTTTTTGAGCAGAGCATGTATGTGCGCCCTTATCTTTCTAAAGAATACCATCAAAAACATCTCATTGACGTTTCGATGCTTGTAGATGGAAAACCAGTATCAATTCAGTCCCAACCTGTTGAAATCGCTGTGGTGTCTCATCTATTTTCATTTTTAAGCCTGGCCGCAGCGTCATTTTTGGAGATTTCCATTTTGGGGGCGCTGGTTACCTGGATTGCAAATGCAATAGACACTGCACTGAATTTGAGAAAAGAGTTAATTATCCAGATACGGAATGAACTGAACTCTCTGGCTTCCCTACCCTATTTGGAACGCCTTCGTACATTTGTTACTTTGGAGGAACAAATCCGAAGTTACGATCTTGAAAGTGACTTAATGAGAGAACTCCAACAAATGCGAATCTCATTTGCCGATTCTGAACGTGAATTTATGAGGGCAGTAGGCGAACAACTGAGGCAGGAGGGGTAGATGAATAACGTGGATGTAAAAAAGTTATATGGTCGGTTTTTTACGGAACACCCGGAGAGTATTGACGCGCTGTCGAAAATTCTTGATTCGCTACCAATCGAACAGAGCCATGTTCTTCATCTCATTGAAGCGCTTGTGAAATTATGGGATGATTTCGATGCCGATGCCAAGGATTTGATTATTGGCGCACTGAAGAAACTCTCGCGGAGGGTTGATCTGTCATTGATCCCTGAATATGAGTTGCAGAGAAAGATTTTTGCCAATAGCAATAGACGCCGTCTGTTACGGGACACTGAAATCAAGATGCTGTTTCCGCAATTGTCTAGTGTTCCACTTGGCGGCTATAATGCAAAATGGCTGTTACACAAAGGCGGGGACGATCCAAAAATTACGAATTGGCTAAAAGAGTTCTCGTTTGTTTCAAACCCCTTTGGCAAGATGAATTTGAAAGATTTTCCATTTTATCCAGAAGGTTTCCTGCCCCCCAACAAATGGAATGATTTTGCAGACAATTTCCCCAAACTTGCCCAATGTCCATCGCCGCAAGACGCCAGGGCGCTGGCACTTCAATTATGTGTGGAATCTTTACCCCTGAAAAAGAAGGATGTTGAAGGCAACGAAACGGTAAAACCTGGTTTGCAGGTTTTACCCATTTTGGTGTCGTTCAATCAGTCGTTAACTATCGAATCCCCGCTTTTGACTCTTGCACGCTCAGCGGCACAAACATGGCTCGACATCCTTTGTCTCTCGCCCGACGCCATGCTTGATCTTCTGCCTGCAGAACAGGAAGCTGTGCTTGATCCGCTCTGTTGGGCTTTCGGGTCAGCCAAAACAGTGACAAATTTGCTGCAACGTGAAGGATTGACACCAGACAAAGCAGGCAGCCTGCTTCTTCAAAAAATCGAACGCTTCCAAAGCGGATTTTCTTCGGCGCAGGTACCCCAAAACACCGTCCTACTGTCGTGGCTGAAAACCCGACCGCCTGAACTCATTTCCACTTTTCTCATTGTCAATTTGGACGAAGTTCCCCTGCCTGCCAAAGTATGGTGGATGGAGCAATTCAATCCATTAATCTCGACATTATTTTTGAACGGAATTGTCGTCAAAGCCTTTTTTTCATCCACAATTCCTATAGCGCTTTCACTTCCAGAAGTTCAATTAAGTTGGTCCAACGAAAATCTAAGAGCATCCCTGAATGCTCAATTTGAATCAGCAATGGACAAGATCTTTCAAAAAGAATTAGGGCAAGTCATTGACTTCCAAGCTCTGTTTGGCTCCGACCCTGCCATAGGCTATTTCGCAACGAGAGAAGAAACAACAGAAAGACTTATCTCTGCCTCCCATAACTCCCTCGCCCGCATGTTAACCCTGGGCAATCGCCTATTCCAACACCATTGCGAGCGCAGGATAAAGAACGGAGTGCCTGAGAAGTATTTATACGTCGAGGATTTAGAGACTATACTTAAGACCGCATGACTTCCTCTCCCAACCTCTCCCGTTACTTTGGCTCGCTTCGCGCCGAGACAGAAGCCGCCTGGCTGGCACAAGCGTATCTGCCGCCGCGCCTGTTCGGGCAGATGGTCGAGCCGCGCTCGGTTTTGGTCATGGGTGAGGAAGGATCGGGCAAATCCGCACTCGAACTTTACTTGAAAGAGTACGTCGCACAACAAACGCCAAAACTGCTTGTCGTTTCCTGGCGCCTTGCCATCCCTGATGGTGTCCTTCCCAGCGGTCAGGCGGCGGAGCTGTTCATCTCGCAAGCGATGGGCTCTCTGTCGTTCGCTTTCCTGAAATTGATTGCTTGTGAACCAGCCACTCACTCGAACGCACCCGTTTGGGCAAAAGATTTTATGCACTGGTTCGTGCAAGCATATTTGCACGGCGACCGTCAATATCATCTCAGCCGCCTTGCCGACGGAGCGGACGCGGAGGGACTTGCAGTGATCACCCGCCTCCTGACAGAACCGTCGCGCGAGTTGTTCCCTCGCGATTTTCTGCCGTCTACCATTCTCTCGCATCTCACCAGCGCAGTCAAAGCGCATGGACTGGATGGCATTTGGGTCTTTTTAGAGAACCTGGATCCTCTACTCCGTATCTCTCCCGAACCTCTGGAGAATTTCCTTGTTAATTTCCTTTCCACGCTCGATCTGTTCGAGGAAGACACATTTTTCTTCAAAATTGTTACCTCCAGTAAATTTGAATACACCCTCAAGGCTCGGGGCGTTTTAACCAGGCGCTTTAGCGTATATCAACTCAAGTGGAGCGAGGAAGAGTTGATCTGCCTGACCGAAAAGCGCATTGCTCTTGCGGCAAAACGGGATGATCTGTCGCTTTCCCATCTTTGCAAAGATCCCGAATGGATGAAATGGTTGAGAAAATACGCAGGTCACTCGCCGCGGGGCTGGCTGGAGTTGACTCGTCCCATTTTGGATGCGTACCTGACGAAAAGAAAGCCCATCACAAAGCATGAATGGCTGGATGCCTATCGTCAATCCCCGCCGCCGCTTCGTCTGGACCTCGAGACGGGGCGCGTGTTCATCGGCTGGGGCGAGGCGGCTTTGGCGGGGATCGGCTACAAACTTCTGCGCTATCTCTACGAGAATCGCTATCGCCCCTGCACAAAATCGGAACTCTACTACCGCGCCCACAAAGGTCTCGACTATGAACCGCGTAGTAAAGATGACGCCAACTGGGAGGATGTTAAGGGCTGGGAAGGTTCGTTGGACACGGCGTTGTACCGCCTTCGGAAAGATGTAGAATGGGATACACGCGACGGGGTGGCGCCGCTTTACATCATCAGCGAGCGGGGTAAGGGGCAAATCCGCCTTGAAAACGCAATGTGAGATGCTTGTGAGATAAATAACAGGCAGGTGTAATTGCCTTGTGGCAGGTTTTCTATACAATCTGTATCCGAAGTCATTTTTGCATTTTGAAAAAGGGATAAATAAGAGAAACGGGCGCAGAGACGCCCCATTTATGTTTTGCGCGAAACGATTTCGCAGGTGTTATGGCTAAAATCTGGCTCAACCATTTTGACTTTCGGTTTGATCCGTTCGAATACGATGAGGCTTCACGTGACCCCCATCTCAATCGCTATTTAATCGGTCATGATGCCTTTTCTGCTGCATGGGGCGAGACACCCGCCACGATTTTCTCTCCTCCTGGCGGCGGCAAGACAGCTTTGAGGATTTACACCTCGCGTGCCTGCTGGACGGGAGGCGGGGGATACCAACCCTTCCCCATCCATTATCATCTGCCCCATTATTTTGCCAACAGCAATTTTTCCACTCTCGAGGATCATCTTCAAAAAATCGTTCATTCTTCCGCTCATGCTTTGTTTTTAGCTTTTACTTATTACCCGTTGATTCTTTTAAGAGCGTCAACACCGCTGCAAGCGCACCTTGTTCAATTTATCGCCGCCTGGGTGCCCAACCTTGATTATTATCTCGCGACGCTTCGCGAAAGCCATCAAACAGATATTGTAGCCGCGCAGTTGGACAAGTCTTATGTTCTGCATCAATTACCAGATGCGTCATTATTGGACCTGGTTTGTGAGATCTTCGAAAAACATCTTGAGGGGGAAAGGCTTCCAATCAGTTCTTCCATTCACCTGGTTTTCGAAAAGGTAATGAACTGGATCACCCGTGATTTGGGGTTCCGCTCCGTCTACATTTTGCTCGATGGCGTGGATGGCTTCCCCGAACTCGCCTCCTCGCCTGGGTTTGCGGCGCAGTCGCTGGTGCAACTCTTTGCCAAAGCGCCCGAATGGACCACCTCGCGTATCTTCGTCAAAGGATTTTTACCGCAGGAAATCCGCGCTCACTTACGGGAACGGCTCGAAAAGCAATGGTCAGTTTTCAGCCAGATAGATTTGAAATGGGACGCCGCCGCGCTTGCTGAGATGCTCCGCCGACGCGTCTACGTCGCGACCGAGGGGAAATTTGCCTCGCTCAACGCGGTCAGCGCGCTCCCCTCGGGTCAGGACCTGGAACTCGAACTGGCGCGCGTTGTTAACCCGCTCCCACGCGAAGCGTTGACTCTGGTCAGGCAGGTCCTGTTCGAGTATGAAATGCGCTGGGGCGGGAATCCGACCGCCGCCAGGCAAATCCGAATCGAAGATATAGAAAATGCGATTGCCTGGTATCGCAATGAACAGGCGCACATCACCAAAGAATTAGCCTCCATCGCCCAGGGCTAGGGCGATAGACTCCAAGGAGGAAGCCGTCATGGCAGAGACATCCAATACGTCATCATCTCCTTATGCTCCTGATAAATTCGTTGACCGAGACGAGGAAATAAATCAAATAATAAATTTGCTAAAACAATCGCAGCCGCGCGTGAGGGCAGTGGTGATAGACGGCGATCGCGGGGCAGGGAAGAGCTGGTTCTCGCTGCATTTACAGCGAACAATATTCAAAAAACAAATAACAGGAGTCACATCCTGGTTGTTTAGTTTGTGGAGTGCAGGAGAAAATTATCACCCTGAGGGGGATAAAGCGCAAGCCAACGAACGTTTTGTCCGCGAAGGCGAAAAATTGACACTGGATGAATTTCTTGAACTGATTATAAAAAGCTTGAAAATTGAGTTGCCGCCCAATCCAAACTTAGCGGAAAAAGTTGACTCAATCCGCCGCTATGTTCAAAGCCACGTGGATTCCCGCTTCGTTCTCATCCTTGACTCGGCTTACGAAAGCGACTGGTTTTTACTCGAACAATTGGAAACGCATTTTCTGGGCAATCTTCTTACCCTGAGCAACTTTTTTGTCATTGTCACTGGGCGGGGACGGCCCTATCCTTGGAAAGTCCCGTTTTTGATCGAAGCGATCCGTTTTGGGCTGGGGAAATTTACGGTAGATCAAATCAAAGAACAATTGAAAAAATTCGGTTTATCTTCTGCTCTTTCCGTCAATGAAATCTATGATATCGGCTTGGGCTGGCCGCTTTTTACCGAGCAATTAGCCCGTGTCAAAGACCGTGCCGAGGCGCTGGACATTGCGGCGGATATTTTGTTTGCAGTCATCCCCGCTTATGAGCGCACTGAGGTGCGGGAATATTTCGAGGCGCTTTGCCCGCTCGACGGATTTGGCGAGACGGAAGCCGCTGTCATGGTTCAAGCCTACAAGCAAAGCGATAAAAAAGAGGATGGCCGCGCCATTTGCCGCAAAATGAACGAGACCCGCCTGGTGTCCTGGAAAAACGGCCGCTATGAGATGAATCAACCTGTACAAAATATCTTGAGACAATATTTTCCCATCAAAGATAAAGAAGCCTGGATTCGCCTGCAAAAAGCCGCTTATTGTCACTTCAAGGCACAGGCGGAGGAACGCTCGATGGAGCGCTTCCGTCCCTTCTTTGAGGAACTTGCAGAAAAACATGCTAAAGCATTATCCAAAGCGGGAATCAGGGACCCCCAGCCTTGTCCAGAGCGAAAACCTGAGGAGGCTATGTCATGACTTCTCCCTACACTGAACGATATACGGGGTTATGGGCCACGCCCGAACTGGTTGGGCGGCAGGATATTTTGGAGAAATTTGGGCGCATCCTGCGAGACCCCTCGCCTGCTCCCCGCCTGGTCTTTCTCCACGGCGTCGGCGGGATCGGTAAAACGCGCCTGCTGCAAAAGGTTCTCGAAATGGCGCGGAATATTGAAAATTGCCGCGTGGCTGAAGAGCTGATGGATTTTTATCACATTGGTCTGCACACGCCGATTGGATTGGCGAATGCCATCTTTGAAATTCTCACCCCGCCGTTCGATAGCTTTCAAGTCTATCAGTCTGCTTATCAGGCGCTCAACCGCGCCCGTCTAAGTGGCGACGTGGTGGAGTTGGAAAAACAGCGCGAAGATGCCATAAAGAAGTTCGAGCAGGATTTTAGACAGTTGAGCGCAAAACAGCGCATCGTACTTGCCTTGGATACCGCCGAACGCGTGGTTTATGGCTTGCCTGGCTGGTCGGATGAGATTCCACTTGCCGAGTCATGGAATTGGCTTATCGAGCATTTGCCGACCTGGGAGAACGTGGTCATTTTTACCGCAGGGCGTGAAGAAGCGAAGCCTGCCGTGGAAGGAATGAAAGCACAAAAATCGGTTGCGGTCGAAGAGATTGAAGTCGGCTCTTTCAACCCTGATGAAAGCCTGCAGTATTTTGATGAAGTGGCGAAATTGCTCGAGAAGGAAAAGGATTATCAACTGGCTGAGCGTTTGAAAAATTTTCCTCTTGACGAAAAAAAACGCGCCCATGACTATTCACAGGGCCGCCCCATCCTGCTTTCCCTGCTGGTGGACTATTTGAGTTTCCCGGGCGAAGGCGATGTGGAAGCGATGCTGCGGGAGGTGCCGCCTGAAAGGTTGAGCGAGGAGGATCGCAGACGCTATGAAGAGGCTCTCCTCAACCGCCTTCGGGAAGGGGAATTAGGAGAAACCCTCCTCGCTTTGGGGCGTGTTCCCAAAGGAGCGGATGAAGAAATGCTGGCAGCCTTGCTCAACATTCCACACGCAGAAGCGCGCCAACGATTGAAGGATGTTCGCAAACTTTCCGTAGTCAAGATTCGCCCTGAAGATCAGCGCGTGTTTCTTCACGATGAGATGTATGCACTGCTCCAGCGGCATGTGTACGATTATGGATATGATGCTGAGACGCAAAAAACAGCCTTTGAAGCCATCAAGAAGTATTATCAAATTCAACGCCGACGTATTACTCAGCGGTTGAATGAACTTTATGCCCCTGTGGAGGAAAAGGGCAGAGAAAGCCTCAACATGGAGGAATTGGGGAAGGTACATACACAGTACCAAACTCTCCTTGCCGAGACGATGTATTATTACCTGCGCTATGATCTGGGGCGCGGCTTCCGCGCGTACTATCGCTTCTCTCACGAGGCGATTATGGCGCGTGACCTGCAGATGGACTTGCAACTTCAGGCAGAATTATTATCCTACCTGAGCAGACCGCCTGCTCCAATTCTGGAGAAGGATATTTCCATCGAGCTGATTCTCGCCAGCCTGAAAGTTCGCCCGATTGCAAGAGATTGGGCGCGTTCTGCTTATGAACATGGACTGACAGAAGGAGATAAATTCATCGAGACCATCGAGAAAAAGTGGCGTTCCAAATTCCCTGTTTTGTTTGCGTTGGCTCAGGTTTGGACCGCCAGCCTGCACATCATGCGCGGCGCAGGGAACGATTATTCCGAGGCAGAATCGCATTTGCAGGAGGCGTATTCCCTTTTGCTTGACGAGGAAGTCAATCAGCCGTTTGCCGATCTGCTCTTTCCCGATACAATGCTCTGGCTCAAAAAGGCAGCCGCTGCGCTGGCGCACCGCGTGCATGGTTATCTCAAACGTGTGCAGGGCTTTATGAAAGATGCGGTTGACGAATATCAAAAGGCGGCGGTTTTATTGCGCGAAATTGATCTTCGCAAAGAAATGGCAACAGTAATGAATGACATGGGCTTTGCACAAGGGGAAATGGGTGAATGGCACGATGCGCGTTCCAATGTAAGGGACGCATTACGGTTAGGAAGGGAACTAGGTCCACGAGTGCCTGTGGCGCTAAGTTTGAATACGCTGGCGGCGATTCAGGTGCACGAAGGACAGTATGGAGACGCGCGCGAGAACTCTCAGCAAGCCCTTGCCATCTTCCGCGCCTTTTCTTATAAACGCGGCATCGGTATGGCGCTGGTCACCCTGGCGGAAGCCTCACGGCGTTATGCAGGTATGATTCCACCACTGATCCCCGAAGAAGAGCGCATTGATTTATTGCGGCGGGCGCGCGATTATGCCCGCGAGGCATCTGCACTTTTTACAGAGTCAGGTGAAAAACCCCGTCAAGTAGAAGCGTTGATTGAAATTGGCTGCGCCTGCCGCGATTGGGTTTGGAGGCTCAAACAAAATCCGCAGGGAGGAGACGATCCGAAGCGCTTGCGACGGGAGAGCGAGGATGCCTTGAACAAAGCGGCTGAATTGGCAAAGGAGGCGAGACTCATTTATCGCTACGTGGACGCGCGGGTCAATTTAGCGTGGTTGGAGTTTTACATGCTCGAAGTGGATGAGGAGGTGACCGACGCTCATGCCATTTGGAAAGCCATCCAATCTGCTGAAGATGCTTTTCCTCCAGATGCAGAAATGGAAAAACAACCTCAGGTTTGGGCGCAAAAGGGAAAGTTGCTTGCACTTCGGGGGCACCTTGCCTTTCGTCAGTTCCTGCTGAAACGCGACCATGAGAAAAAAACAACGCAACGCATTTCGAAACAAATTTCTTCAGAGGTCCAATCTCTCCTTGAAAGGGCTGCCGAAAACTATGCTCTTGCCCTGGACTACAACAGCAGGTTTGCTGCCGACTACCAAGGCTTTCGGCAAGCCAAGGATGGTATTTCAGATCGCCTGAAACAACTCAATGCAGCCGAGATGCGAGTCATCTGTCATAAAATTCAAAAACTCTATCCACAAGGCTCTGTCATCCAAACCTTCCTCATCAACCGCGCCCTCTGGCAAACGACGTAAAAGCGGCTTTTCGTTTCTGTTTAGACAACACAGCGACTGGTACAAAAGTCGCTGTGTTATTTTCTTTCTATATCCTGTATAATTTAAACTACTGGAAGGGAGGCAGTATGGACTCTATGGTCCTACTTGTCGGGGTACCACGCCGCTTCGAGGAAGACGATTGTGCATGTATACACAGTCAGGCGGGAACCCCAAAGCAATTCCATGTTGAGGGGCTGCGCTTGCACGCAGGGGGCGAGGCACTGAAAACCGTACCAATCAATTTACGATTTCAAGCGATCCTTGTCCAGACGGACAAAATGATGGGAGGAGAAATTTGATGTTTCCCCAGGATTTAACCACAGAAGTTGTTAAAACCGCCATTCAACTGGCAGTGGAAAATGCTTTTAAGTATGGGATTCCCGCCACAAAAAGAATTTTAGAGCAGGTGAGGAATGCAGCCAAGAGCGGTAAGAATGTTCCTGCATTTGCTTTGAAGGGGAGTCTCGTGAATCGAGAATCTGCCTTGCGCACTATTCGCGATGCCTTCAATGCAAGCAATACACGGGTGATCTATTTCAATGGCTCTGGCGGGGCAGGTAAGACTCGCTTGCTGGAAGAAGCCAAAAATATCGCCTATTCCATTTCGACGCTGCGCTGGGCGGGCATTTTCGACCTTTATCATACCGATTTGCATAATATTCTGCGTCTTCAATCGGCAATCATCGAGGAGTTAGACCCACGCCGTCAATGGTTTTCGAAATATCGGAATGCAAAAGATTCGTTTGAAAGCAATCGGCGCGAAGGCATCTTTTCCGCTTCATCCGAAGCCTTGATTCGAACGGAAATCGCCCGAGTCAACCAACTGTTTATCGAGGAATTCAATCAATACACATCCAAACACCGAACTGTACTTGCATTCGACACGCTTGAAAATATTGGCGAAGAGCAGGATTTGATACAACGAACTTTTGGACTGGGAGAAGGAAGAGAGAGTCCTTCGGTAAAATGGTGGCTGCTGGACTTATGCCAGGAGGCTGAAAACGCAGTCATTTTGCTGGCTGGGCGCTTCCATGAAGACTTGAAACATGAGATTGAAAGGATCAACTCGATTCACGTGGGACGAGTTGAATCCATTCCCATCCCTGGGCTGACTCAAGCTGATACCGCAGATCTTCTAAAAGTTTACACTCGAAAGGCGCCGCGCCCGATTGCCGATTTGCTTTCTCAGAACGCCGCCATGATATGGCAGGCAACAAGCGGCCTGCCCGTTCACGTGGCTTTGCTGGTTGAATTAGTCCTTCGGTCTCCCGATATTTTTGGAAATGAACTGGATGCGAATGACTCTGAAGTGGGGAAGAAAATTGTTCGCGCCTTCTTTGATGGTGAAAATCCAGCTAGGCGTCATTTCTTCTTCCTGGCGCTGGCACGAAAAGGGTTAACAGCAGATTTGCTCCATTTTTTAGGACAAGGGTGGTCTGAAGAAGAATGCGCAAAACGGCTGGAGGATGCTGAACGTTCCACATTGACAAAAAAAAGGTATGGCGAAACCGAACTCTTCCTGCACGATGCGCTGTACGAGATGTTCGATGGTTTTATGTCATACCCAGAAGATGAGAGAGTGTATTGGTTCCAACGATTGCTAGACTACTATCAGAAGCAAAAGTCTTCAGATAGAAAAGATCGCGCACTTTGGGAAAAAGTTATCATTAATACCCTTTATTATGATCTGCGTTGCAATTTCCTGCGGGCTTTTTATCAAAATTATGTTCGCTGGAGCGATGTTGCCATTAAGGGCTATGAGATAGAGTTGGATACTCAATTGCGAAATGAGGTATTGGTTTATATGCGCAACGACTCCATCCACAAGGGTGTAAAAGATTCCAGCGTTGCAGAAACAGTTTTTCTCCAAGATAGCATTACAAGGTGGATAAAACGTTGGATTAGACAGGCACAATATGATCAAGCAATTAATGTTGTGGAAACTATTTTCGAACTTGAATTCATTGACAACTTTTCTGCAAGTGCTCGGCCGCGTGTACTGAATCTACCTGAAGAAAATATGACCAAACTAAAGGAAAATATTGCGAAGGCTCATCCAATCTTTTGGGCATCATTACGAGTATATTATGGCGAATCGTTGATCTATTCAGCGACCGCACCCGAAATTCAAATCGAGGAGATTTTTCAGCATGCTCTTCGAGAATTGAGCGATTCGCCAATTGGACATAATCAGCCTCTTTGGTGGCTTTGGAATCGTTTAACAGGCTATGCTTACGACCGCCTTGGTTATTTAGCACGCTCCAATGGTCATTATCATAAAGCAGCAGAATATTATCACCAAGCCCTCCCATTCTATGAGAAAGCCGAGATCCCCGATGAATATGCCTTTACCCAAAACAACCTGGCTTTTGTTTTGGCGCTTTTAGGCGATATCCCAGGCGCAAAAGATGCAATTGAAGATGCGCTCGCCAAGCGGCTGGAATTAGGACAACGTTATCCTATCGCATTGAGTTACAACACACGCGGGCTGATCAGGGCTTTGGATAACCCAGGCAGCACGAGCGGTCAGCGGGATTGCGAATTGGCATGGAGTATTTTCCGTGAGATCAATGCTCCTCGAGGAATCGGACTGGCATGTAATGCGCTTGGTTTTATTTTGCGAAAGAGGGGCGGATGCTGGGCATCGAACCAGTGTGCTCCAGAGCAAGCCTTAAAATCGTATGCGGAAGCAGAAAAATACTTTGAGCAGGCAAAAGAAGTATTCAAGGACGTTGAACCGCTTCGATTGTGGGAGGCGCTGAACGAGCTGGGGTGCTTGAATAGGGATTGGGCGCAGCTTCTCAAATCGCTGCACGATGAAGAAGGTGCTCGAAAAAGATTTGCACAAGCATTGGATCACCAGGAACAGGCGTTGAAGTTGGCGCAAGAGAAGAAGATGCTTTTTCAGCAGGTGGATACTCTCGACGACCTTGCCGAGTTGTATTTGGATTGGGGGGAATTTGAACAAGCCAGAAAAAACTTGGAAAACTGCAGGGCATTGATACCGCCCGAATTTAATTTGACCAACGCCAAAAAAGAACCTCGCCCAGGCGAAGTCTACTGGTTTTCTTTAGCCAAAATCCAGATGCGGGAAGGAATGATGAAGATCCAGATGGCGCGGCAAAGTGCGCCTCATGACATGTTGCAGGTTTTGGATGGAATTCGATGCATGCTAAGTTCGTTTGTGTATTTCCGTCTCTTTTCGGAACTGCCGAATTACCTTGAACAAAAGGCGCGGGAAATTGTTGCAATACTGAAAGGGTTGGATATCCCAAGCGGTTTGGTCGGTGATGCGTTCAAACAAATCATTGGAGAGTATGACTTTGACCTCTCTGCTTTACGTCTTGCTCTCTCAGAGGAGTATACCTATGAAAAATTCTCCTGAATTGATACGGGCAAAGAACAGCCCGCCATACTTTGAAGATGACTGTGCATGTGAAAATGTCTCTTTTCTGCGCTCTACCGCTCATGGCAATATTGTGCGAGAAGAAGACTGCGCTTGCGCGGGTGGCGCGCAAACTTATAACGCTTCGGCGTTCCGCTTGTCTGGCAGAATTTATCAACGATCTCCCAGTATCATCGGAATTCCACTGGCAGATGAATTTACTGCTTATGCGGCTGGGGATTCGCAAGGTTTGTTGATTCTCAATCAAACGGCAGAACAGATTTTTCATTCGTTTGAGAAGCCTGCTTCTATCGAGAATGCAATTGCTGGGCTTTCCATTAACAAGAAGTATGGCACTCAGATCGCCATCCAACTTGCCTCACTGGGTTTTCTCCAGCCTGCCGATCAAGATTGCGCCTGTGCTTCTGAGGAGGATTGTGGCTGTGCATGTGCTGCGGGCGAAGAAGACTGCTCTCCCGCCTCCTCCTCCCCCCTCACCGCCTGGCTCCACCTCACGGACCGCTGCAACCTGCGCTGCGACTACTGCTACCTGCCTCACGTCCGCGAGGACATGACTTCCGAAACGGGCCGCGCCGCGATTGACGCGACCTTCCGCTCGGCACTTGCCAATGGCTTTAAGCAGGTGAAACTCAAATACGCAGGTGGCGAACCGTTGTTGCGTTTTCCTTTGATTGTGGAATTGCACAACTACGCTCAATCTTTAGCCGAAGAGCATGGACTTGAACTCGAGGGTGTTGTCTTGAGCAATGGGACATTGCTTACTGCTGAAATGGTCGAAACGCTGAAATTGCTTGGCTTGCGGCTGATGATTTCGCTGGACGGGCTCGGCGCGCACCACGATATGCACCGCCGTTACGCGGGCGGACGCGGCTCCTTTGCGGATGTCGCCGAAGCCGTTGACCTGGCGCTTGCCAACGGACTGACGCCCAACATCTCCATCACGGTCAGCAGCCGAACAGCGGACGGGTTGCCCGATGTCATGGCGTGGATTTTGGAACGTGACCTGCCATTCAGTCTGAATTTCTACCGCGAGAACGAACTCTCGGCTTCACATGAAGACATGCGCTTAGATGAACAAAAAATTATCAGTGGGATGTTGGCAGCCTTCAAGGTCATCGAAGAAAACCTACCGCGCCGCCCCTTTCTCGGCGGCATCATTGACCGGGCGAATATGTCTGTGTCGCACACCCATACGTGCGGGGTGGGGCAGAACTATCTGGTCTTTGATCAGCACGGACAGGTCGCCAAATGCCAGATGCACATTCGCAAGCCGATTACCGATGTCCATGTCGCTGACCCGCTGGCAGTCATCCGCGCCGACCAGATTGGAATTCAGAACATCTCAGTGGAAGAGAAGGAAGGCTGCAAAACCTGCGAGTGGAAATACTGGTGTGCGGGCGGCTGTCCGCTGGCAACGTATCGTGCGACGGGGCGCTACGATGTCAAGTCGCCGAATTGCAACATCTACAAAACCCTCTTCCCCGAAGCGTTGCGTCTCGAAGGATTGCGTCTTCTGAAATATCAGGACGACCCTGAAGTTGTTTTAGCGCTTTGATGTTACCTTTTCAATTTCTCTTGAATCGAATTCTTGACGAAAACCCCACCTTGTTATAAGATTCACCTACGTGCACTTTCATGTGCAGGGGATTATCAAAGTGATAATCATCCAAAAACACCGCCATATATAGGCAAGAGCGCCATAAAACATCGTGTTTCTCACATATATACGGTCAAAAATTTTTGTCCATCGTGAGGCTAACTCATAAGCCCTTGGTCGGGAGTTCAATTCTCCCCCTCGGCACACCGTTTCATCGTGAAACACTCTTGGTGGTCTCTACACAAAGGAGATCACCAAGAGTGTTTTAAAGGGGAGTATTACACTTCAGGCAAAATTTACCAAATCTGAACTGCCCAAAATCGAAAACGGACACCAAACTGAATCTTCCCTCATTGCAAACTCGAAATCAAAAACCGAATCCCCACATCCTGGCATGGAAAACAAATGTCTGCCAAAGCAACTTCCCCAAGAAGCAAGCTTGCTAAAGTTTTCGGCATCGGTTGCGACTATGGGCCAAATGTTTTGATACGGACCAAAGGTTAGCAAATCTTGCAGGAGGCTGTATCTCTTTTTGCCCCAGAGATCAACCATGCGTAATCCGTCAATAAACAGCAATAACGTCTGGCCTGCATTTGAACAACTCGTCCAAACGACCAATGCATCGACAATATCCGTGAGAATTCCATGATTAGATGAGAACAATCCGGCGCAATGCGGCAAATTTTTCCATCCCTGCCATTCCGAATAATGAGCAGAGGTTACGATAGCAAATTGAACATCTTGAGAATCAAAAACATACGTGATACCCGATGCAACCGCTTTCAACAGAGCTGTTTTCCCTGAAGATCGATCTCCGCAGAGCAAAATCGAACCCGGATTCGGAGTTTTTATATCCAACAGTACTGGGCGACCGTCTCTAATTGAAACTCCAAAGTATACAGTCCCGACAGGTAGAGGCGAAACTTGTACTATTTGTTGTCTTATTAGGGAAATCAAGCAATTTGCATCTTCACCAAAGGAGGGTATGTCAGACCTCCAAATTTGCATCGGCGAAGACATCTTCACGGGGTTGAAAGCGATATTTCTCATTTACTCACCCTTTCTCTTGCATGCTCGATGATACCCTATCCTGCGAGTGGATACTTCCTGTTTTTCGGTTTGATCTGACGGGAATAGCCGTCCACATCCTCCCGGATTACCCTTCCGTCGCTTTGACCGGTTCTTGACGAATGCCTCTCA